>CAISWS010000119.1 GCA_903889265.1 uncultured Bacteroidota bacterium
CTTTAGGTACCAACAATCAAAAGCCTCGTCCATCACTAAAAACCCCATCTTGTCACACATATCCAGTAACTCCGGTGCCGGCGGGTTATGGCTGGTTCTTATAGCATTGCATCCCATACTTTTCATAATTTGCAACTGCCTTTCCAAAGCCCGTTCATTCAGTGCTGCCCCCAAACAACCCAAATCATGATGGTTACACACGCCCAGAATTTTCGTCGGCCTTCCGTTTAACGAAAACCCCTTGTCGGCATCAAAATGGAAATACCTTATGCCAATGTTGTTGGTATAGCTCTGTAGCAGTTCGTTATCCTTATAAATTTCTGTAACCGCTTTATACAGGTAAGGATTTTCCACATCCCAAAGATGTGGGTTGGCAATCTTTAATTGCTGGCTTATGGTAGCCACCGATTCCCCTAAAGCCACCTTGGCCTGCTTTTGTTCGCTTACCAAAGAACCCGCAGCATCATAAATGCTTACCCTCACTTCAAAATCAGCAGGCAAAAAGGTTTCATTTAAAACCGAAGCGGATGCGTTTACGGTAGCTTCCCTATCGGTAATTACCGGTGTAGTAAAATAAGTTCCATTCTGGGTAAAATGAATTTCCGGGGTTGTTATCAGCCATACATGCCTGTAAATCCCGCTACCTGAATACCAGCGCGAGTTAGGTTGTTTGGAATTATCAACCCTAACCACTAACGAGTTATTCCCTGTTTGCACAAATGGAGTTATATCATATTGAAAAGTTGCATAACCATAAGGCCGGGTACCCACCTCATAACCATTCACCCAAACAGTGCTGTTCATGTAAACTCCATCAAACTCAATAAATAATTTATTTCCTTTTATAGGGCCGTCTATATTAATGGTTTTGGCGTACCAAGCTATCCCACCTGGTAAAGACCCACCGCCGTTGGTAGCCGGGTTTTTCGCACTAAACTCCCCCTCTATGCTCCAATCGTGCGGAAGGTCAACGCTTCTCCACTCCGAAACCGGTGCTTGTGGTGCCTTCATTTCATTTGGCTTTCCCAAAGTAAATTTCCAGTCCTTATCAAAATTAACGCGCCCTGAAGGTTGGGCATTTAGCAGGGTAACCGCAAAACAGGAAATAAATAAGATCAAAGTTAGGGTTAAGTTTCGCACCGGCATTTATTTTTTTGTAAATGAATATAGAACAGTTTACTGTGTTTTGCGCATGTAGCCGCAATCACCAATTCCCAAACAACAGCTTCCGTGTGTCGCAAATAACAAAAGCAACCAAATGCCCAATCTTTCTCTCTGAATATTTGAAGCCTTTCAGAAAACAAGTGTTAGTTTTAAAAATACAATTGCAAACCCATGAAAAAAACTCTCCTCGTTGCATATCTGCTCCTGCTGTTTTTTTTCGGCAACACGCAGCCAACCTCTTTTCATTATCACGGTTTAGCAGGTGGAGGAGCACAATACTCACCTGGTATAAATCCAACTAATCCTGCCGAGTTGTATGTGTCCTGTGATATGAGTGGGCTATACCACACAACCGATACCGGAAATACCTGGGATATCGTCAATTGGCAATACGTGCAGGCGGGCCATCCATCTAAGGTACAGTTTACCAATAATCCCAACACCCGATATTGTATCACCTTCGATAACAGCAGTGGTAATGGCTACACTACAAAATCTGCTGATGGAGGCACCACCTGGGCTTACACCACCGATGCAACAAACGGAAATGGTGTCTGGCTTGTATACGGAAATCCTCAAAACTCAAATCAGTTAATTGTTTCCGATTACTCGAACCTCTATTTTTCAAATGATGGGGGTACTACTTTTGGTGGCGCATTTTATAAGGACACCACCGGTGCGGGCGCTTACATTGCCGGTACTTTTTTCGATGGCCGGAATATTTACATATGCACCAACATCGGCTTAATGGTTTCAACCAACGGTGGCACAAGCTGGTCTGTTCCACAAATGCCGGGTATTCCCTATTCCGAAAATATAATCTCCTGTGCAGGTGCAAAATCAGGCGGAATCACCCGGTTTTTCTGCATTACCCAACCGGCCGGTGATGTATATGTTGGTGAAACCGGAGATAATAATGGCGGTTACGCCAACGTCTACTCGCTCGATTATGGTTCCGGTAACTGGACGAAAAAAGAATCCGGTATCCTAACCAACGATCTTCCATTTTTTGTAGGCATGGCAGGTAACAACATTGATGTGGCTTACCTGGCAGGTAACGATGGCAACACACAATACCCCGAAGTGCTTAAAACATCCAACGCAGGCGCATCCTGGTCTCATGTATTCAACACCGCCAATAACCAGAATATCCAAACCGGATACTGCGGCACAGGTGGAGATTTAGGTTGGTCGTGGGACCAATATGCGTTTGGTTTTACCGTAAGTCTTACGGACACCAATTATGCAGTGCTTACCGGTGAGGGATTCACACACATAACCACAGATGGCGGCGCTACCTGGAAGGATGCCTACGTACCGCGTGCCGACCTCAATGCAGACAACGCACCAACACCCACAGGAAAAAGCTATCACCCCAATGGCCTGGAAGTAACCTCGCAATGGGATTTAATGTGGACTGATTCATTAAACATTTTTTCTGGCTGCACGGATATTACTGCTATTCGCAGCACCGATGGTGGTAACACCTGGTCCTTTAACTACTCTCATTTAAAAAGCTTTAATACCGTTTATAAATTTGCACAAAGCCCATCCTCTCATGTTATTTATGCAGCCACGTCGGGCATCCATGATATGTACGAAAGCACCCATTTAAAAGATGCCGTACTGGATAACGGCTCCGGTGAAGTTGCCTACTCCAGCGATGGAGGAGCCACTTTTCAAACCATGCACAATTTTAACGCCCCGGTTGTCTGGGTAGCGCTGGACCCCACTAATTCCAACCGGATATACGCCAGCGTTATCAATCATTCGGGTGGCAAAGGTGGCATCTGGGTTTCCAATAATATTCAGTTGAATGCCGCTGCAACGTGGGCACAATGTACAGCTCCGTCAAGAACGCAGGGACATCCGTTTAATGTTCGGGTGCTTAACGATGGCAGTGTGGTCGCCTCTTATTCCGGCCGGATAAATCCAAACGGCAAATTTACTGATAGCTCTGGCGTATTCTATAGCACCGACCAGGGAAACACCTGGACAGATCGCAGTGACCCCGGCATGAAGTACTGGACCATGGATGTTGTTATTGACCCATGGGATACAACACAAAATACCTGGTACGCCGGAGTATATGATAACTGGGGTGGCCCTAATAATACACTCGGCGGCCTTTACCGCACCACCAACAGAGGAGTAAGCTGGGTACGAATTGATACCCTTGCATGGGTTTATTCTATCACTTTCGATCCCGTACATGCAGGCCAGGCTTACATAACCACACAACAGGAAGGCCTCTGGTTTTCTTCCGATATTGAAGCTGACTCTCCTTCAATTACGCTACTCAATCAATATCCTTTCCGTCAGCCCAACCGCGTTTATTTCAATCCATATAATCAAAACGAAGTTTGGGTAAACAGTTTTGGCAATGGGTTAAGAATGGGTGATCTGACTATCCTGAACACCGGCTTAGATAAAGTTACACAACAGGCATCAATAAATATTTACCCCAATCCTAACTCCGGGCAATTCACAATCTCAGGCCTGCAGGCTGGTCAAATGATTGAAGTATATAATCGCTTAGGTCAAATGATATCCAATGTTTCAGCCAATAGCGCCACCATGCAATTAAATATTAATAGAGAGAGTAATGGTATTTACCTAATCCGTGTGGCTGGTAAAGATGGGACAATCATATCGCAGAGCAAAGTGATTAAGATGTAATAACTCCTCAATAAAGCATGTTTTGTTATAGTTACCTTGCTAAATTCACCCATGGTATTAAGCCGCGGGTAAAATGCTTAAACATAAACTTACATCTCTGTTAATCCTGCTCTCAGCAATAAATTGCCTGGCCCGGGTATTTCCTGCACCCGGCGCTAAACTCAATTACAACCAGGTAATGTTTGAGTATGAAAAAGTTAAGGGTGCACACATTTACATAATACAGATAGCCGAAGGCTCATCACCTTCCGCATTTTATCTCCCCATAGTTGAACAAAAAGATTCTGCCACCGCAACTATGGTCAGCAATCTTCAATTCGGCAAAAAATATCAATGGAGATATGCCGGTTTAACCAATGGGCAACCAACTGAGTGGCATGGCCCTTACTATTTTGAAATAGTTAAAGATTCGATGTTTGAAAAAAAAATCCTTGATCTAAAAGTAACCCAAAATGACCCGGCTGAAAATGCCGGTGGTTTAATATTGATAGATGCCATGCACAGTATTATTGACCGGTCCGGAAAACCGGTTTGGTACCTTCCGCACATAAACTGGCGCTTTAACCTTTTACCACCCACCAAAACCGTAAACGGAATTCAGCTTACAGCAAAGAGTATGGCATTCGCCCCGGTAATTTTTGATTTAAGGTTAACTCCGGCCGGCACCATAACTTGCCTGGCTGATTCAGATGTTGCTGAACGCGATTTAAATGGCCAGGTACTTTGGCGGGCACCTAATGATGGCAAGGTTTCCGGAATCGGAGGCGAGGGTTATAATCATGACTTTAAGCGTCTCCCCAATGGTCATTACATGGTGCTGGGTAATGAGTTATGGCATAAGCTTTCTCCGCAATATTCCGACACCATCCCAGGCAAAAAAAGATACGGTGACCGGCAATTCTTCAACGGCCACGAATATGCCAAAGATGAAACAGGCACTGTAATAGAGTACGACCGGCAAGGCAACGTAGTATGGAGCTGGAACAGCTATAACTATCTCGAATACGACCCGTTAAGGCCCCGGGTCAGGAATCAGCATATTGAATATCCGCTGAAAGCACATATCAATGCTTTTAGCATTGACAAAAAAAACGAATTTGTCTATTTGGGTTTCCGCGATATAAGCCGCATTGTTAAAGTTGAAAAAAGTACCGGTAAAGTAGTTGATAGCTGGGGGCTTCGGATATATTTGGGCGGAGCCAATCATCCCGTCGAACTTCACCAGCAACACGATGCCAATATCCTGGATAACGGCAACATTGCAGTTTTTAACAGCAACGATTATCCCGGTAGTGATAGCATCCCCAGCGCTGTCATTATTTCCCAACAACCTGACGACAGCAATAAAATTATATGGCAATTCGACTGCCAGCTCGACTCAACCGAACGCCGGGCTAACCGCAATGGCGGAAATGTGGACCAGCTAAAAAACGGAAACCTTCTGGTATGCACGGGTACCTCCGACCGGATTTTCGAAATTACAATGGATAAAAAAATTGTGTGGCAATCTGAAATTAGCGGCGTTATAAAGGACAGCATCACCTGCTTGCACCGGTTATACCGCGCCCATTACGTATCATCGTTATATCCATGTTATTTTGTTTTTGAAACCGATCGGGATACCATCAGCAAAAATTCACCGGTCTTTAACATCAGAATATTTAATAAAGGTTCAGAGAGCGATCTGTATAATGTCAATATAACTTCAGCCTCGGGTGTCCTGATCAAACAATTTACCACCGATCGGGTACCAAAGTATTGTTCAAGAACCTGCAACATAACCCCATCCGAAAATTTAAACAAAGGAGATAAAATCGAAGTGCTTATACGGTCTCAAACAAACCCTGATTTTGAAAGAAGGAACTGGCTAACGGTTCAATAAATCCCTGGCAAATCGCAAAAAATCCAACCCTTGGCTTATATAACCACAATGTTATGTTTCCTTACAATAGTAATGGTGTTATTGTAACAAAATAAAGCTGCCTGCCTGATTTTTATCATTAAAAGCTGCTCTCAATGAAACCACCTTTGATTACTTAAACCAAGTAACCATGGAGGCATTAATTTTAAAGGACGATTTAATGGCACCTGAGGTGGTTGCCGACCCCCATACTTATTACCGCAAACTGCGCGAAAGCGAAAGAGTCCACTGGAATGAAAGATGGAAAGGTTGGGTACTCACAGGCTATAAAGAAGTAGTAGATGTTTTACGCGATCCCGACCATTTCTCATCAGATAGAATGGGCTACCTGGAAAACGAATTAACACCGCAGGAACGCGAGGAAATTGCTCCAATATTTAAAGTGCTTAAATACTGGATGGTATTTCGCGATCCGCCAAGCCACACTGTTTTGCGTATGTTACTCAATAAACTCTTTACACCCACAGCCGTTGAAAGATACCGGCCTATGGTAAGAAAGATAGTTCAGAAAGCTTTGGATAAAGTTGTTGACAGAGGAAAAATGGAAGTTGTTCACGATCTGGCATATGACATTCCAATGTCCGTAGTACTTGAATTAATCGGCGCGCCCGATTTGGACCGTGAGAAAATAAAAGAATGGTCCGAAGCCATTGGCGTTTTCTTTTTTATTAAAGCCGATGAACCCCGCCGCCGCGAAATTGCCTGTGAAGGCATAACCTCGCTGGTAAATTATATCGAACCTCTGATTGTGCACAGGCGCGAACACCCGGGTACTGATATGATAAGCCTTCTGATTGCCGCAGAAGAGGCTGGCCAGATTACTTATAATGATGTGCTGGGCACCTGCGTACTATTAATATTCGGTGGCCATGAAACCACCATGAACCTGATTGCGAACGGAACTTTAGCGCTAATGCAAGACTCTGACCAATGGACGTTGTTGCACAAAAAGCCTGAGTTAATAAAAAAAGCAGTTGAGGAACTGCTCCGTTTTGACGGCTCTGTAAAATCAACAGTCCGCTGGGCCAAGGAAGATGTAATGGTAGGTGATAAACTTATAAAGAAAGGCGAACGCTTGTTAGTAAGCCTGTCAGGCGCTAACCGCGATCCGCTTCAGTTCACCGCTCCTGATAAACTGGATATAACCCGCGACCCTAATCTGCATGTAGCCTTTGCACATGGCATACACGTTTGTCTGGGTGCATCGCTTGCCCGTATGGAAGCTGAAGAAGCTTTTGCCGGAATGATTAAACGCATCAGTTGCCCCAGGTTACCTGAAGATGCTTACCTGAATTACTATCCATCGGTGGTACATCGTGCTTTAAAAAACCTGCCGGTAACATTTCATAAACTATAATGCCTTAAACTATGGGTATCAAAGTAACCGTTAACCATAACCGCTGCGTGGGCTCCAGGCTCTGCGTGGGCTTTCTTCCTGATGCGTTCAAACTGAACGGGCAGGGACAGTCAGAACTCATTACGACCGGCGGAGTAAATGCGGAGGAGTTTGTACAAACAGCCGGGCAATGCCCTCAAAGTGCTATTAAAGTTGAAGACGCCGAAACGGGCGAAGTGCTTTTCCCTCCCGCAGAGCTTGAAATGTAACCATCCAGTTAACGGACTAAAACCCTTCCCACAAACATGTGGCAAAGCGTAAATAATACGTTTACTTTTGCTACATGCTTAAAAAGATGATTTCGGCACCTATTCTATTTGCCCTGATTTCAGTTTTATCATTTGTAATCATTTATAAAGCAGTTACACTTCCCTTAACGTTTGACGAGGTAGTAACATGGGATCGCTACACCACCAACACAAGCATCCCCAATGTTATACTTGCCGCTGATGGCAGTTCAAACAACCATATTTTAAATTCCCTTTCCATAAAGGTTTGTCAATTTATTTTAGGAGATAAACCATGGGCGCTACGACTGCCCAACGTACTCTCATTTTTTCTGTTCGTGATTTCCGTCATTGCTTTAGCCAAACGATATTTTGAGCAATCCTTGTTATTGCTTTGCCTGCCATTAATTTGCGTATTCCTGAATCCTTATCTGATAGATTTTTTTAGTTTAGCCCGTGGCTATGGCATGGCCAACGCCTTCATGGCTTGCTCAATAAGTTGTTTGTTGCTTTTTTCTTCGGGCAGGCAAATGAAATGGTACTGCCTCACAATTTTATTCGCCATGCTTGCGGCCTATTCAAATTTCACCTTCTTAATTTTCTGGGCCGCTATAAATATCCTTTTGTCCGGCATGCTTGTAAATGCAGGTTTTGTTACAATACCGGTAAAACGCGCTTTTGCAATTACGGGTCTTCTGGCAATCTCTTTTGCAGCGTTATGCTACTTCCCCTTAAAAAACATGCAACAATGCATTCAGTCAACCTTCGGCGATCACACAGGATTTTTTTACGATACCCTTTTAAGCGAAACTAACCGGTTTAATTACGGTGTCCCTTTGCCTGGCCTTACTGACAAAATCCTGTCAATGATGGTGTGTATCATAGGATTATTATCCGGCCTCAACTTCGTACTCAAACTCAGAAAGGATTTGCGCTCTGCACTCACCGACCCATTTAACCTGGTATTTATTCTGCTTTTATTGGTCTGGGCTTTAAATATGTTACAGATATATTGCTTTAACACCTCTTACCTAAGCGGCAGAACTGCACTTATTTATTATCTGATGTTCGTTTTGGTTTTGGTTTTTTTCGTGCGGGACATAGCAGCCAAAAACCTGCTGCTCGCCCAAATAGCCTCAGGGCTTCTTTCGCTTCTTCTCCTCTGGCACTTTGCAGTAGCTATAAATCTGAATTCTGTTTATGAATGGTCGTTTGATGCTTACACCTATGATGTAATGAACACAATAGAGTCATACAAACAGCAACATCCCGAAACAAAAAAAATTGAACTGAACCTCACCAGCTTTCTTCACCCATCATTTTCGTTCTATGTAAAAACAAAAAATTTACCCTGGTTCATTTTGGCAAACCCGCAAAGCAGCAATATAGATACCACATCCCAAACTCTGTTTTACTACACCATCGCCGATCACGTGGCCGAACTTAAAAACTATTCGGTTGTAAAAAGGTTTAAGCCGAATGGTATTTTGCTACCCATTGTAAATGCTGGTCATGATCAGGTTTTGCTCATGCATAAATAAACCTGCTAAACAATTTTAACCAGAATAAGGGGTCCTAGTTCTTCTGCGGTTCCGTAGGCTCAGCAGACTTTGTTTGCGACAGCCCCATGATTTGTTTAAGCGTATGCTGCATACCATCTGCTGAACCGTCCAGAAAAATGACATTCCCTTTTGATACCTCAGCAAATTGTTTGATAGCTTCCGTCCACATGCTAAACATAATCATAGAAGTATCCAGGTTAGCCTGTTCCATTTCTTTCGCAGCAGCGCTCATGCCCCTTGCCACTTCCTCCCGGAAGAGGGCAACGCCCTGTCCGCGCAACTGTGCAGCAATTTTTTCAGCCTCTGCCGAAATCTTAATCGCATTCCCCTCTGCTTCAGCAGACTTTGTTTTGGTTATCAGCAAAGCCTGGCCTTCATTTTCAGCTGCTGCTTTCAGGTTATTGGAAGCCACCACTCTGCTCATCGATTTCATAATATCCTCATCAAAGGTGATATCGTTTAATTGTAAATCCTGCAAATGGTAGCCCCAGTCCTCCAGTTGCTTATCCAGTTGTGCCTTCACATATTCAATTATCTCTTTGCGCAGCAGAAGAATTTCTGCCTGTTTCTTGGTTGCCACAAACGACCGTATAGAGCCTTCAATAGTACGAGTCAATGCCTGCATCAGGTTCTTCTCATCAATAAATTTAAATGCAACATTTTTTAGCGTCGCCTCCTCCTGGTTCAGCACCGAATAAAGCAGCATGGATTTAAAATAAACATTGGCCTGGTCAACTGTTATGGCCTGAAACTCCAGCTCCACAGAACGGTTTTGGATGGAGATAACCCTGTATATAGATTCAAAAAAAGGCAGTTTGAAATTAATACCCGGAAACATAATCCGCTGGTATTTTCCAAACAAAGTAACTATAGCAATGTTACCCTGCTGCACAGTTACAAAAGTGCTGAAAAGAATAATCAGCCCTAAAACGATAACAACAATCAGAAAAATTAGTGAGCCGCCCATAAATGAATATTTTTTTAAAACTACTTAATTAATAACCCAAAACAAAAAATAATAGCTGTGGTATTATTTACATTTCCTTTTATCTTTATCATATTATGAATTGGAAGCTTTGGGTACTTCTTCCCCTGTTGGCAATTATAACAGGCACCGGCATTGCCGCCTGGCGGATTACGGGCATTGAACGGAGCCCCGCTTTCCGGGTATACGGCAGCTGGCGCGGCACTACGAACCTGCCCTTAAACCGCGATGACCTGGTTACCACACAGGTTACCCTTTTTGCACTGTTTGCCCTGCCTTCGCAGGAGGCTGTTTATCTTTTCGCTTCCGGCGATGAAAATAAAAGCCGTCTGACCGGTAGCAATAGATATTCAATAGAAGGTAATATTCATAATATCAGGGCTGAGTACTGGAGCATTACAGCTTATGGCCGCGACTTGTATTTAATGACCAACCCGGTCAATCGTTATTCGTTTAATCCTGATAACCTTAAAACAGACAGCCTGGGTAATTTTAAAATAACATTAAGCAGCACCCCGGCAAACGGCAACTGGCTACCCACTCAAAAAGATAAAAAGTTTGAACTGGTGCTAAGGCTTTATCATGGAGATGAAGATTTTATGAATCACCTGGATAAAGCAGTTTTACCAGTTATAAAAAAGATATAGAAAAATGAAACGCCTCTATATACCGGTCCTGTTCTTTATTGCAATCGCGCTGTTAACGCAATGGTTGGTAATAAAATACGTACCCGATATGGTGCATGCCATTGCAACACACAGGGTGCCAATCACCAACCAATGGATTAACAACGATAAAACAGATGCCCGCATGCGCCGGGTAGTATTACCCAATCCTGACTTTAAATACAGCGCCCTTTTTTATGATGTAACCCAACATGATATCATCATTTCCGGTACGCTGCCCGACAGCGCCTACGCTTCTATAGCCTTTTACGATAACCGCTGCCAGCCCTATTACGTTTACAACAACCTTAGCCCCGAACGCAAAGGCCACTTCGAATTTCAAATAAGTAAAAACGCAACAACCGGCGCAAAGCAATTACAGCCCAAAACAAATACCGGTGTAATCATTTGCCGCTACCTGGTAAAAAACGACAGCGCCTTTAATGTAATGAAGGGCTATCAGCAACAATTGGCCTGCACAATCAAATAACCTTTAAAAAAGGGCCTCAGAAGTTATTTTATATAACACCCTTCCTGTTTTTCGGTTATGTTCGCACAGATATATTTTAAGCTATGCCTGTTAAACGTAGTGCTGCCCTAGGGTTTATTTTTGTTACTATACTGGTAGATGTTATCGGTTTGGGCATCATCATTCCGGTTATTCCTAAACTGATACAAAAACTAACCGGCGAGGGCCTCAGCGAAGCGTCAAGGTACGGTGGGTGGCTCATATTTTCTTTCGCATTTATGCAGTTTATCTTCTCGCCCGTACTTGGCAGTTTAAGCGATCGCTACGGAAGAAGGCCCATCCTTCTTCTGTCACTTTCAGGTTTAGGCTTGGATTATATTTTGCAGGCTTTTGCACCAACCATTGCCTGGCTATTTGTAGGCAGGTTGATTGCCGGCGTAATGGGAGCCAGTTTTACCACAGCCACAGCATATATAGCCGACATAAGCACACCCGAAAAACGGGCCCAGAATTTCGGGCTTGTGGGCGCCGCCTTCGGACTAGGGTTTATTATTGGCCCGGTTATAGGTGGCCTGGCAGGTAAGTGGGGCACCGCTGTTCCCTTTATGATTGCAGCGGGGTTAACCCTGTTAAATGTGCTTTACGGTTATTTCATTTTGCCCGAATCACTAGCCATTGAAAACCGCCGCAAATTCGACTGGGCCCGGGCAAACCCGCTTGGCTCTCTAAAACATTTGCAAAAATATCCGGTGGTATCCGGACTGATTGCTTCGCTGGTGCTCATAAATATTGCCGCACACGCCGTTCAATCCAACTGGACGTATTATACCATGTTTAAATTTAACTGGACTGAAGAAACCGTAGGTTTTTCTCTGGCTACTGTTGGCCTGCTGGTTGCATTGGTACAGGGTTTACTTATCCGTAAAATAATTCCTGCATTAGGGCAGAATAAATCCATTTATGCCGGCCTCATCTTTTACGCAATAGGGCTTGTACTATTCGGTATGGCCTGGCAGGGCTGGATGATGTTTGCCTTTTTAGTTCCTTATTGCATGGGAGGTATTGCCGGGCCGGCATTACAAGGCATCATATCTAACCAGGTTCCCGCTAATGAGCAGGGAGAACTACAAGGGGCGCTTACAAGCCTGGTAAGCATCACATCTATCCTGGGGCCGCTAATTATGAATAACCTGTTTGCTTACTCCACCTCTAAAGGCGGTTTATTTTATCTGCCCGGTGCTGCGTTTTATCTGGCGGCTTTGATGGTGCTGGCGGGCTTGTTTCTTTGCGTACGCACTCTTTCCGGTAAACGATTGGTCGGTGTACCAAACTGATTATACAAAAAAATGATAGACAAAAGGCTATTGAAAGCTGACAAGAGTAACGTTGAATATGATAACAGAATTCGCAGGTATGCCGGAATAAGTACCCCCTTGCGATGGTTGTGCCGTACTGCCATAAGCAAGTGCCGAAGGAATGAGCAGCATAGCAGTTTGCCCCTTTTGCATTAATTGTATCCCTTCCTGCCATCCCGGTATAACGTCCGATAAATTAAAAGTAGTTGGCGTTGTTTTCTGGTCAAAAACTGCCCCGTTGGTCAGGTAACCTTTATAGGTAACAGAAACAACACTGGCTGAAGAAGCATAAACTCCGTTTCCGCCCGAAACAGGTACAAAGTATAAACCATTCTGTTCAACCTGGGCATTTAAATGGTGGCTGCTGATATAGCTTTGAATAGTCTCGTTATCAAGCACCGCCTGACTTTTCTGGCAGCCCATAAAAAAGGGTATAACAAGCAATAGAAGATAAGCTGATTTGCGCATGCACAATAATACAGATTCTGCCGCAAAGCCAGTGCAGCCAATGGCATTTTTTATGTTAATGGCGGCTTTTCATCCCCGCCTTTTTCCTTAACCTGTTGGTCGTTTTCATGTGCCTGGGCTATTTCATATTCCAGTTCAGGGTCAATATTCTGCTCCTCAACCTTTTTTGCCTTTTCCAGCAACTCTTCATGGTGTTCACGCAAATAAGTCAGTTGTTTTTCACCGTACGAAAAACGGGTAAACAACACAAATAAAACGGGCACAATAAATATCGAAATAGTAGACGATGCTATCATGCCGCCCAATACGGTAAAACCAATTGTTTTACGCGCAACAGCTCCCGCACCTGAAGCCAGTACCAGCGGCATCACTCCTAAAATAAACGCAATAGAAGTCATCAGTATGGGCCGTAATCTGAGCCTTACTGCGTCAAGTGTTGACTCGATTAGCTCCTCACCCCTGTCAACACGAATCTTCGCAAACTCCACAATCAAAATTGCGTTTTTAGCTGAGAGGCCAATCAGGGTTATCAGCCCTATCTGGGCATATACATTGTTAGTAATAGGCGGAGGAAGACAAACAAGCGTTAGTATAGCTCCAAATGCGCTGATAGGCACCGCCAGCATAACTGAGAAAGGAACCGACCAGCTTTCGTAAAGCGCCGCCAGGAAAAGAAATACAAATACAATCGAAAACAGGAAAATATAAACCGTGGTAGCCCCGGCCCTTATCTCTTCATAACTCAGTCCTGAAAATTCGTAGGTATACCCTGGCGGCAAAGCCTTATCTGCAAGTTCGCGCAATGCAACTATACTCTGGCCTGTACTAAAACCCGCCGGTGTGGACCCATCAACTTCAGCCGACCTGAAAATATTAAAATGCTGTATCAAAGGAGCAGTTTCTATAGGCTTATAACTGATAAGCGTGCTCAATGGCACCATCTCCCCCATTTTATTACGCACGTAATATTTATTCATGTCAGAAACCATTGCCCTAAAAACCGTATCTGCTTGTACCACTACATGGTAGGTTCGGTTATATAGGGTAATGTCATTTACATATAAGCTGCCCATGTATGCCTGCATAGTGGTAAATACATCCGTTACATTAACACCAAGCTTCTGGCATTTCTCTCTGTCAACCGTAAGACTGTAACTAGGTGTATGTGCCGAATACAAACTAAACGCGGTGGCTATGGCAGGTACCTTATGTGCATCAGCTACAAACTTTTTCACTACCTGCTCAAAAGCATGAACATCATCGCTTGTATTGCCTTGCTCAATTTGCATGCTAAACCCCTGCGACTGGCCAATACCCCTGATTGGGGGAGGCGGGTTCACCTGCACTATTGCGTTTTTAATACCAGCTGCGGATATCCGTTTTTTTACAACATCAATTATACCTGGCAACCTTTCCGCAGGCTCCTTTCGTTCGGCCCACGGTTTTAACATACAAAATATCGTGCCGTTGTTCGAATTGGTACCACCACTCAATACATTAAAACCTGATAATGCTGCAAAATGATTAACACCGGGCGTGCTCCCTATAATACCCATCATTTTCGTCATTACCTGCACAGATTGTGTAGTAGCCGAGCCTTCAGGCAGCTGATAGGTTATAATTAAACGGCCTTCGTCTTCAAATGGTATAAAACCGGTTGGCTCATATTTAAACAATAAGTAAGTAGCCGCACATATGACAATCAGGAAAACCACCACCAGCTTGCTCCACTTAATACAGCGCTTCACACCGTTTGAATACGAAATGGTAAGGCTTGTAAATTTCTTATCAAACCAAAAGAAAAATGCATCTAACCCTTTTGAGTTTTCGTTAATCCTGGTAGGCCTTAAAAGCAGTGAACACAAAGCCGGCGTTAACGATAAAGCAATAAAAGATGACAGCATTACCGAAATGGCAATGGTAATAGCAAACTGTTGATATAAACGGCCAACAATACCCGGTATAAAACCCACCGGCACAAACACCGCTGCTAATATCAGCGCTATTGCCACCACCGGTGCCGAAATCTCCTTCATGGCATGATAAGTTGCCTCCTTTGGCGACATACCGTTTTCATCAATATAATGCTGTACGGCCTCCACTACAATAATGGCATCATCCACTACAATACCAATGGCCAGTACAAAACCAAACATAGTAAGGGTATTTATAGTAAAGCCTAACGGTATAAAGAAAATGAAAGTGCCCAGAATGGAAACCGGTATGGCCAGTATGGGTATAATGGTTGAACGCATGTTCTGTAGAAACAGGAACACTACCAGAGCCACCAAACCCAGTGCCATTAGCAGGGTTTCTACAACCTCCTGCATCGAAACTTTAATAATGGTAATATTCTCAAATGGTATTTTGTAAGCAATATCAGCAGGGAATGTTTTTTTAAGTTCCTCCAGTTTTGCAATAACCGCATTGGATGTTTGCAGGGCATTACTTCCCGGCGCCTGGTAAACCATCAAAAACGAGGAGCGGTTACCATCTACAAAAGAGTTGCTTGCAAAAGTAAATTTGCCTAACTCAACCCGGCCAACATCTTTCAGGTAAACCAACTCTCCGGTTGCGGGTATGGTTTTTACAATTACCTTTTCAAATTGCTCGCGTTTATTTAGCCGGCCGTTTACCAAAATACCCAGCTCAAACGGCTGCGTTATTTTTTGCGGCGGTTCACCCACCGAACCGGCCGCCACCTGCACATTTTGCGCATTCAGGGCACTTATAACATCTGAGGGGTTCAGTCCATATGCAGCCATCTTGCTTGGGTCAAGCCATACCCGCATGCTGAAATTATCACCACGTGCAGTTATGTCGCCAACGCCCGGCACACGCAAAAGGGCATCTTCAATAAATATGTTGGTGTAATTATCCAGGAACGTAATACCATGGGTACCTTTGGGAGAATAAATGGCAACCATCATCAGCATACTGGGGTTACGCGCCCTTACAGTAAGCCCCAGTTTACTTACTACCGATGGCAGTAACGGCTGTGCAATACCTACACGGTTTTGAACGTTAAGCGCAGCTATATGTACATTGGTGCCAATCTCAAACGTTACGTTAACGTTCATGGTTCCACTGTTGGTGCTGGTACTTTGCATGTACTCCATGCCCGGGGTACCGTTAACCTGTTCTTCTATAGGTATGGCCACCGTTTGCTCAACGGTTTGTGCATCAGCACCCGTATAGCCGCCCGAAACTGAAACAGACGGAGGAGAAATATTAGGGTACTGATCTACCGCAAGGTTGAAAATACAGATAGCGCCCGAAATCATTAATACAATGGATATAACGATTGCAGTTACCGGTCTCTTAATAAATGTATTGGCAATCATACGTGGTGCATCGTTATGGTATTAAGTTTTTAGACTACCTGGTATGCATTACAAACCTGGCAATTACAGTTCCATCTCATGTCTTAATACGCTATACTAAATACTAACTAACCCTTCTTTCCCCGCTCCGCCTCGTTCTGCTCCCGCGAATGGGCAATTTCAAATTCCAGTTCAGGATCAATATCCTGCGCCTCTACCTTCCTGGCCTTCTCCATCAGTTTATCATGGTGCTGGCGCAAGTATTCCAATTGTTTTTCTCCGTACGACAATCGGGTAATTAATACAAAAAGTACCGGCACAATAAATATGGCAATTGTTGTAGCCGCCAGCATACCACCCAATACAGTAAAACCAATAGTACGCCTTGCCACTGCTCCGGCACCGGTTGCAACAACCAGCGGCATCACACCCAAAATAAACGCCATCGAGGTCATAACAATCGGCCGTAAACGCAGGCTAACGGCTTCCAGTGTTGAGGTAATCAGGTCTTCACCCCGGTCAACCCGTACCTTGGCAAATTCCACTATCAGGATGGCGTTTTTCGCAGCAAGGCCTATCAGTGTAATCAAACCTATTTGCGCGTATACGTTATTGGTAAGGCCCGGAACACAGGTAAGTGTAAGTATAGCTCCGAATGCCCCGATTGGCACCGCCAGCAATACCGAAAATGGCACCGACCAGCTTTCGTACAACGCCGCCAGAAACAGAAATACAAATGTGATAGAGAACAGAAATATGTAAATAGTAGTAGACCCTGCCTTAATTTCCTCATAGCTCAGGCCCGAATATTCATAAGCATATCCCTCGGGCAATACCTTGTCAGCAACATCTTTCAGTGCTTCTAAGGCCTGCGTACTACTGTAGCCCTCCGCAGGCGCACCGTCTACTTCCGCTGAGCGGAAAATATTAAAGTGCGATATCAAGGGCGCAGTTTCTGTGGTCTTATAACTAATAACTGTACCCAGTGGAACCATCTCACCCGCCTGATTGCGCACATAATATTTGTCCATATCCGATATCATGGTCCTGAAGGCGGTATCAGCCTGCACCACCACATGGAAGGTGCGGTTGTAAGCAGTAAAATCATTGATATACAAACTGCCCATATAAGCCTGTATGGTGGTAAATACGTCCGAAATATTAACCCCCAGTTTCTCACATTTATCCCGGTCAACGGTCAGGTTATAACTGGGAGTATGTGCCGAATAGAAACTATAGGCGTTAGTGATGGCCGGGTTTTTATTGGCCTCGGCAACAAAGTTCTTTACTACTTTTTCAAACGCATGTATGTCATCCGTTGTATTCCGCTGTTCAATCTGAAAACTAAAACCAACCGTTGCCCCAACCCCCGGTATCGGCGAGGGTTGTATTACCTGCACGTTGGCGTTTTTAATACCTGCACTGTCAATGCGTTCCTTCAGCACATCCATAATTCCGGGCACCTTCTCTTTTGCTGCCTTCCGGTCTTCCCATGGTTTAAGCTGTACGTAAATAGTACCGCAGTTGGAGTTACTTGCATTGGTTACCACGTTTAGTCCCGAAAGTGCGGCATAGTGGCCTACCCCGGGCGTTGTAGTAACAACCTTCATCAACTTCTGCATTACATTGGTTGATTGCACCGTGGATGAAGCCTCAGGCAACTGGAAGGTTACATACAAATTACCATCGTCCTCTGAAGGAATAAAACCCGATGGCTTCGCCTGGAACAGAAAATATGTGCCAACGCAAATACACACCAGCAGAACAACGATGTATTTAGTGCCCGCAATACTACGCTTAACCCCCGCTGTATAATTAGCAGTAAGCCTGTCAAACCACGCATTAAACTTCAGAAACAAGCGGTCTAATCCTTTCGCTTCTTTTTCCTCCGGCGAAGGTTTTAATAACAGAGTGCATAATGCCGGTGTTAACGACAAGGCTATAAAGGCAGATATCATTACTGATATAGCAATGGTAATAGCAAATTGCTGATACAAACGCCCCACTATGCCCGGAATAAAACCTACCGGCACAAACACCGCAGCTAATATCAGTGCAATCGCTATCACCGGTGCCGATATATCCTTCATGGCATGGTAGGTCCCTTCTTTGGCCGACATACCTTCTTTATCAATATAATGCTGCACAGCCTCAACCACTATAATAGCATCATCAACCACAATACCTATGGCCAGCACAAAGCCAAACATGGTAAGCGTATTAATCGAAAACCCTAGCGGTATAAAAAAGCAAAAAGTGCCTAAGATAGAAACCGGTATTGCAAGTACCGGTATAAGTGTCGACCGCCAGTTTTGCAAAAACAGGTAAACAACTATAGCCACCAATCCTAAAGTCATCAGCAACGTATCCACAACGTCCGACATTGAAACCTTTACAACCGTCACCGATTCAAAAGGCACACTGTACTCAACATCCGCCGGGAAAGATTTTTTTAATTGTGCAAGTTCAGCATAAACCCCTTCAGCGGTTTTCAAAGCATTGCTTCCCGGCGATTGATAAATCCGCAGATAAGAAGCGCGCTTCCCATCCACAAATGAATTACTGCTGAAAGTAAATTTTCCTAACTCCACCCGTGCAACATCCTTCAGATAAACCAACTCACTCGAATCCGGCAAGGCTTTCACAATAATATTTTCAAACTCCGAAACCTTGCTTAAACGCCCGTTTACAAGTATGCCCAACTCAAAAGTCTGCGTTTTTTTCTGCGGCGGCACACCGGCCGAACCGGCTGCTACCTGAACATTTTGGGCATTCAGCGCATTTATAATATCGCCGGGTGTTAAGCTGTACGCCGCCATTTTTTGGGGGTTCATCCAAACGCGCATACTAAAATCATCCGTAAAACGGTTTATGCTGCCTACACCCGGCACCCGCAAAAGGGCATCCTGTACAAAGATGTTAGTGTAATTATCCAGAAACGTAATGTCATGCGTTCCTTTGGGTGCATAAACCGCCACCATCATCAGCATACTCGGATTTAACGACCTTACAGTTAACCCTAGCCTGCTGGCTACAGAGGGAATCAAAGGGGTGGCAATACTTACACGGTTTTGAACATCCAACGTTGCAATATCAATGTCGGTGCCAATATTGTAGGTAACGTTAATCTGCATCAGCCCGTTGTTGGTGCTGTTGCTTTGCATGTATTCCATACCCGGCGTACCGTTCACCTGTTCTTCAATAGGCGTAGCCATAGTTTGCTCTACCGTTTGGGCATCAGCACCGGTAAACTGGCCGTTAACCTGTACTATAGGTGGAGTAATATTAGGGTATTGGTCAACCGGAAGATTGAGGATACAGATAGTACCGGTAATAACCAATACTACGGAAATAACTATAGCGGTTACCGGTCTTTTAATAAATGTATTCGCAATCATAACACTGTTCGTTTTTGGTATTTAGTAGAAAGTAATGAGCAGAAAGATTTGAGCGTTGATGAACATTGGGGCGTGTTTTACGCTGTTATCTCAATACTTTTTACACAATACTATATACACTCATTCAATCCTTATTTGCTTCCTTTTCCCTCACCGGTAGTTCCGCCCTGACCCGGCTGCTTTTTGGATACTGCAACCCTCGAACCCTCATGCAAAGCCTGAACTCCGTCAACCACAATCTGGTCGCCATCTGCAATACCGGCTTTAATTATCACATGGTCATCTATCGTTTGCCCTAACTGCACCTTATGTTGAAATGCACGATATTTTGGACCAGGCACTGAATCCATCGGATCTTTTTCCTTGCGGGCAGAATCTGCTGCTGTAAACATCACCGTATCCTTTACCACAAAAACAAAATATTCACCCATCTGTTCCACTACCGCCTTTCCTGGTATAACCATTTGGGGTGCCTTTTCCTGGTTATGCACACGCACCACGCAACTCATACCTGCACGTAAAGCATACTTCGGATTAGGAAATTCAAGTCGTATGCGGATAGTACCGGTTTGCGGATCAACGCCGCGGTCAATAACAGAAATTTTTCCGGGGTAAGGGTAAACCGAGTGGTCTGGCAAAACAATAGTAAACAACGAATCAGAAAGCGCCGTTTTGCTTTGCGACAGCTCCTGGTAATGCGACAGCTGAGCTTCATTAATCAGAAAGTCAACAGCCATCGGGTTATCAGTTGATATGGTATTCAGTATAGTTGAACCAACAGATACCATGTTCCCCATCTTTACCTGGCTAAAACCAATAGTTCCGTCAAAAGGCGCAGTAATGATAGAATAAGTGAAATTAGCTTTGGCAGTATTAACAGCCTGTTGCGCAGCCCCAACTGAATTCTTCGCATTCTCCAAAGCAATAATAGCGTGGTCGTATAACTGCTTGGCAACAGCATTCTGTTCATTTAAATAAGTATAACGGTCAGCGTCCTGCTGGGCCTGCACTTGCGTACCTTGCGCCACTTTAAGATTAGCTACGGCCTGGTCGTAAGCAGCCTGGTATAAGCGCTCATCTATTTCATAAAGCTTTTGTCCCTTTTGAACGTGAGTGCCTTCCGTAAAAAATATACCTGTAATATATCCCTGCACTTCCGGGCGCAGGTCTACCTGGCTTAGCCCCTGCACCGTTGCCGGAAAATTATCGTAATAAAAAACCTGCTGGGATTTTACCGTATATAAATTTACCGGCGTAGGCGGTGTAGGCGGAGTCACCTTTGGCTTACACGAATAAAGTGTAAGACAGGCGGCAAAAAGTATACTTAATACTACTCTATTCATAGAGTGTTTGGTTTTACGCGTTAATAATTAATAGGAAATCTGTCCCATAGCCTGCTCCACATCTATCTTGCTGGATAGTACCTGGAACAAAGCATTTAAATAACCAATTTCCGATGATATATAGTTTGATTGTGCTGTAATTACATTCAGATAAGGCACAATACCCTGTTTATATTGCATTTCAACAACGGTGTAAACCTTTTTTGCCATGGCCGAATTATCCTGCTGCGCGTGCATGTTAAACAGGTTGCTGTTGTAATTGGCAATGGCCTGCGTATACTGCGTATAAATAACCGATTCTAAATTCTGCTGGCTATAATCAAAAAGTTTCTCTTGCATTTTCGACCTCCGCACGCTTTCAATACGCGATAGACCGGTAAACAAGGGCAGGTTAAGCGATAGGCCAACTACGGAGTTGGGGGATGCTGTGGCTAACAGGTTATTCAGTTTATTACTCTCGTATTCGTAATTGTAATTAAAATAGGCACCCAGGGTTGGCAGAAATGAAAACTCGTAAAACCCGGTAAGCTTGTGCTGCAGCGCCCTGTCTGTTGCCAGTTGCTGATACTCTATTCTCTTTTCGTATTGCAACTGCTGCGTGGTATCAAGTCCTATATCTTTCATCATTTGAGCGGTGTCAAACTTTACATTAAAATCGTTGTGGGGAGGAAAGCCCATCAGCTGTTTTAATCCGGCGTACTGCGGAGTAATATTTTCGTTAGCCTGCCTTAGTTGCGCAACAGTATTATTCAGGGTTATGGTGGCTTCCTGGTAATCGGTTACATCAGCAATGCCGCCAACGTATTGGTGGTATGCGTCCCTCACACTCTTGGCAAGCATTACCGTATCTGATTTTAAAACATCAATTTCCTGCAGGTTAAGCAGCAGATTATAAAAGGCCTTGGTTACAGCTACAGCAACGTATATCTTCGAACTATCTATTATCTGCGTAGCTGCTTTAGTGTACAATTTGGCGGTTGTAGCAGAATATAAAAGGGTAGGGCTGAATATAGTTTGAGTGCCATTCAAAGCAGGTATAAAACTGGCCTGTATTGCGCTTCTTTCGGCCACCAAAGGAAGGTTAGGGTTTACAGGGTTCGAAATAAGTGATGTTGTTGGCTGCGGGTAAAACGCAAAGTTGCCCGTAGCCCCAACCTGTGGCAACCAACCCGATATATTAATAAAGTTAGTAGTTCTGGCAATCTTTAAACCAAGCGTGGCCTGCATAATATTCGGCTGGTTCTTCAGGGCATAGTCTATACAGTCCTGCAGCGAAAAACTTTGAACACCGTTAGCTGAAGCATTTTGGCTACGCATATCCTTCGGCATGCTAAGCAAAACCGCTAAAAACAGCATAGTGTGGGTAATCCTGTTTTTTACAGCGGCACAAAGTCCTCTCAAAAGCAGTGGGTTCTCATTATTTAACCAAATGTGATATTCCATAAACTTAATTCGCATTCAGATGTAAAAAGCTTGACACTGGTACGCCAACTGCCAGGTATGGGCATTATAGCCTCATGGGTAAGACGCATCAAACATAAAGATTAAAAAATCTGCAACAAGTCTGTAAGGGCTGATTAACATATTTTTTACTTATTGTAGCAATATCGGCACAGCGGTAAGCTTTTTCTTTTAGTCTGCTTTTTGTTTAAAAATAGTATTTTCGTCCGGTTCGCTTTGTTAAATATATATTCGAAAAAATGATTCAAATAAACCGGCATTGCTACTTCTTTGCCCGGTAATACAATCCTTCAGAAATGAAACCTGAAAAAGGAAAAAAGAAAGACAGGCCGGTATCATCACCCAAAAAAGAGGAGTCCTCCGGTAGCCTCAGTTTTATCTCGGGCCTTTTTTTTAATATCATGGGTGCAGCCGTTGCAGGTGTTTTTTTATATGTGATTTTCAACTACAGCCAGGGGTACGATTGGCTTTTGAATACCATGCTTAAAGGCAACTTTGAAACAATGGAGCAAAATCCGCCAGACCCTTCCGTAGCACAGCGTTACGAAATAAAATGGGGCGGTAGAATTGGCATGGGCGAAATATCATACGTAAACAGGATAAAAGACCAAACCCCTGACTCAGCAATCATTCTTATTCCGCCCAGAAAAATGCTAACCGAAGTAGGCTTTAAAAGCATGCCCGAAATGCCCTGGTTAACTTATTTTCTTTATCCGCGAAAAGTAGTTTACGAAGATGATAAGGATAGCAGCAAGCTTTATAGCAGGGCAAATTACATTCTGGCATTAAATGGCTGGGGTTTAAATAAAGTAAACTATGCTATTCAAAAACCTGAAGGCTTTATGGTTTTACCTCTGAAAAAATGACTGAATGAACTACCTGATATTTACACTCATTTTTGTAACCGGTTTGCTTATTGTGCTTCTTATCAGCGATAAGTTCAGCCTGGGTGAAAGACTTGGATTAACGCCTTTGCTTGGCTTGGGATATACCACTTTTCTGATGTTCTTTTTGGATGCCGCGGGTATGGGCATTCGTTATTCAAATGTGGTAGCTGCTTTGCTGGCCACAATTACAGTTGCCGGAGCAGGCCTGGCTTTTCTTTACATTAAAAAACTACGCCGCTTTGAACTTTTCCCCAACGAAAAACCCAGCCTGGCAGGCATCAATCTTCCCTGGGCTGTATTTTTTGTATTCGGGCTTTACCTGGCTTACGGCATAACCGTTAAATGCCTTTACTGGCCACCGGCCGAGTTTGACAGTATAGAAGGTTACGACTTACTTGCCAAAGCCATAGCGCATGAAGGAACTATCGCTAACAGCGTTCTCCTTAATCCGCAAATAGTTGCCGGTTGTGGCCCGCGGCTTTTATACCCGCCACTGTTTGCCTCGTGTAATGCGATTTGTTATATGAGCGGCATGGAAAGCCCAAAGTTAATTACAGCAATTTTCTTCCTGTCCTGGCTGGTGCTTTTGTATTCACTTATTAAAAGGTTTGTACCCCATACCGCCGCCATTTTCGCCACATTTATGACAATGATTGCGCCTGAAATGTTTGCCAATGCCTCTTTCACGCTTACCAATTACCCTACCGCAGTTTACTCCGCCGCTGCAGTGCTCAGTTTCTATATTTGGCATGAGCGAAGGATAGATGGTTTCTTTTATCTGAGCATCATTACATTATTATTTGCCACCTGGACCAGGTCCGATGGGGTAGTTTTCTATCCCGCCATAATGTTGGTATTGCTATACGATGCCTGGAAAACCAAAACCGTAAAAAGAATTCTCACTTACGGTATTGTCAGCATAATCCCTTTTATTCTTTGGCATTTTTACCTTACCTCGCATATCGAGCGCCAGCAGGATTCGTTCTTTATTAAGAAACTGTTTTTTGATACAGCGAAGCTGGGTCAGGTTTGGGATGCCGCTAAAAAAATGTTGTTCGAAACGCAGCTTTACGGCATTGTCTTCCACTTTTTTGTGGGTGTCATAGTCTTAAACGTCTTGTATAAGTTATACCTGTTTCTATCTGCCAATCAGGAAAAGAGAAAAAATATTTTTCAGGCTGATGACCGCTTTAGTTTCCTGGTTGTGTTTTTCGGAGGCTGGTTTTTATATACTTTGCTTTTTTACCAGATGAAAAACACCGATGGCTCGCTATTTGCACCAGGGGGTTGGATGCTTTCAGGTTACAAACGCGGCATGTTCTCCTTCGTCCCTCTGGCTATGTTTTACTTTGTAGCTAATCCGCTGGCCATGTGGCTTTACGCTAAGTTAAGCAGCTGGGCCTCTAACGGTAATTCTTAAAATAGATATTTGTACGATGGTGGTTACCGGCAGTTCCGCATAAGGTTGAGTAAGGCTCCCGTTACTTCTCTTTCTTCTTCGCCTCGTTAATGCCTGCCATAAAATCGTTCCACGATTTTTTCTTGTAAACATCATCACCATAAAAGGTGACAATATTTTTAAGCGACCCCGCCGGGAGGTAAAACGGAATTGCATCCACTATATTCATACTCTCATCAAGTATTACCATCGTGGGCAAAGTAAAGCTGTTGCGGCAAAGCGTAATAGCCAGCTGATGAAACGGCGCCTGTGGTGTACGTGCATTAGAAAAAGTCTGCCCTTTAAAAGTAATAGCATCCGTTATCTCGGGGTTAAAATCCACCAGGTCGTATTTGTCAGTAACATATTTCTCAACCGTGGTATCTATAAAAGATGACCGCTGCATTACCCGGCAGGCGTTACACCACTCCGTATGTATCAGCACAAGGGTTTTCTTCTTGGATGTTTCTTTGTTATTAAACGCTTCAACCGGTGTCTTCCATTTAATTTCTTTCAGTCTGCGTTCAGTGGCAGTATCAGAAAACGCAACGTCATAGCCTGCCTTAAAATCATCATAGCTCGAATTCCGGAAGGCATTCTCCAGCGTAAAAACCAGTATCGGCTCAAATTTGGTATTATCCAGGTAGCCCTGGGCCAGCATGCTAAAGCTAAATTCGTCTTTCTTTTTATCGTAGTTGTTTAAAAACATGGTGGTAGGGTACATCAACTTATTTTGCAGCAATTTTATGGCCAGTGCATTTGTGGCACCCCTGCCAGTACCCACCGGCCCGTATTTTTCGCCCAGGTACTCAATCGTATCTTTTGTTTCTGCATTAAATTTTACAGGGTAAAAGTTATTGTTGATGTATCCGGCAAGGTCCGGATTGGCATAAGTAGTTTTCATCATCTGTTTGCACCATCCGCACCAGTCGGTGTAAAAGTCCATGATAATGGGGCGTGGCTGTGTTTTTTCCTTCTCCATCGCCTCCTGCAGGGTCATCCATTTCACATAACTTCCTTCGGCATCTGCCTGTAAAGGCGCCTGTTGTTGTGCCCTAACCAAACAAGGAAACAATAAGCCTGTGCAAATAGCAGTATATAGTAATGTTTTCCGTAGCATGCTTACAAATTTAAAAGAATGGGCGATTTGACCCGGAAAATGATTTCGATATTTAACTTTCTAAAACAAATTATCTCCCCTTTCCTGATGCCAATAACCAGCCTGGTTATTTCACCACAGGGCTTTCATTGTTCATTCCGAGGTACCTTAAAAACCCCGATATAAAATCAAAAATGCTATTCATACCCTCAAAATTTATTTTGGCTGCCACATCCGACGCCCGGTGATAATCCTGGTGCGTACCCGTGGTAAAATGCAGCAAAGGAACACGCAAAGCCTCCAAATATTTCAGGTCCGAAAACTCAATATTGGAGTCATCTGATCTGAAATGTAGTTTATCATTATCATGAGCCCAAATGTTTTTCACCAATACAGAATCGTTTGAAAATACCCCCACCCTGAGCATTCTGCTCAAAGTATCCAAACGCCCTACCATATCAAAATTCATAACTAAAGCCAGGCGCATACTATCAGCAAAACCAGAACGCACAAAATATTCCGAACCAAATAAACCCTCCTCATGTGCCGATGGAAAAAACGCTATTACATTAAAAGGCAATTCCTTTTGGCCTGACAAATATCTGGTCAGCTCCATTACCATGGCAACCCCACTTGCATTATCATCTGCCCCGGGATGCACCATATTTTTATGAGAAAAATCCAGGGCTTTGGATGAGCCCATACCCAAATGGTCGTAATGCGCCATCAGAATGATGGTCTGCCTTTTGCGCCTGTTAAGGACACCGATAACATTGGTTGCTGGATGCCGGGTGGATGAATCAACCGGATAGGTGAATTGCTGATGCGTAACTATGGCCTTGCACTGCTTACTCAAAAAGTTGCCGATATATCCGGCAGCTTTTTGCTCATCATCAGTCCCCGCCGCCCTGCCATGTAAGGATTCGGATGCCAAAAAAATGATGTGCTCTTTAAACCCGACCTGCGCATTTACCGCCAGATTAAAGAAAAGCAGAACCCAAATGCTTAACGCCACTGCCCCGTTAAGGCCAGTTATAAAATACATTATTTGTTACTTGTGGTACCGGCTCCTTTGCCAATGCTCTTTTTAGTCATTTTCTTTTTAACCGTTGGCGCGCTTTTCTGCATATGAAAAACTGTTCCGGTCGGGCGGTCAAACCTAACCTTCTGTCCATCCCACCATACCGGGTTGCCGGTGTGCTCCAAATCGCTTTCGTCAAACATCACACCCTTCATGTTGGCGTCAAAATTCTTATCAGCAAGGTCCGCCGGCAGGGCTGGTTTGTTGGCAGCATCAATTCTGTTGCCCACCGCAATCCAGGTAAATTGAATATTCGACTGCCCTCCTTTGTTTTCTTTTACTGTAAAGCCTGTTTTATCCATGCTTACAATAAACAGGCCGTTACTTTCGCCAATAGGAGTAACTGTAACATTAGGTGTTGCACCCAACATAGCTGCAAAAGAAGCATCAAATTTCACTGTTGCGCTGCCATTTTGTAACGCAGCGTTACCATCACCATAAACCTTAACATCGGCCGAAGTTACACTAAAAGCAGCTACACGCTTATCACCGGCATCAACCAATTCTGCCTGGTAACCTGAAGTGTAAGAATTACCCAGGTTATAAGAGGCAAATAATTCGCCGCAATTAACCTGGCCCATTACAGCACCCCGGGTCCAGCTTCCTATAATACCACCCGTTCCACCCGAACCAATGCCATATACATTGCTTGATGGTAAAAAACCATTACCGCTGCCCGAAGTACCGGCGGTATAATAAATACCATACAGTACATCATTTGCAGCTGTATAAGCTATGGCACCAAAAGTATTTGAAAGTGTAGTTGAACCCATAACTCCGCCACTTCGTGTTCCATACCCGGCAGAGCCATCATTATTTATTCCCCAAACCCCAAAATGGTACATCGCCCTTAAACTTGTAATAGTGGAGTTTATAGTATCCTGACCGTAAAGACCGGCATCGGCATTTAAGTAATTGGTTCCTGCAGTTAATCCGTTCAGCTGAAAACCAACAGCCCCGGTAGAGCTTCCACTAAATGCCCCCCCACTACCTGCAGGTAAATAATAACCAAAAGTTAAGTCGTTGCCGATTGCAATCGCTGCGGTACCATTTGTATTACCGTTATAACCATCAAAACTGAAGCCACTTGATTGGGCTGTATAAGAAAAAATACCATCGCCTACATTAGTGCCCGCCGCAGCGTTGTTTGTTATATCCATGCCATCTGTTGCCGGATTGTTGCTCAATAAAAACGCAGCCTGCCCACCAGCTGCCGCCGAATTGATAGCTACCAGCGCCGGATCACTTCCCCCAATACAATTGACTGCCAAAGGCACATTTGCCGCCGATGTGAAATATCCGGTAGGATTGCTTACAACTTCACCACTTATCGTCAATGTAGGGTTGATATAACCCAAGTAAGCATCTCCAAACGAACTGCCATTGGCGTGCAGCGCATATTGCCCCGTGGTAGTACTTGTTGTAGTAACATTTAACCCGCTAATGGCTGCACCCAGCACGGTCAGTTTTTCTGTGGTGGTAGCAACTGTTGTTCCACCCACAGGGCCCATAGCTACGTTAGTTCCGTTATCGTAAATATTAGTGGCTGTGGTTATCCAGGCTGGTATAGATGCATTATAATATGGCATCGTGAATACTCCCCCCGGTTGTAAAAATCCGGTTGCCCCCACAGCGCCTGTTGCACCAATCGCACCCGTAGCACCCTGTATACCCTGGCTACCTGTTATACCCTGAATGCCCTGCAAGCCGGTAGCACCAACGTCGCCCGTAATTCCATGAACTCCCTGAGCCCCGGTTACACCCGGTATACCTTGTGCCCCGGTAATACCCTGAACACCCTGATTTCCCTGATTGCCTTGTGCACCCGTTGCACCCTGTACGCCCTGGTTCCCCTGTGCACCGGTTATCCCTTGTATTCCCTGTGGACCGGTTGGGCCGGTTGCTCCGTTCAATCCGGTGGCACCTGGTGCACCTTGCGAGCCCGAAGCCGCATTAATACCCGGCGTTCCTTGTGGGCCCTGCGGACCAGTTGCGCCAATATCGCCCTGACTACCTGTTACTCCTTGTATCCCTTGTGCACCGGTTGGTCCGTCATTACCTTGTAAGCCCTGCGGCCCGGTAGGCCCCGCGATGCCCGGAATACCCTGAAGGCCGGTAGGTCCGTCATTGCCTTGTAATCCTGTAGCGCCTTGTGGGCCTGTGGCTCCTGGTGCGCCTGGCTGCCCGGTTGCACCCGGAGTGCCATTTGCCCCCGTAACACCTATTGGGCCTTGAGCCCCCGTTGCCCCGTTAACGCCAATGGTACCACTTGCGCCCGGTAAGCCCGGAGCTCCTGTTGCACCTGCGGGGCCTGTTATACCCGGATTACCCTGGGCACCTGTTGGCCCGGATAACTGGCACAGAGATACCCATGCCGTGTTATAATAAAAATAGCATCCTATATTGACATCATAAACCAATAACCCAACTGCAGGCGCAGCAATAGATGTTCTTTGCGCAGTAGTTAATCTGGGGGCCAAAAACCCTTTATTATTTGAGGTAAGATCAAGAATTGCACTGGCATCAGGCGTTGTAGTACCGATACCAACATTCTGGTTCTGAGAAAATGCGTTTACCACTTGTAGCAGGAGGAACGCAACTAGTAAATTCTTTTTCATGTGTGTCTTTGAGCCTGCAAAAATAAAATAATCAGGGAAAAATGTTGATAAAAATTTATGGGTATCTTAATACCGCTAAACCGGGCCTGCTACCCCTAAAAAAGCTTGTATCCCGTTAAGCCTTTTCTGCACTTTTGGCAACCTCATCCGGCGTTTTTTCTAAATTGCAACCATGGCCAAGTTAAAGTCTGTTTATTTCTGCCAGAGCTGTGGCAACCAATCACCCAAATGGATAGGCAAATGCCCCGTTTGCGGCGAATGGAATACCTATGTAGAGGAGGTGGTTGATAAAACCGAAGAGAAATTAAAAGAGAAAAAAGGATACTCCGTTAAAAGAAACGAAGAAGCCAAGCCCATTCCCATCAAAGAAGTACATGAGTTGGAAACCCGCAGAATTGACACCCACGATACCGAGTTAAACAGGGTGTTGGGCGGGGGAATTGTATTGGGCTCACTGATATTAATTGGCGGAGAACCCGGCATAGGTAAATCTACCCTCATGCTTCAGGTGGCTTTAAAGCTAAAGGGCATAAAAATACTATACGTTACAGGCGAAGAAAGCGACCGCCAGATAAAACTACGCGCCGACCGCATTGGCATAAAAAACGAAAATTGCTACATATTAACCGAAACCAATACCCAGGCCATATTTAAACAGGCCGAGGAATTGGCACCAGACATCATCATTATTGATTCCATTCAAACCCTGCATACAGTTTATGTTGAATCGCCCCCTGGTAGTGTTTCGCAGGTGCGCGAATGCACTGCTGAACTTCAGAGGTATTCAAAAGAAACTTCTATCCCCATTTTTTTAATTGGTCACATTACCAAAGATGGAATGATTGCCGGCCCCAAAGTATTGGAACATATTGTTGATACTGTGTTACAGTTTGAAGGCGACCGCAATTATACCTACCGCATTTTGCGCACTATTAAAAACCGCTTCGGCTCTACTTCCGAAATTGGGATTTATGAAATGATTGGCGACGGCCTGCGGCCCGTAATTAACCCTTCCGAAATCCTGCTAACCCAGCGCGACGATGATTTAAGCGGCATTGCCATTGCCAGCATGATGGAAGGCATGAGGCCCTTTTTAATTGAAACACAAGCACTGGTAACCCCTGCATTTTACGGAACACCTCAGCGCTCCTCCACGGGCTTTGATGCAAGAAGACTAAACATGCTATTGGCAGTGCTTGAAAAAAGAGCAGGATTCCGTTTCGGCACCAAGGATGCATTTTTAAATATTGCCGGTGGCCTACGTGTTGAAGACCCCGCTATCGACCTCGCCGTAATGGCCGCACTGGCTTCTTCCTACAACGATATTTTCGTCCCCGGCAAAATAGCCTTCGCTGCGGAAGTAGGTTTAAGTGGCGAAGTAAGGGCCGTAAGCAAAATAGACCAACGTGTATCGGAAGCCGATAAACTGGGCTTTGAAAAAATATACATCTCCAAATTCAACCAGAAGTTCGATGCAAAAAAATTCAATATCGAAGTAGTAAACATCAGCCGCGTTCAACAACTGATGGAAGAACTGTTTGGATAAGTTCAAATAGATTTCTCTGTATTCACCTTTGCGCTCTTAGCGTCTTTGCGGTAAAAAAATGTATTTATTTCCGGCATCTTCTTAGTGAAACTTAGTGCCCTCCGTGCCTTAGTGGTAAATTTCTCTCCGGATTTAAATTTTTCAAAAATTTATTTCATGTTTGAACCCAGATGACACTGGACGAGGAAATATATAAGTCTTTGCACGATGACCTGGATGTGTGCCGCGATTATATCAGGCAGATATCAAAAGGCATGATTAAAGGCAGCGTCTCCAAATATCCCATCTTCATAGCCATCCGCGGCGAATCAGATTTCGACCTCGGCTTACCTTTAATAACCCGCAACGATTTCGACATCACCTGGAACTTCAGCGTATCGCACCTCGAAGAATTCGTCAACAAAAAAATTGTGGGCACAGACAGAGTTGAAGACTTTATTAAAGCCTACAAAAACCCCGAACAGTTTATGTGCGTTTTTGTAGCCGAAGAAGGAGCCATGAGCTTTGTATTTATGCCCTACGACAGGCACCGCGAGCTGCTCAATTAACTCTAAACAAAAAATGTAAATATATTATGGCTGCCCAAAAACTCTCCTCCTGATTCAGGAGGAGCAGCCCTGGAGGTGGTTACGGCTATTATGCATTTCATACCCAATCGCCGAAAATAGGGGTGGGTTACACTTTTTCAAAATGAACCCTCTTGGTTATCAAATGGTTATATTACATTTTTTGCAGCGTGTAACCACCCTCAATTTTAATATCATGATAACCAATTGATTACAAACCGTAATTTTTATACTATGTAACCCCTGTGTAACCCCCTACGAGAGATAGCATGCTTTTTCAAAATATTATCGCGCATCTAAGTTGTTACATAACTTATTCCAGCATTAAAGAAATTGTTATCAGATTATTCAATAAGATAGTGCATTAAAGTCTACTCTTTGGGGAAATATTAACTACTGGTAAGATGTTTTTTGGGCCTTCGTTTTTCAAGCGAAGCGCCGAAAAACGAAGGATCTCCCCCGCCGGCGGGGGTGTAGGGGGTGGTGAGAATCTAAGATTACGCAACCATTAAAAATATCAGGATGGTAACTTCAGAACAATTATGGGTAAGATTTATAGTGGCTGCTAATTCAAAATAAACGGCGCCACCAACCTAAACACCGGTATTTTAACCTCAAATTCCTTTCCGCTAACTTTATTATCGAAAATATAAAGTCCCTCCATCTTGCCTATGGCAGTAGCCAGGTTGCAGCCCGATACATAACTGTAGCTATCTCCGGGGTATAAAACAGGCTGGCGGCCTACAACACCTTCGCCCTCTACAGTTTTAATATCTGCATTGGCATCGGTAATTATCCAAACCCTGCGCAATAACTGAACAGCAAAACTATTGTGGTTATATAAAGTAATCCGGTACGAATGCATATGCTCATTCAGAATGGGTTTTGAGTAACCCACCTGGTAATAGGTTTCCACCTTTACCTCAACCCCTGATGTTATAAGTGTTTGCATTTGTAATTTAAATCTACAACGCTTTATTCACAAAACCAAACGTCCGCTTTGTTCCTCACAAAATATTCATCGTTTGCATTTTGCTTCTGCGTTCTCCTGTAGTTGCTCTGTCTTTTTCTGCCAATGACAAGTATTGCAGCTACTTGGCTTTCAATACGGGTTCACGCAAAGAGCGCAAAGAAAATACAACGCAAAGAATTGCAGAATTAAGGCAAAAAAACTTTGCGCAACGCTTTGCGGCCTTTGCGTGAACCGCTATTGTCATCTTCAAAACAGTTTCAGGTCGGCTCTGATTAATTACTCCGTGGGAAAATTGTATGCTGCCGTTAATCCCCATGCACATGCTCCGTCTGCGGTGCCAAAAATGCCGTAACATAATTTTTCACCCGCATGTAAGCGGTATCAAAATCCCGGTTAACCACAATCTTATCAAATTTTGAAGCATAGGTCAACTCCTCTTCCGACCTCTTAATACGCGCCTTTAAACTTTTATCATCTTCAGTGGCCCTGTTCTTCAACCGGTTAATAAGCGACTCAACAGATGGCGGCTGAATGAATACAGCCAGCGCATCCTGCCCGAATTGCTTCTTCAGCGTTTCAGCCCCTTTTACGTCAATATCAAACACAGCCACTTTGCGCTGCGCCCATATTTTCTCAACCTCCGTTTTTAATGTGCCATAAAATTTACCGGGGTAAACTTCTTCATACTCCACAAATTCGTTGTTGGCTATTTTGCGCTTAAAATCTTCCGCGCTTATAAAATAGTAGTCTTTGCCATCTACTTCACCTACACGCTTTTCGCGGGTGGTACATGAAATAGAAAACGCAAGGTCATGCTTCTGTGCCAACAGCTTGCGGACTAATGATGATTTCCCCGCACCCGATGGTGCTGTAATTACTACTATCTTTTTAGGTGGAATAAGCACCCTGGTTACATTGTGCGACATATTACAATATATTGTTCGTTTGTTCTTTAATCTTTTCCAGTTCGTCTTTCATATTCACCACTATCTTTTGCATAATGGCATCGTTGGCCTTTGAGCCCACCGTATTTATTTCACGGCCCAGCTCCTGCGCTATAAAATTTAGCTTGCGGCCTTTCAGTTCTTCCTTATCATCAATTATGCTGGTAAAATAAGTGCAGTGGCTTTTTAAACGGGTCAACTCCTCAGTTATATCCAGCTTCTCAATGTAATAAATAACCTCCTGCTCAAACCGGTTCATGTCAATTTTATCCTTCGGTATAAAAGCCTCCAGGTTATTTTTCAACCGCTCGCGTATTTCTGTAACCCTGCGGCTATCTTCCATTATTAACTGCCCCGATAAAACCTCAATATTCTTCACCCGCAAATGCATTTCGGTTTGCAGCGATTTGCCCTCATTGATTCTAAACGACTCTACCTCCTGTATAGCCCTACCCAGTATTTCTTCAATCCCCTTCAACTCATCCTCACCCGGCACCTCATGCGATTCACCAATAACATCCGGCATTTTAAGGATGGTTGGTAACAGGTTTTCGGTTGAAGCCCCCACCTCAATAGCTATCTGCTTAAACTCCTCAAAGTACGATTTGATAAGCTCCTTGTTCAAAAACAACTCGCTGCTGGCGGTGTTATCTTCCAGCGTAATAAAAATGTCAATTTTACCGCGCTGCAAAACATTAGCGGTTTTATTGCGCAGGGCATATTCATACTCCCGGTATTTACTCGGAAACTTAATACTCAGGTCCAGCCCCTTCTGACTGTTCAGCGATTTAATCTCAACATTCAGGGTCCGCCCGTCTATCTTTCCACTTGCCTTCCCGAAGCCGGTCATTGATTTTAACATACTGCGAAGTTAACAGGGTATAGCTGATAGGCAAGGGGAAAGTTTTTTCCTCTTCCCTTTGCCTCCCGGCATTTCCCTTATGACCAAATTTCAGATAAAGATTGAAACTCACAAATACAAAATGAATACAACAGTCAAAGGTTCGCTCTCCCTCTACTTTTTTGCTCTGAAAAAAGGAGAGGGAGATGTCCAACGGACAGAGGGTGAGGCAAACGGCTGTTCCCCTCTCGCTTCTAAAATCTATTCTAAAACCATATCATCACTATCCGGCTCAGTCTCCGGCTTCGCAAACATTTTAGGCTTACCCGCAAACGATACAAAATAAACCCCGCTAAAAATCAGCACCGCCGAAATCACTTTCTCAACAGTAATCTGGTCTTTCCCCAGCGAAATAGAAATAATAGTAGCCACCACCGGCTGCAAATAAATATAAGCCCCCACCACCGACGAATGCACCTCGCGCAGCGCCAGTATATTCAACAGGTAAGCAAAAAAAGTAGTGCATATCACTATAAAACCAACGCATAGCCAGGTACTTGCTGTAAACGTGCCCCACTCAATCTGGCCGAACTGTTTTGCCCCGAAAAGAACAACCGGTATCAACCCAAAAAAGAAAACCCATTTTATAACCGTTAACGGATGATACTTTTTCATCAGCGGCCTTACAATAACCAGGTAAACCGCAAAAGAAGTAGCATTCAGCAATACACAAAAATCACCCCAAAGCGTATGTCCGTTAAAATTAAATCCCTTGCCGCCCAGTATAATCAAAGCCCCTGCACTACCCAGCAGCAACCCTACAACCTTCTGCCACGTAACATCCTCATGCGACAAAAAAAACGAAATAACAAACACCAATATCGGCGCCATTATCATAATCAGCGAAGCATTAATCGGCGTGGTGATACTCAACCCTAAAAAGAACAACTCCTGGTTAATAACCACCCCAAACAAACCACAGGCAGCCAGCAACAAAAAATCCTTCTTCTCCACCTTCTCCTTAATCCAAAACCGGTGCAACACAAAAAACAAAAGCGTAGTTAAACTAACCCTGATTAAAATAAACCCAAATGGCTTGATGTATTGGGGCATTACCATCTTAGAAACGGTAAACCCCGCACCATAAAACAGGTTAACTATAAAAAGATAAATATGAGCGCGAAGGTTTTTCATAATAGACTAAACGATACCGGAAAAGTAAAATAGGCGTCCACCGGTTGCCCTCGGTAGGTGCCCGGTATAAACCGGGGCAGCGCTTTGGCAACCCTAACCGCCTCGGCATCCATGGCGGGGTTAACACCTTGTATAACGGTGGCATTGCCCACAAAACCATTTTCACCAACAAAAACCCTAACAGTAACGCTTTTCAGTATATCGCTGTTCATACCCGGCGGGGTTTGCACATTCAGCTTTACAAACCGGTTCAGTTCAGCCTGTCCTCCCTTAAAAGCCGGCGGCGTTTCAAGCGAGTCGTAATTATACGTTTTCCCATCTTCATCATAACTGGTCCCCTTCACCAGTTTGCCATCCTTATAAAGCTCATCGGTATAAACCTTTCCATTGGCATAATAGCCATGCCAAACGCTGTCAAACATACCCTGCCTTACCGGCCCCGTAAAAACAATCTTCTTAAACGATTGCCGGGTATTCACCATATCCGTAAAGTAATAACGGCCGTTGCCTTTGGCGGTTAGCTCGGCACCGGTGGTATCCCAAAAGCTCATCAAAAAACTTTCGGCATAGGTAAAGTCATCGGCAATTTTGTAAACCCACTCCTCTTTGGGTTTTCCATTGGGGTACCAGGTTTCCCACTTCTTATTCTTAAACCCAAAAACATGCTGGTCAAGGTCGCTGTAATACTGGCCCTCCCCGCTTCTATTGCCGTTTTTATAGTAGTAGGTATACTTGCCAATTTTATACAAAAAATTCACATCCAGCGCATGCCCAATCATCTTAATGCGCCCATCCATCCAATACTCCACCCCCAAATAAATTTTACCCGTATCCTGCCTGGTAATTTTGCGGTAATACACCGCCTTATCTATATGCGTCACCCTGTCCGAGCCATCAAAGTATTGGATGGAATCTGTTTGGGCGTAAGAGCCTACCCAGCTAAACATTAATAATAAAAAGCAAATCCGCATCATAATGTCGCATTCAACACCCGCCCCTTCCCTCCCCAGAAGGGGATACCAGGGCAAAACATCCTAAATACAAATGTTGACGACAACATCTGTATTTGTATTCGGCTTTGGTTTCCCCTTTTATTTCATCCCGCGGTTTTAGGCGGGAAGGGGACGGAAGGGGCGGGCACATTATCTATAAAAAACAAACCTCCTCAAAAAATACCCACACCCGGATTCATTATCACATTATCACATTGCCGAATTATCACATTACCCCCTCCTCCAATCCACCTTCGCATTCACCACCTCTTTCAGCCTCTCAATACTAATGCGCTCCTGCAACATCGTATCCCGGTCGCGGATGGTAACCATATTATCTACCAAAGTATCATGGTCAACGGTTATACAGAAAGGAGTACCCAATGCATCCTGCCTTCTGTAACGTTTACCAATAGAATCCTTCTCATCATAAAAACACTGATGGTCATATTTCAATACATCAAAAATCTCACGTGCTTTCTCAGGCAGCCCATCCTTTTTCACTAACGGGAACACACCAATTTTCACGGGTGCTAAAAATGCCGGCAAGGCAAGCACTACACGCTCACTGCCATCTTCCAGTTTTTCATTTTTATATCCGCTGCACATCAGCGCTAAAAAAGTCCGGTTCAATCCCACCGAGGTTTCAACCACGTAAGGGATATAGCTCTCGTTCAACTCAGGGTCAAAATACTGCAACTTTTTACCCGATAAATTTTGATGCTGCGTTAAATCGTAATTAGTGCGGCTATGTATACCTTCCATTTCCTTAAAACCAAAAGGAAACTCAAACTCAATATCTACCGCTGCATCAGCATAGTGTGCCGTTTTTAAATGGTCTTTATATTTTAACTCGGTTTCCTTAAAACCAAGGGTCCGGTGCCATTTTAAACGTGCCTCTTTCCAGTACTCATACCATTTTTTTTGCTCGCCGGGGCGCACAAAAAACTGCATTTCCATCTGCTCAAACTCACGGGTGCGGAAAATAAACTGGCGGGCCACAATCTCATTTCTAAAAGCCTTACCCACCTGCGCAATACCAAAAGGAATCCGCTGGCGGCTGGTGTTCATTACATTTAAAAAGTTTACAAAAATCCCCTGCGCTGTTTCAGGCCTTAAATAAATCGTGTTGCTGTCTTCCGCTAACGAGCCAACTTCAGTAGCAAACATCAGGTTAAACTGCCTTACGTCAGTCCAGTTACGGGTGCCGCTTATCGGGCAAACAATCTCCAGGTCAATAATTATCTGTTTAATTTCTGCCAGGTCGTTGGCCTCCAAAGCTGCTTTAAAGCGGGCTTCTGTAGCATCCACTTTCTCCCTAACCCGCAAAACATTCGGGTTGGTTTTCAAAAACATCTCTTTATCAAACGTATCGCCAAAACGTTTTTGGGCCTTTTCTACTTCTTTTTCAATCTTGGCTTCCTGCTTTTGCATGGCCTCTTCTATCAACACATCGGCACGGTAACGCTTCTTCGAATCCTTGTTATCAATCAAAGGGTCGTTAAAAGCATCCACATGTCCCGAAGCCTTCCATGTTTTAGGGTGCATAAAAATAGCGGCATCAATCCCCACAATATTCTCATGCAACTGCACCATGCTCTTCCACCAGTATTGCTGTATGTTATTCTTCAACTCAATACCATACGGGCCGTAATCGTATACTGCACTCAACCCGTCGTATATCTCCGACGACGGAAAAATAAATCCGTATTCCTTACAATGCGAAATAATCTCCTGAAAAAGGTTCTGGGTGTTTTCTTTGCTCATAGGTGGCGAAAATATGTTTTACCGCCGATACATAGCACACTACCCACCGGATTTTTTAGTTTTGCCCTTTAAAATTGAATCAACGTTCTTTTGTGAAGGGGTGGCCGTTTGCATTAAAACTCCCCTCCTGATTCTGGAGGGGCTGCCCTGGGGGTGGTTAGGCTGCTGGCAATTTTACCAAGCCCCGGGGAAAACAATCTTTCCCCCAAAAAACCGTTAAAACCTGAACACTTAAACACCTTCGCACCTTAACACATAAACACGTTAACACACTCAAAAAATGTCAGTAAAAGTTACAAACCTTACCAAAATTTACGGAACACAACACGCAGTAGACGGCATATCCTTCGAGGTAAACAAAGGCCAGGTATTAGGCTTTCTGGGGCCCAACGGCGCAGGCAAGTCAACCACCATGAAAATGTTAACCTGCTTTGTTCCCCAGTCATCAGGCAGCGCCCTCGTGTGCGGCTTTGACACCACCACCGAACCACTGGAAGTAACCAAAAAAATTGGCTACTTGCCTGAAAACAATCCCCTTTATTACGACATGTACGTAAAGGAATACCTGGAATTTATGGCGGGCCTGCATAAACTGGGCAAAATAACCCAACAGCGCATTAACGAAATGATAGAAATTACCGGCTTAACCGCCGAGCGTAAAAAGAAAGTGGGCCAGCTATCAAAAGGATATAAACAACGCGTAGGCCTGGCACAAGCCATGTTACACAACCCCGAGGTGCTGATATTAGATGAACCTACCTCCGGCCTCGACCCTAACCAGTTAGTTGAAATCCGTTCTCTCATCAAACAGTTGGGAAAAGACAAAACCGTAATCTTTTCCAGCCACATTATGCAGGAAGTACAAGCCGTGGCCGACCGGGTTATTATCATCAACAAAGGCAAAATTGTAGCCGATGATTCAACCGAAAAACTACAAAGCCGGGTAGGTAACGAAATTATCGTAACCGCCGAGTTTAAACAAACCGTAGACCTCGCCCTGCTAAAAAACATTAAAACCGTTAAATCTTTCAACCAGCTAAAAGACGGCAAATGGAGTTTTGTAGGAGAGGAAAATAAAGACATCCGCGAGGATATCTTCAACTTCGCAAAAGAAAAAAACCTCACCCTTTTACATTTAAACAAAGAAGAGTATTCGCTGGAAGAAGTATTTAAACAGTTAACAAGATAAATAGACAAGATATTAGAATCAAGAAACAAGACTAAGAGGCTCTGCATTAGTCTTGTTTCTCGGTTCTTGGTTCTAAAATCTATTCGGTTATTTTTGTCGCCCGCAATATGTACGCAATATTTAAGAAAGAGATTCAGCAGTTTTTCAGCTCACTGGTTGGCTATGTGGCCATCATTGTGTTCCTGTCTCTTTTGGGCCTCTTTGTCTGGATTTTCCCCGGAAGCAATATCCTCGACTCAGGCTACGCCACCCTCGATTACTTTTTTGATATAGCCCCTTACATTTTATGTGTGCTAATTCCGGCAGTTACCATGCGCTCATTCGCCGAAGAAATTAATACCGGCACTATCGAGCTTCTTTCCACGCGCCCGGTTACCGAATTACAAATTATACTGGGTAAATATTTTGCGGCCCTGCTGCTGGTGCTAATCGCCATCATCCCAACTTTTATTTATTTCTATACCATCTATCATTTATCCTCACCGGTTGGCAATGTTGATGTGGGCGGGGTGCTGGGCTCTTACTTCGGCCTTATATTTTTAGGTGCGGTGTTTGTGTCTATCGGTATTTTCTGCTCAGCTATTACCTCTAACCAGATTGTGGCTTTTATGGTTGGCGTATTTCTTTGCTTTTTCCTATACATGTCGTTTGGCTACATAGCGCAGTTTAGTGTTTTTGTAGGCAAAAACGACTACCTGGTAGAGTCGTTAGGGTTGAGTAGTCATTACGATGCTATGGGCAAAGGCGTAGTTGACAGCCGCGATGTAATTTACTTTTTAAGCGTTATCTCTCTCTTTGTTTTAATGACCCGCACAGCCTTATCAAGCAGAAGATGGTAAAAAAGCAGAAACTCATATTAACCAACCGCCGGGAGGCCATCGTCAGTTTAGTGCTGATGCTCACTATCCTTTTGCTGTTGAATGTGGTTTCGCGTTATTATTACTTCCGGCTAGATCTTACGTCCGAGCAACGGTATTCTATTTCCAAACCCACCAAAGAAATGGTGCGCGACCTCAAGGATATTGTTACCGTTAAAGTTTATTTAGATGGCGACCTCAACGCAGGTTTTACCCGGTTAAAAGAAAGTACCCGTAATTTATTGAAAGAGTTCAGGGCCTACGGTGGTAAGAATATTGAATACGAATTTATCAACCCCATGGGCATCCAAAACCTGGATGAACGCAAGGCCATGATAAGCGACTTAATACAGCGCGGTCTGGCACCAACCAACCTTACCACCCAAAGCAAAACCGAAAGCAAAAAGCAATTAATTTTCCCCGGAGCTATTGTTACCTATGCAGGCCGCCAGATGCCCGTTCAACTGCTCGATAATCAGATTGGCTACGGCCCCGAAGAAATATTAAACCACTCCGAAATTCAGCTGGAATATAAATTTGCCAACGCCATTCAAAAGCTTACCCAATCGCGCCCGCCCCGGGTAACTTTCATCCACGGCCATGGCGAATTAGCCCCTATTGAAACCGAAGACCTCAGGCAAACATTACAGGGCCTGCAGTTTGATGTAAAAGATATTGACCTCCGAAGCACCTACTACATCCCTACTTATTCCGATGTACTGATTGTTGCCAAACCACGCGGCTCGTTCGATGAAAAAGACAAGTATAAAATAGACCAGTATATCATGCACGGCGGCAAAGTTATCTGGCTGCTGGATGGAACAAATGCCAATATGGATAGCCTGCGAATGGGCCGGGGTGTTCAGTTTGTAATTGCCAACGATAACGAGTTTAACCTCGATGACATGCTGTTTAAATACGGTGTAAGAATTAACGCCGATGTGGTTCAGGATATTAATATGTGCAACCCAATCCCTATAGTAACCGGGCAAATGGGTAATGCGCCGCAAACACAAATGTTTCCCTGGTATTACTATCCCATGCTGATTTCCGATAACAACCACTCCATCATTAAAAACCTCGACCCGGTTGCCAGCTTCTTCCCCAGCAGTATTGATACTATCCGTAACCCCGGTGTAACCAAAACAATTTTACTGCACACCACCGAAAACGCCAAAGCGCAAATGACGCCAACGCGTGTTTCTATCACCATCACGCAAAGCAAGCCTAATCCCGGCTATTACAACCAGCCCAAAATACCGGTCGCTGTTTTACTGGAAGGCGAATTTGAATCCGTATTCAAAAACCGCATGTCGCCCGAGTTCCTTGCAGCAAGTGACACCATACCCGCTTTAAAGTTTGTAGATAAAAGCAAAGCCAGCAAAATGATAGTTATTTCTGATGGTGATATAATCCGCAACGAAATGAGAAGCGACAGCGCTTTTTATCCTCTCGGCTATTATAAATTCACTAAACAGCAGTTTGCCAATAAAGATTTTATACTCAACTGCATTCAGTACCTGGTAGACGATAAAGGCATTTTAGAAACCCGCAATAAAGAAGTAAAACTGCGCATGTTAAACGGCGTAAAAGTTGAAGACGAAAAACTGAAATGGCAGTTGCTGAATATTTTATTGCCAATAGTTTTAATTGTATTTTTTGGAATTGGATTTAACGCTTACCGGAAAAGGAAATACGCTTCGTGAATGGAAGCCGGAACCAATTGATTCAACTGCATTATTCAATCTTATGTATTCCTTTGCGCTCTTAGCGTTCTTAGCGGTAAAAAATGTATTTGAATTTCTTTGCAGTAAAAATTGTATTTCGCAATGAAAAAATTTCTCCCTTTTATAATTGTCATCCTCTTACTGGCAGCTGCCGCAGCCTGGTTCGTTTTGCATAAAACACACGGCACTTTTGATAAAGAAGAAAACGCCTTTGCCATTGCCGATAAAAATGACATTACCAAAGTAATACTTACCGATGCCGATAAAAAGCGGATTGAGCTTACCAAGGTAAAAGGTATATGGATGGTAAATAATAAATACCCCGCCCGCCAGGAACTGGTTGTTTCATTATTTGATGTACTCACCCGTGTTACTACGCTATGCCCCGTACCACGCGCTGCAAACGATTATGTAATACGCACCCTGTTTGAAAAGCACATTAAAACAGAAGTATATTGTAACGACAACAACGAGGCCACCCGGATATACTATGTAGGCGGCCCCAGCGCCGATGGCAATGGCACTTATATGCTGCGCGAAATTGACGGCAAACCCGATGCCCGCCCCTATATTACCTTCATACCGGGCATGCACGGCTACCTCACCCCGCGCTACCAAACTGATGAAGAAATATGGCGCACCCGGGTAGTTTTTAATTATAATCCTGAGGATATTAAATCCCTCAGCCTTGAATATCCGGGCGAGGAAAACAGGTCTTTCACTTTAAACCGGGTTTCGAAAGATTCATTCAGCTTATCTGCACTGAATAGCAAAAACACTATCAACCAGGCCTACAAGCAAAAATACGTGCACGATTATCTGAGCTTCTATTCCGGCATTTCTATCGAAACTTTCGATAATAAAAACACAGATAAGGATTCCATCATCCACACCACTCCTTTCAGCATTTTTACTATTACCGGTAACGATGGCTTGGTAAATAAGTTAAACATGTTTTACATGCCGGCCAACAAGCGCACCAAAATGCCTTTCGATAGCAAAGGCAATGTTATGACGTACGATGTTGACCGTTACTTCGCCTCATTTAACAACGATAAAGACTTTGGCGTGGTGCAATATTATGTGTTCGGTAAGCTACTCCGCAGTTACCAGGATTTCTTCTTTAAACCAGGAAGCGGGGAAAAGAAATAACTATTTTCAAAAAAGCAAAAAGGGTTCCGGAGAAGTAAAATCTTCAGTCGGAACCCTTTTTACTTTTAGCCCTCTGTTTAGTTCAATTTCCGTCCTTTGGCAACGTGTTGCTTCAGGGTAGTGTTGTTTATTTTGTGCAGGTCAACCAGCAAAAAAGCACCATGGCTGTCTGGATCAGTGTAATATTCATCACCGCTGTAGTGAACTTTACCCATGCCATTGTTCCAGTCAGAAGCCAGCAGCACAAAACGTTCGCCTTTATTTGGGTTAACGCCAAAGCTCAGATAATGGTCATCACCTACTTCAAAACTTACAAGCATTTTATTTTCCTTAGGCATATCGGTCAATACGCCCGGCGTTCCTGCCTTAATCAAAATTTCATCCACCTTACGGCCATCTACCATTTTAATTTTCCCACGCACAATCTCCGATGTCCCTTTGCTCAATTCACGACGTAGGATAACATCATGCGATAAATAGAATTGAATTCCTTTTAACTGGTCAACGGTCCAGTTATGATCCCTTTTTAAAGAATCTGTAAAGGGTATCAGATTTTTACAAGATGCTAACGCGGAAGCAATTGCTACAAACAAAATGAGCTTTTTCATACTTTTAAGATATTTAGCTGTGAATACTATAACGATTACAATAACAGTTCGATATACAAAGGAGCTCAAAGTTTAACCCACCAAAAGCAATTTTAAGGTTTTTTCTGAATGTAAGGTAAAAACAGACTTAAAAGCCGGTCATTGGGGTTATTATGCTATCCGGTTACCATCCTTATCAAAAACCTGCACATCGTCCTTAGCTCCCTTGTCAGATTTGATAGTTAACCTTTCAAAAATCCCATTTACAATAGAAAGCAAAATACTGAAAAACAGGGCAGACCAAAAGCTATCTACCGTAAAACCGGGTTGTAATATCCATGCAGCTATTTCAATAATTAGCGCGTTAATGACAAGTAAAAACAGCCCCAGCGATAAAATGGTTGCCGGAATCGTCAAAAAGATAAGCAGGGGTTTTATAGACACATTTAACAACGATAATACTGCTGCCAGCAACAAGGCGTTCAAAAAGCTGGGATGCCCGGCGGTGCCGGCCAGGTGCACGCCCGGCAATATATAGGCCACAATAACTACGGCAATAGCATTCAAAAAAAGCTTGATAATAAAGTTCATCGGTTATTTTTGTGCCTCAAAAATAGAGTTTTCAAAAATGATTCAGCAAATAATTCATCTCAAAAAAGGTAATAATTACCAATTGCCCTTTAACAGGCCGGTTTCCCGGTTCTTTTTTATCCCCCTGTTTGTTGCGCTGGTAATCACCGGTTGTCAGACTAGCGGACCAATTCAACCCGATGCGGGCTCAGCTGATATCCCTCCCCTGATTTATACCAAACACGCCCGTTGCCGAATGGAGTGCCGGCACATTAATGAAGCAGAAATAAAAGAAGTACTGGCCGAAAACAATATCAATAACAGAAAGAGCAATCCCGAAGGCAAACCCTGCCCGGCTTATGCCTACGAGGGCTATTCAAAAGAACACCAGCACCTGCGCATTATAATTGGCAAGTGCGATGACCATGCCTGGAAAGTAATCACCTGCATTGACCTGGGTAATGAATTTGAATGCGATTGCCATTAATATGCTTAAATAGTTGCCCTACACTTCGGGGTAGGGATTTGAGAATATAACAGAAACAGAGGCCCTGAGCCCTTTAATACACTTCTTTGGAAAATATAGAAAATGCCTTTCATAATTTTTCATTACTCGGCTGTTAACTCTGTATTTTCTCCGTGCGATACCTGTATTTTGGGTGTTTTCCAAAGAAGTCTAATGTATATCAGAAACATTCACCCGCTCAATATTTTGCAGGTGAACCTCAATGCCGTTTCGCTTGGCATTTACACAATACTCACTAATGGTTTCCAAAACATCATGGTCAATGGTTTTAGTAAATGAACCGTCAATTAAAACCTCGGAGTAATGAGGGATATTATTTAGCAATTCTTTAATGCGAGATTTATCCAGAAAAGTAACATTGGTATGCATCTTAATGGTGTAAGTAGTAATACCAAGGCGGGTTTCCTTACTGATATCATAATCCGCTTTGTAATTATTCCGGATAAGAAAAAATATAGAAAGCAACAGGCCTATACTAACGCCCATTAGCAGGTCAGTAAATAAAATAACCACAATAGTAATCAGAAAGGGTAAAAACTGATTCCACCCCAGTTTAAACATACTCCTGTATAATTTCGGCCGGGTCAGTTTAAAACCGGTTACTACCAGTATAGAAGCCAGCGCCGCCAGCGGTATCTGGTTAATCACAAATGGAACAAGCATTACCGCGCCAATCATAAACGCGCCATGCGTAAATGCCGACATTTTTGTTCTTCCGCCCGCATCAATGTTTGCTGAACTTCGCACTATAACAGCAGTTATGGGCAGTGCACCCGCAAAGCCACACACCATGTTGCCAATACCTTGCGCTATCAATTCGCGGTTGGTAGGTGTTGTGCGGTGCCAGGGGTCTAATTTATCAATGGCTTCAACGCTAAGCAAAGTTTCCAGGCTGGCCAGCGTTCCAATCAGTAGTGAAGATTTAATCGCATCCGGATGCTCTTTAAATACCCCAAAATCAGGAAACATAAACGAGTTGAAGAGATGGTCCGGAATATGCACCAACTGGCTGCTGTTAAGTGCCAATGCAGGTACAAATTGCTTAAATATCATTTGCAGCGCTATACCGCTGCCCACCACAAACAAGGGCACGGGTACAAACCTCACTTTGTCAAAAAACTCCTTCTCCCACAAATAATAGGCTGCTAACGAAAGCAAGGTGATAATCAGCGCGCCGCTGGAAAGGTTAGCGTAAAACTCCTCTATATTGGTAAAAAGGTGCGTATTGCCTACCAGGTTAATAAACTCCTTACTCCAGAAATCCGGATGCCCGTAACCTATGGCAACCGGAAATTGCTTCGATATCAGAATAACACCAATGGCCGCAAGCATACCTTTAATAACCGATGAAGGAAAATAATTGGCAATAGAACCCAGCTTTAACGCACCCAGCAACAACTGAAAAGCCCCTGCGCCTGCTACAATGGCCATAAACATGGGGTAGTTGTTATAGCTTAAAAGTATAGCCCCTACCACAGTGGTTAAACCAGCAGCCGGCCCCGATACGCTAAGCGGAGAACCACTTAATAATGAAACCAGCAAACCACCTATAACGCCTGATAAAATGCCAGTATAGAGCGGTGCGCCCGATGCCAGGGCTATCCCTAAACACAATGGCAAAGCAACAAAAAATACCGTTAATCCTGCAGAAAGGTCGTGTTTAAGAAAAAGGCGGGAGTAATATTTAAATTTTCTTTTACTTATCATCGCAAAACGAAGTTACGATAACACTCAATCCCTATGGGTTGATTTTTGTCAATAATAACAACAAATTATCATCCATTCTCCTGTAATCTCAGTTTTGTATAACAGATAAAATGAAAATGCCGCTTGTTTTACGAAGCGGCATTTTAAAGTCTTTTCACACGGCAGCTTAGTTATGTGGCGCAGGAACCGTCTGCATAGCAGGCTGTCTCTTATCGTCCAGAATCTTAAATTCTGTTCTTCTGTTCTTTGCCCGTCCTTCAGGGTTATCCGACCCGTCAGGGTTTGTATTTGGCGCTACCGGCATGGTTTTACCGTATCCCTTGGCTATAATCCTGTCTTTGGCAATTCCTTTTTCGCTTACCAGGTAATTAGTACAGGCCTCTGCACGCTTCTGGCTTAATTCTTCGTTGTATTTATCCGCCCCTTTGCTATCTGTATGGGCGCTCAACTCAATGGTAATAGTCGGGTTCTCTTTCAAAATGTCATATAGTGTATCTAACACCAGTTTTGATGCAGGTATCAGGTCGGCCTTATCATATTCGTAATAAATATTGCTTAACGAATATGCCTTATTCATCACCATCTTCTTCATGCTAACGGTAAAGCTGGCAGTATCACTTTTATCCTTGCCCAAAGTGTTGTAAAGCTGTGTCCCGGTAAAGTAGCCATCGCGCGCTGCGCTGATTTTGTACGACTTATCAGGCTCCAGGTCAAAGAAATAACTGCCGTCTTTCGAGTTGTAAGATTTTATCAGGGCACCGGTATTGGCATCATATAAATTCACCACCTGGTCCTTTACCACATTACCACTGTCTGGGTCAACCAGCTTACCCTTTACCGCAAGGAATATGCGGTACCTGTACAGCTGATAAATATCATCGCAGCATGTTTCACTTTTTAAACCGTAACCACCGGGACGGTTACTTACTACAAAACCAATTCCGTTCTTCTCATCCCAGCTGTAATACATATCATCAACACTCGAGTTAACCGGCATGCCTAAGTTTTCAGGTTCACTCCAACCTCCATTCACCGGTTTAGTTTTGTACACATCTGCACCACCTATGTTAATGTGCCCGTCAGAACTGAAATACAAAGTATTGGTCTGTGCATCATAAACAGGCGTAAATTCATTTCCCTCGGTGTTAATGTTGCCGCTTATTTCGCGCGCTTTATCAAAAGTGCCATCACTGTTTAGTTTGGCATAAAATATATCCGTTCCGCGGCCTACATTTCTATCTGAAACAAAGTAAAGCACATCTTCGCCCTTTTCATTTTTGCCTAAATTCGGCTGTGTATTGGTTGCACCTGCTGCATTTACGTTTTCGTTAAGCATAGTACCGGCAATCCAGCCTGTATCACCCAAAAGGCTCTTATAAATATTACATTTAATAGCCTGATTGTCATCCTGCAAACACTCAGTGTAATACATGGTTTTACCATTTGCACTAAAAGTAGGGTTACCTACATGATAAGCAATGGTATTAACCTCGCCTGCTAAAATTTGCTTTTTGGTCCAGGTTGAGTCGCTGTTCTTCTTTGCAGAGTAAATTCTGGAGAAGGTGGCAAACTTCTCTCTCTTGCCTGTTAAAATTACCTTGTCAGAAACCACTGCCGAAAAATATAACGTTGTTGGGTCCCTTAGCACCGGTGCATAATCAGTAAAGGGCTGGTTAACGTTGGTATCCAGGTGAACCAGTTTGGTTTCTTTAAACGTTTTATCATCGCGGAACTTAATACCCAAATCGCAGCCTGCATCTTCCATGCTGGCTTTTTTTCTTACGTTAGCCAGGTCCGCCGAATTTTTATAGGTCTCGTTAAACTGTTCAAACAACAGCTTAGCCTTTTCATAATTGCCAATAAACTTTTCAGTTAACGCTAACTTATAAAGGGCCATCCAGTTACTGTGTTTGGCGGTATCCATGTCCACCAGCATTTTATAGTATTTGTTGGCACTACGGTAATCGCGTAACATAAAATTGCCATCAGCCATTTGCTGATATAAATTGGTCTCTTTCGGATTCTTCGCAATTGCAGCCTCATAATAATGAAGCCCGTTGTACAAACTTCCCTGTTCAAAAAGTTTGTCTCCAAACATTTTGTCCTTTTTCCAGCTTACAGAAAGAGGGTCTGGCAGCTCCTTTAATTTTTCCAGCTTTTTAGGTTTAGGTGCTTTAACCTTAACTGAGTCAACTACCTGGGCAACCTTTGTCGAATCCACTGCCTGTGCTTTCAGCTCATTTCCCGGTGTCAGTTGCAATGCCAGAAGCGCAACAACAAAAAGTAAAAATTTCAATTTCATATTCTGGGTTAAGGTTGTTTCAAAAACGTATTTATGCCAATTGCATTCGAAAATAAAAAAAGGTTGCCGTTATATAAATATTGTTGTATTTAACATGTAAGCGCGCCGTATATTAAAAACGCGGGCAAATCAACGCGCTCTTATAATTATAATTCTTTTTCTTGCCGGTATAGGTTAATGATAGTTCAAGCGCACCAATTGCAGTACCTGCGCTCTTTAGTTGAGATACCGTAGCATCATAACTAATACCCAGTTTAAATCCTTTAACCTCAAAAGCCAGGTAAGGTATAACAGCATCGCCACCGGCACCGCCTTTGGCCAGGGTGTTAATACGGTTATATAATCCCAGCGTAAGCGTCATATCGTTATCAAAGTCGATACCAAAACCAAGTCCGCTGTTTAGTTCATCTACACCTCCCTGGTGCATATACATCAGCGATGGCAACAAGTGATATCTTTTTGCAATAGTAACATCAATACCAGCGTTAACATCCCATCTTAAATAAAGGTTGTTATTGTCTCCTGTAAGGATGTCGTACTTAGGTTGGTATAAATTAAACAAGGCACCGCCGGCATATATACCTATCACGTCACTTAAACGGCCATACCACAATAACCCCGCGTTTATGTTCGGATAAAGTACATGCGTTTTACCTATATTTTCGTTGTTGCTGAGTGAGCTGTTGAAGATGTTATCCTGAAACTGGCTGGCAAACTGAAACCCGCCCGTATTGATACTGGTATTGGTAATGCCCAACTGAAAGCCCGCCGATAAATGGTGATTTTTCTTTTTACCCAGCGTTTTGATATAGGAGGCAGAAGCGCAAACCATAATGGTGCTAAAAGTGTTTGCACCGGCCTGGTCATTAGCCAGAAAAAGGCCTACACCAACAACATCGTCCTTTACCTTTATAGGAACATCACCACCAATGGCCGTAGTCATGTAAGGCGATGCGCCAAAACTACCGCCGCTGGCGCTAAACCATTGGTTACGGTAGTTTATACCAACCCGGTAAGTGCCCGGCGTAAAACCGGTTAATGCCGGATTAAGCAACAAGGGTGCATTAAAAAATTGCGAGTAGTGAATATCCTGCGCAAAAACGGATGCTGCTAAAACGAAGCTGAAAGCGAGGGTAAAAAATTTCTTCATGTTTATAGTGTTGAGTCCTTAACTTATTAATTTTTTATTCCCTACCACAATAGGGCCAGATTTCCTGAAACTACTTTAACCACACCGGTTTCATTAACCTTTACACTGGCAGTATATACATAGTTTCCCATAGGTTGCAGTTTGCCATTATATTTTCCATCCCAGCAGTAAGTAGGTGCCGCACCTGCAGTCGGTATTACCCTGGTATCGCCATCGCGGTTACCATCATAAACCAACTCACCCCAGCGGTCATAAATGCGCATTTCCTGTACGGTTACCAGCCCGTTTTCGTTAATAATGTGGAAGGTGTTATTGTTCACCTGGTCGCTGCCATTCGGCGCAAATACGTTAGGGAAAACAAAGTTTACTTCTTTCCAGTTAATCAGGGCATGTGGCTCATTACCATTATCTGTCCAATCGCTTTTCATCATTCGCATGGGCGGCGTGCCGTTGCTGGCCAATGGCATAACATCGCCTGCGCTATCCAGATTTTGCCATTGTGGCACTACCTGCCAGCGGGCCATGGAGTTCCAGCTTCCGTCAACAGCAGGGTCATAATAAATAGATAATGCCGCTGAAGCTGTATTGTTGTATTGTTTCAATAAGTGATAATACTGGCCATTTACCTGTGTAATGATAGATGCCTTGGTTGCAGTATCATATCCATCGCTGGTAGGGTTTTCATATGCAAACCGTACTGAAAACGCCTGGCTGTCCGGTACTGATGGGCTGAACTCAACCGGTCTGTAAATAACTGTTCCACTGTTATCCCACCCTGTAGGGAAAAGGTAAGTGCTGGTGCTTTTGGTGCTTCTGAATAATCTGCCGGCACCGGTGCTGCTTACAAAACCTGTATTTCTGATAATGGCACCAGTGTCTGTATTCAGCACATAAAGATTAAAATTACCGGTAGCAGATTCGCAGCTGTTAATACTGTCAAGATGTAAAACCGTGGCATCCAGTGTCTGCGTTTTTACTGAACCGGGCGTATTCAGCGTAAGGTTATAAAAGGTAGTGGGCTGGGTACCGGTAATATTCTGGTTGGCACCGGTTAAAGATACCTCGCTCTGGTCAGCGGTAAACAGGTCATTGTTTTCCCAATCGCCGGTTACATAATAAACCCCGGTCGCAGCTCCCCCGCCGGTAGCTGTGCCACCATTGCGGAAATAACCATTAATCGTGGTATAACCTGCATTGCTGTAAGTCCCGCTGGCGTTTTCTGCCGCGCCCTCTACATAAACCACCGCACCACCGGTTACGGTAATTTGCGCGCCTGCATTATATAATACCTGGGCCTGTAACTGCCCAATGCTTAATAGGCCCATGGTTAACGCTGTAAAAAAAACTCCTGATTTCATCTTTATAAGTTTATTAAAAACTGAACTTAATTTTATTTTGCCTTATACGTATCCTTTGCTGGGGTAAACTTAGCCATGCCTGGGGTCGAATTATCACCGGATTTCACATTATCCCGTTTTTGAGCTCCCTTATTTTTGCCGTCAAATTTTGCTCCGCCAACCACAGGTTGCACGTGGGTCTGCTTGTCCTCCGCTTGTTTGGCGGTACCCTTGGTTGTCGCCATACCCGGAGTTTCAGCACTTTGGCTAAATCCTTTTATGGCAAAAGCTAAAAATAAAAAAGGGAGCATTAATCTTTTCTTCATCTACTCGGTTTTATTCAAAATGCTATTGTACAAATGCAGTTAAGGTTGCGTGATTAGGGGCATTGGTAGGGTCTATGGCCAATCCTGTTCCTCCTAATACTGCGCTTGAATAATATTGCACGGTTATAGTATTGGTCACATTCGGGGTTACTGTTACCATTTTAGTAATAGCCGAACTCCAGCCAAACAAGGTATAACCATCATAATCATCGGTAACACTCGACATGGTAAAGCTTCCACCTACCGCTGTTCCGTTTACCAATATTTGAAAATAGGCAATGCCCGCAGCATTCTGTGTACCAAATCCGGATGCGGTAAACTCAACAAAAGTCTTACTCTGAGTTGGAACAATCGAAAGGGTTATTCCTGGTAAATTAGTAAAAGTAGTAGCATTCAGATTGGTATTCGCAGTCAAGGATATAGATTGTATGTTAAGGCCTGAGCCTGCACCGGTAGGGCCGGTTACACCTGCTGGCCCCGTAGCACCTGGAGTTCCTGCGGTACCTGGCGTTCCCGGAGTTCCGGCAACACCAGTTGGTCCGGCTATGCCCGGAGCACCATTAGCACCGGATGGACCAGTTACACCTGGCACTCCCTGAGGGCCGGTAGGGCCTGTTGATCCATTTGCACCTGTTGGCCCTAAAGAGCCCGCTCCGCCAGGGCCTATTGGACCGGTAGGTCCCGTTGCACCGGTAGTTCCATCGGTGCCACTTGCCCCGGGAACACCCTGCAAACCCGTAGCGCCGTCTGCACCCGATGGGCCCGTTACTCCATCATTACCTGATGGGCCGGTTACTCCATTCAATCCTGAAGGACCGGTTGCCCCCGGAGTACCTGCAGCACCTGTAGGTCCTGCTGGTCCGGCCTGGCACAACGAAATCCAAGCTGTGGAGTTGTAATAATAAAAGCATCCTAAGTTAGTATCATAAACCAGCAAACCCTGTGCTGGCGAGGCAATGCCAGTGCGCTGTGCGGTAGTTAACCGCGGTACCAGCATCCCCTGGGTAGTTGACGTTACATCTAAAGCTGCCGAAGGGGCAGGTGTGGTGGTTCCTATGCCCACATTATTATTTTGGGCAAATGCGGGAACTGTGATTATTACTGCTAAAAACAGAAACAAACCGGGGTAAATTCTTTTCATAGTGCTTTTTTGTATGTCAGGAAACAGAGAGCCAATATAAAGGGAATTTTTAAATAACGTTAAGACTTTGTGCAGAAAACATTACTTACTCACCGCCGGGATTAGTACCCGGTTAAAAAAAAACCTCACAGCTACGATATTTTTAACATAATTCATCTGGTTCTCGGCAAATCCCGTTTCTAAAAATCAGTCTTTACAACTTCAAATAATTATACCTATTCATACACCATAATACACCGCTGGCTTTCGGGATCGGTTGTCACATTACAGTTGCATGCCCCCGTAAGGCCATCTGCCCAGCTAACCTGCCAATCAAGCCTGATGGTAACAGCAACCCCAGGTGTAACGGTCATGGGTGTTGATAAGGCAACGTTCCAGCTAGTGGTGGTGTATTGATTACCGCCGGTGTTAAACATACTGTTGGAAATTGAACCCGCCCCGGCCACAACAGCGGCACTCGTCACATTATATATTCTTACACCCACATAACTTGGCACCCGCTTGGTAACGTCATTATAACCAGCTGCACTTGCGTTTATATAAACAACAGCTTTATTAGGTGTAAAGGTTAAAGTTGTTCCCGCCATGGCAGAATAAGTACTGGATGTAGTGGTAATATCAGTTGTGCCACAAATAGAAGCTCTCATTGGCGCTATATTAGTAGTAAGCGTGCCTCCCCCATCGGTAATACTGAGGGCCCCTGAACCTGCGTTATAGGTAAATGCAGTATTAAATGAACCGGGGGCTGTAGCTCCCGTAGGCCCTTGTGCACCTGTTGCACCTGCTATACCAGTGGCACCTGCAACACCCGCAACACCGCTTGGTCCGGCTGCACCTGTTGTGCCCTGCGGCCCTGTAGCGCCTGTTGGCCCAAACGAGCCTGCTCCACCAGGTCCGGTTGGTCCGGTTGCACCTGTAGCGCCGTTAATACCTATAGTGCCGCTTGCGCCTGCTGCACCCGAAGGGCCGGTTACCCCATCTACACCTGAAGGCCCGGTAGCTCCGTTTGCTCCCGAAGGGCCCGACACTCCCGGCGCACCGGTCGGTCCGGCTGGCCCGGCCTGGCATAATGAAATCCAGGCGGTGGAATTATAATAGTAAAAGCAGCCCAGGTTAGTATCGTACACAAGCAAACCCTGTGCAGGCGAGGCAATTGCCGTGCGCTGAACTGTGGTTAACCTGGGTACCAGCATACCTTGCGTGGTTGAAGTTACATCTAATACTGCTGAAGGTGCAGGTGTGGTGGTTCCAATACCTACGTTATTATTTTGAGCAAAAAGCGGGGTGGTAACAATTAGCACAAAAAACAAGAACAAAAAAGGGTAAAATCTTTTCATAGTGTTTTTTAAAATTTATCAGAAACTGAGAGCCAATCTAAATGGATTTTTCAAATATCGTTAACACTTTGTGCAGAAAACAGTATTTCCACATGAATTCGGTTAGTAATTCGCCGAAAAAGCGCTCCCTGCAACGTATTTTTGCCTCAAATCACCTCATAAGCCAAAATATCCGCTGTTTAACTCATACTATGTTGTATGAAAGCCGGTTAGCCGGCATGGATATCTTTTAATCGTATTTAAAATCAAACCTCATGAACATGAAAACCCTGTTAATTGCCCCCTTTGCCTGCTTGCTTTTGCTTTCATCATGCCTGGTAACCAAAAAAAAATATGACGAGCAGGTTGCCCTGGCCAATAAATACCTGGCCGAAAAAAATGATTGCGGCGATAAACTAACCCAGGCCACGGCAACTATAGACGACCTCAATAAACAAATAGCCAATCTGAATGATGAGATACAGAAGTTAAAAGACAACAACACCTCTTTAGAAGACAGGAACAAAAAACTGGCTGCCTTAAAAGATGAAACAGAAAGCATCTGCGCCAAAGTGAGAGAGAAGCTGGACGAGATAACCAACTCATCCGCCGCTGAGAAAAATAAATTGATGAAGGACCTTGCCGGAAAAGAAAAAGACCTGATGGCCAAAAGCGAAGAGCTGAATAAACTAAGCCACGACCTTGACGAGCGCGACGCTAAACTGCGCAACATGCAGGCGCTAATGGCCCGTAAAGATTCCGCCGTGCAGGCACTGAGGAAAAAACTGACTGATGCCCTGCTGGGATTCAATACGAGCGAGCTTTCCGTTTCGGTTAAAGACGGTAAGGTTTACGTATCTATGAGCGATAAACTATTGTTCAGCACGGGTAGCTTTAAAGTAGATGAGCGCGGTAAAGAGGCCCTTAAAAAAATAGCTGAAGTACTAAACAAGCAAACCGATATCAACATTAATATAGAAGGGCATACCGATAATAAGGCTTACGTATCAACCACCAGCAGCCCAATCAACAGCAACTGGGACCTCAGCGTTATGCGCGCCTCCTACGTAACTAAAATTATGGTGGAAGATTACAGCGTTGACCCTACACGAATTATCCCTTCCGGCCGTAGCAAATTCTTCCCCGTTGAAAGTAACGATACCGCCGAAGGCCGTGGCAAAAACCGCCGCGTAGAAGTAATACTTGAGCCGGACATGAAAGCCATTATGGACATTCTGAATGGGGTTAATTGAGTTACTTTATTAACTAATTAGTATATAGTATTAAGACGGATTTGCCGCAGGGCAATATCATCCCTTAATGTTATCAGCAAATCAAGTCTTAATACTAAATACTCAATACTAAATACCTAATTCCCTACATTCGCCGCATGTTAGGACTGAAAAATCCCCAAAATCCGGAAGCCGAAATGGGCTTTTTCGATCATGTGGAAGTGCTGCGCTGGCACCTGATACGCTCGGCACTCGCTATACTGGTTTGTTCGTGCGTAGTGGGCTATTACTATCAGTTTATTTTTGATAACATTATCCTGGGCGTTCAATCGCGTAATTTCCCTACCTACCGGTTCCTTTGCTGGATGGCCGCAAAGTTTCCCTATTTAACGGGCCTTTGCATGGACCACGACCTGAACATACACCTGCAAAACACAGCCATGTTCGGGCAAATAAACCTGCTGTTTCAATATGCATTCGTGCTGGGGGTGGTAATCGCCTTTCCTTATATTATCTGGGAGTTATGGCGTTTTATAGCACCGGCACTGCAGGAATCAGAGGCAAAAAAAACAAGTAAGGTTATACTCGCCTGCTCGGGCTTCTTTTTTGCAGGCATTATTTTCTGCTATTTTATTGTCATCCCGTTCTCGCTCAATTTTGCAGTCAGCTTTACGGTAAGCCCTACCATTAAAAACGACTTTACCATTGATAACTATATAGACTTCTTCACCATTATGCTGGTGGCCATAGGCGGCGTATTTGAATTACCCATGATAGTTTATTTCCTGGCCCGCCTGGGTATTCTGGGCCCTGCTATTATGCGCAAATACCGTAGTTACGCAATTGTTGTAATTGTTATTGTAGCCGCCATGCTAGACCCCTCTCCCGATGTATTTTCGCAATGCCTGATAGGACTGCCTATTTATATACTTTACGAATTGAGTATTTTAATTGCAGCCCGCGTTGAAAATAACAGAAACAAAAAAATACAGCAAGCGCCTAAATAATAACACCTATGAAAGTAGCCATCGGAGGAGACCATGCCGGTTTTGAATATAAAGCCGAACTGACAAAATATTTAACCGCTAACGGTTTTGACGTAAAAGATTTCGGCCCCTTTTCATCCGAATCGTGCGACTACCCCGACTTTGCTCACCCTTTAGCCGCAAGCGTTGAAAAGGGCGAGAACACTTTTGGTATATTAATATGTGGCAGCGCCAACGGTGTAGCAATGACAGCGAACAAACACCAGGGCATTCGTGCTGCCATTGTATGGAAAAATGAATTAGCCGCACTGGCCCGCCAGCATAACGATGCCAACGTAATTTGCCTCCCTGCCCGTTTTATTTCATTGGATGAAACTAAAGAATTTGCGCTAACATTTCTAAACACCGCATTCGAAGGTGGAAGACATCAGCGCCGGGTAGATAAAATCGCTTGCTAATGCGAATTTTCTCTCCACAAGGTCTCAAAGAGCAATATTCTAAAGAAGTACCCATGATTTTTGATAGAAAAAACCTTAGCAACGAAGAACTGATCCAACTATATCAACTCATCCTTAAACCAAGGGTTATTGAAGAGCGCATGCTCAAATTACTACGGCAGGGACGAGTGAGCAAATGGTTTTCAGGTATCGGGCAGGAGGCCATTTCGGTAGGCGTTACCGCTGCTTTGCATGAAGATGAATACGTTTGTCCGCTGCACCGTAACCTGGGTGTGTTTACCACCCGCAACTGCGACCTTCAGCAATTATTTGAGCAATTTCAGGGCAAGCAAAACGGATTCTCACAAGGACGTGAAAGAAGTTTTCACTTTGGCACCAATGAGCACCACATTGTAGGTATGATATCCCACCTCGGACCACAACTTTGCGTGGGCGATGGTATTGCACTGGCAAGTAAGCTCAAAAAGGAAAAGAAAATAACCGTCACTTTTACAGGTGATGGCGGAACCAGCGAAGGGGATTTTCACGAAGCCTGCAACATAGCCGCAGTATGGAATTTACCAGTCATTATCCTGATTGAGAACAACGGTTACGGCCTCTCCACCCCCACCAACGAACAGTTTAAATGCAAATACCTGGCCGAAAGGGCTATCGGCTACGGCATGAAAGGCATAACCATCGACGGCAATAATATTTTAGAAGTATACCACACCGTCAGGGCCTTGGCCGATGAAATGCGCGAAAGGCCCTTTCCGGTTTTGCTGGAGTGTATGACCTTCAGAATGCGCGGGCATGAAGAAGCCAGCGGTGTAAAATACGTGCCCAAAGAGTTGTTTGAATTATGGGAGAAAAAAGACCCTGTAACCAACTACGAAAACTGGCTGATTGAACAAGGCGTTATCTCGCCCGATTACCCCCACATGCTGAAGGAAGAAATGGATACCGAAGTGCGTGCAGCTTTTGATAAAGCCGACGCACAACCGGATGTAATACCAGATACAGAAAAGGAATTGCGAGAATTATACTGCCCCCTCCCAACCTCCCCCGAAAGGGGAGGCTTCAAGTCCTCTCCCCTTCGGGGAGAGTTAGAGAGGGGCCGGGAGTCTTTGCGATTGGTGGATGCCATTCGTGAAGGCCTTTGGCAATCTATGGAGCGTTACGACAATCTTGTAGTGATGGGTCAAGACGTTGCCGAATACGGCGGCGTATTTAAAGTAACCGATGGCTTTGTAGAAAAATTCGGAAAAGAGAGGCTGCGCAATACCCCATTGTGTGAATCGGGTATTTTAAGCGCAGCGTTGGGCATGAGTGTAAAAGGAATTAAGAGCGTAGTTGAAATGCAGTTTGCCGATTTCGTCTCAACCGGGTTTAACGCCATAGTAAATAATCTCGCCAAATCATACTGGCGTTGGGGTCAAAACGCCGATGTGGTAGTTCGTATGCCTACCGGTGCCGGTGTAGGTGCGGGGCCCTTCCACTCGCAAAGTAACGAGGCCTGGTTTTTTCACGTACCCGGTTTAAAAGTAGTTTACCCCGCCTTTCCGGATGATGCAAAAGGACTATTAGCCGCAGCAATAGAAGACCCAAACCCTGTTATGTATTTCGAGCATAAAGCGCTTTACCGAAGTATTGAAGGCAACGTGCCCGATGATTATTACACCACCGAAATAGGCAAAGCCAAACTGGTAAAAGAAGGCGATGAAGTTTCTATCATTACCTACGGCGCCGGTGTGCACTGGGCCTTAGAAGCCGCTAAAGATGCTTCAGCAGATATACTTGACCTTCGCACATTGTTGCCCTTCGATAAAGAAGCCATAACCGCCACCGTTAAAAAAACCGGCAAAGTTTTAGTGCTACACGAAGACACGCTTATAGGCGGCATAGGCGGAGAAATCGCCGCCTGGATATCAGAAACCCTGTTCGAACATTTAGATGCCCCTATAGTCCGCGTAGCATCATTAGATACACCGGTGCCCTTTGCCATTCCCTTAGAGAATAATTTTTTACCGAAAGAAAGATTGAAAGGAAAATTGCAGGAGTTGTTGAATTACTAGTTGCCCTACTTACTTAACTCATCAATGTGCTTATACGCCAATTTCTTTCCTTCTTCAAGCTACCGTTTGCCAGGCAAATTACTCCCCTGCCTCCAAATCCAAAACCCAATCAAAGGCATCAGCACCACCACCAAAATACAAACGGGGTTCAGCCTGCCGTGCAGGGTATAACTCATCCACGCACAATTGCCGTGGTATAAAAACGGGTACACCGCGGCCAAAAAATAAATCAGCGCCCTATATGGTATGCCCTTTCGTAAAAGAGCATATAGGCAAAGGCAATAGCTTAAAAGATGAATGCAATGCGAATAAACAGGCTCATCGCTGTAATGTGTCGCCAACCCAACAACATGCACACCAATACAGATTAAAAGAAACAGGGTAAAAAGAATATCAATGCCAATGCGGGTTGCTTTCATATTTTGAAGGTATAAAAAGTAATACAGGTTAACGCAAAGGCCGCTAAGAAAATACATCGCAAAGAACGCAGAGAAATTCAAATAAAAATCTTTGCGGTTCTTTGCGAAAAACCTTTGCGCTCTTAGCGTGAACCTGTATTTGCCTTTCATCCAACAAAAATTTCCTTAATTCACACTCTCAAAATAAAACCACGCATAAAGTGAATACAGTATTCAAACCCGGACTATTTGAAGGAAAAACTGCCATCATAACCGGTGGCGGAACAGGCATTGGTTTACGCATAGCCCGCGAACTGGCTTACCTCGGTGCAACTGTAATCCTCGCCAGCCGCAAAATGGAAAACCTGGCTAAAGGCGTTGAAATAATAACTGCCGAAGGCGGCAAAGCCCACGCCGTAGAATGCAACATCCGCCAGGAAGAAAGCATAAAAGCCTGCGTAGCCAAAACCATCGAACTAACCGGCCGCATCGATTACCTGGTAAACAACGGTGGCGGACAGTTCCCCTCACCGGCTGAGATGATAAGCCCTAAAGGCTGGCATGCAGTTATTGAAACCAACTTAACAGGCACCTTCTTTATGAGCCAGGAGGTGTTTAACAGGCAGTTTGTAAATACGGGTGGCGCTATAGTTAATATCATAGCCAACATGCGTAATGGCTTTCCTATTATGGCGCACACCGGTGCAGCAAGGGCGGGGGTTGAAAACATCACCAAAAGCCTGGCCACCGAATGGGGCAAATATGGCGTGCGTGTAAACGCAGTAGCCCCCGGCGTAATTAAAAGCAGCGGCCTCGACCGCTACGACCCATCCTACAAAGATTTCATTCTCAGCTTTGCCAAAAACAACCAAACCACCCGATTAGGCACCGAGGCCGAAGTATCATCTGCAGTTGTGTTTCTGCTATGTCCCGGTGCAGCTTATATCTCCGGCGTAACACTGGCCGTTGATGCTGCAGAGTCATTATACTCACCCGTAATGCCACCGGTTGCTAATAATGCCAATCCGGCGTTTGAGGATTAGGAAAACAGCTGGAAAGGGGTGGGGGGTGTTTCCACTTTTTTTATTACACCATTGGTTATCAATACCCGACATTCTTAAGACCCCTTTCCATGGAAACCACCCCCTTTCATTTTTAAGGCTCTTTAACTCGTCACCGTTTATAACGAGGATTTAGTGACTTACGCATTTCATTTTAATACGTACGGATTAAAATGAAATGCGGGCATAATAAATGGCAAACCCCATTCTAGAGACGCGATGCTTCGCGTCTCCTATGCCGGATGGGCCAAGGCATATTTGTTCACCACATTTTGGGTATGTGCTTATAAACAGGATTTCGCCCACACGCAACAAGAGACGCGAAGCATCGCGTCTCTACGGCCAAATCACAGAATGTTGTGGTTTACGCGTTTTATTACGTATTACAACGAACTGAAATTACAAATACTAATGCCGCCGTTATTACAATATTCTGAAAATTTACAAAGTGTATTAAAACCAAGCAATAAGGTTTTCCCCTACTACTTTTTTGCTCCGAAAAAAGGAGAGGGGGAAATGTCGACAGACAAAGGGGGTGAGGCAACCCTTAGGCTATGATTTAGCCGGTTATTGGGTAAAGGTGGATTATAGGGAGTGGTGAGGAATGAACGGTCACAAGGCGCAAAAACATAACAGGCTGTTTTGTATTAAGCCCTGAAAGGGCGACAAGACAATAGCACCGGGTGCAGCCCGGTGTGCAAACACACAGCCGGGTTAACAGCCCTGTAAGGGCGTAAGATTAATCCCATACATACCGCTCATCATATTCAACGCGGTATTTTTTCAGGAACGCACGGTATTCATCCTGGAATGTTTTTTTGGCGTGATGTTCTTTTTGGTTGGAGATATATTTTACAACCGTTTCAACTTCGGTGGGATTTACCGAGAATGCGCCATATCCATCCTGCCAATAAAAATCTTTAAAACCTTCACCTTTAAGCTTCATCCATTTAGATGAATGGGACTTTAGTTCCTCTAAAAGTTTTATAAGCGCAATCTTTTTTGATAACAGGCAAAGGATGTGAACGTGATCTTTATGGCCACCAATTTGGATTGGAAAGCAATCCAGTTTATTACAAATACCGCCCAGGTAAGCATGTAAATCATCTGCCACCTTATCCGTTATAAGCGGCATCCGGTTTTTTGTGCTGAACACAATGTGCATGTAATTTTGAACGAGCGATTGCGACATATTCTTACGCCCTTTCAGGGCTTTATGTTTTCGTTATTCACCTACACCGGGCTGCACCCGGTGCTATTGTCTTATCGCCCTTTCAGGGCTGAATACATCGGGCTTATAGTTAACGGCGGTGATATGTATGTGAAATTATAAAAAATGGATAATGATTAATTGGGTATTTAAAGATTCACGCGAATATCTCATCGCACCCTACAACCTGAATCCATTATAACCCTAAACTTCTCTGCGCTACCCCTCCGATAACACCAACCCCTGTATCAAGCCCTGAAAGGGCGACCAGATAACAGCACCGGGTGCAGCCCGGTGTAAACAAACGGCCGGATTAACAGCCCTGTAAGGGCGTAAGAATAACCAACCTGCTACAGCAACAAGCCCCAACACAACACCAACCCTTAGGCTATGATTTAGCAGATTATTTGGTAAAGGTGGATAATAGGGAGTGGTGGGGAAGGATGCCGAAAGTATAATTCTTGTTCTTTTGAATATCTAACTTAGCGCATAAATATAAGGTATGGACTTAGATAGTTTTGAAGGGAGACAAGATTTCTTTCTGCTTAAATTACATGTGGACCGGTTAAACAGAATTGCGGGTAAATCGGCATTTAGCCAGTTCGAATTTCAGCTACATCTTGATTTGATGTCGACAGGCGAACCGCCCATTGATGCAGAAGTCTTTTTAGTTAATCTCCTTGACAAAGGTTACATAGACCATAATTTAAGTTACAACCAGAACGATGCACCATATGTATTGACCAAAGAAGGTTCTGAATTTGTAAATAGCAATGGTTTTACCGAGAAGGAAAGGAGGAGATTAGTTGAACTGCAGAAAGACGAAAAAGTAAAACATGAACTAAAAGATATTACCAGAAAAAACAAGTGGTTTTATCCCCTACTCCTTTTTGCCATAATAAGCGCAACCGGGAATGTAGTTACGATTTACAAATACTTAACGCCCCCTGAAAAATCATTGGTATCCCAGCCAATGCTATTGCAAAAGCCACAGATTAAAGATGCCGTTCCTGCCAAAGCAACTAATCGGAAATAATTTGTTCAATGATATGATCTTTTCGAGTAGAGCAATCAATGGTAATATACCGCTATTTGTCGCTCATTCATTTTATATCCAATTCCTCGGAAGTCCAAAACGCCCTTCTTTTGATACCATTCAAAAATATAACCGCCTTTTTGTGGCTTTACTGTTACCCATCCCGTATGTGTTCCAGCTGTATCTATGTATTGATTACGATAAATAGAAAATAAGCCATCGCCAATGTTCGTTGCCCCCGCTTTCTTTCGTAATAGCTCAACATAAACTTCGGAGTTAGGGCCACGATATACCCCGTTAATGCATCCATCCAATCCAATGTCATATAGTATTAATGCATACGTGTCGTCTATTTTGTTGGTTGCCGCCTTTGATGATGCCATATTGATTTTTTAGGAATTTGAAAATATATAGTCCAAATTTATAAACTTTGGTGGTTTGAAACAATCCTCAACACACAAAAGCCACCCAAAGGTGGCTTCCGCATTAATTCATAATTCAAAAATCATCATTCAACAATCAAGAACATCCCATACTATTACCGCAGTTAATGCACTTGTAACAGGTACCGCTGCGGATGGTGATGTTGCCGCATACGCTGCAGGGTGGGGCATCGCCCATCATATCCTGGGCCATTTTGTTGAAGCCTTGCATTGATGATTCGGCGAGGGTTAATTTTTTCATGTCGGTTTTCTTCACCGTCTCTTTGCTGGTTTTTGGTGTGTCCTGCATTTCGGGGTGATTGCTTGCCGGGCGCTTTTCAATAAACGGCTCTTCCGAAATTTCGGTAGTAAGGTCGGCAGTAGATTGAGAGCGCATAGCCAGTTCTGATGGTGTTACATGCACCAGGTCTGTGCGGCCCAGGTATTCAAACGCTAACAGTCGGAATATATAATCTACAATAGAACTTGCGTTTTTAATGTTCGGGTGGTCAACCATACCGCTTGGCTCAAAGCGGGTAAAGGTGAACTTGTTAACGAACTCTTCCAGCGGCACACCATATTGCAGGCCTATGGAAACCGATATAGCAAAACAGTTCATCAGCGACCGGAACGATGCACCTTCTTTGTGCATATCCACAAATATTTCGCCTAAGGTATTGTCGTCATACTCACCGGTGCGAACGAATACGGTTTGTCCGCCGATTTTTGCTTTTTGGGTAAAGCCTCTTCTCTTGTGTGGTAATTTCTTACGCTCAACAATGCGGCTCAGTTCGCGCATAAAGTGGGTATCGGTACTTTCCTGCATTAAAACGCGGGCAGCTTCCAATACTTCCTCAGGTGTAAGCCTGCTGAATCTTTCGCCTTCAGGCTGAGCTGGTGTAGCAACTTTGGTTTCTTTTTTGTCTTCCTTCTCTTCGTCTTTTTTGTTGCTGAGTGGCTGAGAAAGCTTGCATCCATCGCGGTAAAGCGCATTAGCCTTTAAGCCCAGCTTCCACGAAAGTTCATAGCACTTCTGAATATCCTCGACCGTTGCCTCATTTGGCAGGTTAATGGTTTTAGAAATCGCCCCGCTGATGAAAGGCTGAACTGCCGCCATCATGCGGATGTGGCCGTGGGGATGGATAAACCTTACACCCTTCGTACCGCACTTGTTAGCACAGTCAAACACCGGCAGGTGTTCATCTTTCAATAAAGGAGCGCCTTCAATGGTCATGGTACCGCAAACGTACTCGTTGGCAGCATCCATTTCTTCCCTGCTATATCCTAACTCACGCAGCAGGTTAAAGTTGGCGGCTTTATATTGATCGGGTGTAAATCCAAGTTTTTGCAGGGTCTCTTCGCCCAGGCTCCAGTAATTAAATGCAAAGCTTATGTCAAACGCTGCTGGTAGTTGTGCTTCAATTTTATCCAGGTCAACATTGTTGAATCCTTTGGCCCGTAAACTATCGGCGTTAATATGCGGACAACCGGTTAACGAAGCATGGCCTTTTGCATATTTCACAATAGCATCAATCTGAACCGGAGAGTATCCCAGGTTTTCCAGCGCTGCCGGCACACATTCGTTTACAATTTTAAAGTAACCGCCACCCGATAGTTTCTTAAATTTTACCAAAGCAAAATCAGGCTCAACACCGGTAGTATCACAATCCATTAATAAACCAATAGTTCCGGTTGGCGCAATAACCGTTGCCTGTGCATTGCGGTATCCGTATTGTTCTCCTAATTGCAAAGCCTGGTCCCATGCGCTGGTTGCAGCAGCCAGTAAATAGCTTGGGCAATCTTTAGGGTTAATGCCGCAAGGTTTAATTTCAATGCCTTCGTAGCTGCTTGCATCAGCATTGTATGCAGCCAAACGGTGGTTGCGCATTACGCGCAGCATGTTCTTTTTGTTTCTCTCATAACCTGCAAACGGCCCTAATACCGAAGCCATTTCAGCAGATGTTTTGTAAGCAACCCCGGTCATAATTGCAGAGAGCGCTCCGCCCCATGCACGTGCCTTATCACTATCGTAAGGTATTCCCGAAACCATCAGCACCGAGCCCAGGTTGGCATATCCCAATCCAAGCGTTCTGAATTCATATGATAGCCTTGCCACTTCTTTAGAAGGGAATTGGGCCATTAAAACAGATATTTCAAGCACCACGGTCCAGATGCGGCTCATGTGCTCAAATCCTTTTACATTAAACTCCAGCGTTTGGTCGTTAAAGAATTTGCGCAGGTTAAACGAAGCCAGGTTGCAGGCGGTGTTATCTAAAAACATATACTCGCTGCAAGGGTTGCTGGCGCGTATTGGGCCGTCCTCAGGGCAGGTGTGCCATTCGTTAATGGTAGTATCAAACTGAATGCCCGGGTCAGCACAACGCCATGCCGCCTTGGCAATTTTATCCCACAACTCGCCCGATGGAACAGACTTCATTACACGGCGGTCAGTTCTTGCCAGTAAATCCCAGCTCTCGCCTCTTTCAAGTTTATGGAAGAATGAGTTAGGAATGCGTACCGAGTTGTTCGAATTCTGCCCGGCTATAGTTCTGTAAGCTTCACCTTCATAATGCGAATCGTAACCGCCGTTAATTAAAACAGCAGCCTTATCTTCTTCCTTCATTTTCCACTCAATAAAGTCTACAACTTCAGGGTGGTCAAGGTCAAGGCAAACCATTTTGGCAGCACGGCGTGTTGTTCCGCCACTTTTAATAGCACCGGCAGCAGCATCACCAATTTTCAAAAAGCTCATTAAGCCCGATGAAGTTCCCCCGCCCGAAAGTTTTTCGCCTTCGCCACGGATGTTTGAGAAGTTGGTTCCAACGCCCGAACCATATTTAAATATGCGGGCTTCACGTATCCAAAGGTCCATAATACCACCACCGCCAACTAAATCGTCATCAACTGAAAGTATAAAACATGCATGGGGTTGAGGTCTCTCATAGGCAGATGTTGATTGTTCTAAAACTCCGGTATCAGGGTTTACAAAATAATGTCCTTGTGGTTTGCCGGTAATTCCATAAGACGAAAACAGGCCAGTGTTGAACCACTGTGGCGAGTTAGGTGCAGCCATCTGGTCTAACAACGAGAATACCAACTCATCGTAAAACACATCTGCGTCTTTTTTACTGGCAAAATAACCATAGCGTTCGCCCCAGCTTCTCCAGCAGTCGGCCAAACGGTGTGTAACCTGCTTTATTGAGCGCTCCCCACCCACAGAACCATCGGCCTGCGGAACACCAGCTCGTCGAAAATATTTCTGGGCAAGAATATCGGTGGCAACCTGGCTCCAGCCTTTAGGCACTTCAACGTTGTGCATCTCAAACACAGCGTCTCCTGCCGGGTTGCGTATTACCGACGAGCGTAACTCGTATTCAAAAAGGTCGAAGGCGGTAAGGCCGTCTTTGGTATACAGACGGTCGACCTTCAATCCTTTCTTTTCATTTTTCTTTGCCATGTTATTTATGTTTTGTAGGGTATTAAAATTCTCCTTTGTGTTGAAGTGGAATGACGTAGGCGAATTTATTCTTGTTAAAAAAATATCCCATCCTATTTTATCAACAGAAAATGTGAAAAGATGTTTTGTTCTTTTAACATCAGAGGCAGGGGACGATTTCGTTGTGTGGAAAAATGTTTTTCCAATTTTATTAGCGTAAATTTCGGAAATTTTTCACTGTTTTTTTGTCTGATTTATTGAGCAGACCATTTAACCCTTAATTGCCCTAAAAGCCATAATACAAAATCCACGTTGTAACAAATGATCTATAAAAAAATTAAAACCGGAAAACAATCCAGGCTCGCAGTTCTTATTGACCCCGATAAGCACAATGCCGAATCTTTATTAAGGCTGGCTGAGCTATCGGCCAACTGCAAAGTCGACTTCTTTTTTATTGGTGGAAGCCTGTTAATGGAAAGGAATTTTGAGAGTGCTATTAAAATAATCAAGGCTCATTCAAATATCCCTGTAATCATCTTTCCGGGCAGTAATTACCAGCTCAGTGGCAAGGCAGATGCTATCCTCTTTTTAAGCCTGATATCAGGCCGCAACCCCGAGTATCTGATTGGCCAGCAGGTAGTAGCTGCACCAATGATAAAAAAGATGGGCCTGGAATCTATCTCCACAGGATATATCCTGGTTGACGGCGGACGAGTTTCGTCTACCTCGTATATTACCCAAACCACGCCAATACCCAATAGCAAAACAGATATTGCAGTAGCCACAGCCCAGGCCGGCGAAATGCTGGGCATGAAAATGATTTACCTGGAAGCCGGAAGCGGGGCAAAAAACACGGTAAGTGCTAAAATGATAGCTGCGGTTAAGCAAAAAATTTCAATCCCTCTCATAGTAGGCGGCGGCATACGCACGGCTGAACAGGCCGAGGAGATTTGCAAAGCCGGTGCCGATATTATTGTAGTTGGTAACGCGCTTGAAGAAACCCCCGGTTTATTGATGGAAATATCGCTGGCAGTGCACGGCGTAAATACGAGTAAAAAAACTATTTAAATCAAACTTTAGCTTGCGCAGAAAAAACCGCTTTAAACAAATTTATTTGTATTCATCTTTGCGCTCTTGGCTCCCGATTGCTATCGGGATTGCGGTAAAAATGTATTTAACTTAAAAGCATGAGGGGAGTAGTCATCAAATCTACTGGCAGTTGGTACGAGGTAAAGGCCGAAAACGGCGAGGTAATCAAATGCCGTTTAAAAGGCCTTTTCAGGTTAGATGAAAGTAAAGATAAAGACAGCAACCCCATTGCCGTTGGCGATAAGGTTACCATAAACAGCGCCGAAGGAAATGACTCATGGATGATAGATGCCATCGAACCCCGCGATAATTACATTGTCCGTGTATCACCCAAACATAAAGGCGCGCGTCAAATCATAGCCGCCAACCTCGGCCAGGCCATGCTGATAGTTACCATGGCCAACCCCCGAACCAGCACAGGTTTTATTGACCGCTTTCTGGTTACTGCTGAGGCCTACCACATACCCACCATTATTGTTTTCAATAAACAGGATATGCTGGATGTAAAATCGCAAAAGAAGCAGGATTGGGTGGCTGATATTTATAAAAAGATTGGCTACAAAGTTTTGTTCGTCTCCGCCGTGCAGCCCGAAACCCTGGATGTTGTAAAAAATGAATTGAAAGATAAAACGACCTTAATTGCCGGCCACTCAGGCGTAGGTAAATCTACCCTGCTTAACGCCATTCAACCCAGCCTTAATTTACGTACGGAACAGATATCAAAAATGCACGCCAAAGGTATGCACACCACCACATTTGCCGAAATGCACTTTCTTGATTTTGGAGGCAGTGTAATTGACACCCCCGGCGTTAAAGAATTCGGCATACTCAACTTTAAAACAGAAGAGATATCGCATTACTTTATTGAAATGCGGGAAGTGCTGAACAACTGCAAATTCAATAACTGCGTGCACGAAAAAGAACCGGGCTGTGCCGTAAGGCAAGCTTATTATGATGGCAAGATTTCGGAGGAGCGGTATGTGAATTATTTGGGGATATTAAATGATTACAGGGCGAATTATAAGCATTGGGAGTAAGCAGCCATTAAATAGAGACGCAATCATGCAAAATACCAAAGAGCCTTTATACAGAAAAGAAAATAAGCGGGCGCTTCACTATCATGGTGATAAAGGCGGCGATTTTCGACATACGCGTAATTCAAAAGACTTTAAGGAGTTTGACGGTGATAGGATGGGGATGAAAGGCAATAAGCAGCGCGGGCGTGATTATACGCCGCTATTCAGGTTTTTGTTTTCAAGGGTGGGGAAGGACTGGACGGCGACTCACAGTGAAGCCGTAAGCAGGTTGGATGACCAGGAGCCTATATGGTGGATGGTAGCTGCTAATGAAGCTGAAAAGAAAGATTATGTGCGTTTAGGCGAAAGTTCTCTCTGGTCAGGATTGTATGTGGATGAAAATAATGTTTTACAAAAAGTGAATCCGGATTTAAAAAACGAAGACCTTTATCCATCGTGTTCGTGTCATACGCACTCATTTAATGGGGAGCCATTGGTAAATAAGTTTGGGGGAATTGAAATGCCAGGCACAAAGCTATGAGAGTTATAATCCAACGTGTTTCCGAAGCCTCAGTAACCATTGATGGAACAATAAAATCCTCTATCAAAAAAGGCTATTTAGTACTAGCCGGTTTTGAAGAAACCGATACTCCTGAAGACCTTGAATGGACAGCCAACAAACTCGTAAACCTGCGCGTATTTGATGATGAAAACGACCAGATGAATCTGGCCATAAAAGACGTGGATGGCGATATTATAATTGTATCGCAATTCACGCTTTATGCCTTAACAAAAAAAGGAAACCGCCCCTCCTTTATTAAAGCAGCCAAGCCAGAAATTGCCATACCACTATACGAAAGTTTCGTAAAGCACGTTAGCTTAAATTTAGGTAAACCAGTAGGCACCGGAGAGTTTGGTGCAGATATGAAAGTGGCGATAATTAATGATGGCCCTGTTACCATTCAAATGGATTCAAAGAACCGGGAATAACTAATACAATATTTCGCACGGAGGCACGGAGA
>CAISWS010000120.1 GCA_903889265.1 uncultured Bacteroidota bacterium
ACTCACCGGATACGACAGGCTGGAATACGGAGAATATAAACCTCTGTATCAAAACCACCAGGAGATAAATAACTATGTGTACATGCCGCTTGATAAGCTGGTGCGCATGAGAAAGGGTTATATGATTTGTACCAAAACCGAGTTTGATCCTGAATTGCGTAAAAACGGCCTTGATTTTCCTGCAACTGCAGTGTCGATGATTGGCCTGAAGCGTATGGATAACATACAATACTGTGTTAGCGAAGTGGTTAAAAACAATGTTGAGGGCGATTTGATTGAAACCGGAGTTTGGAGAGGCGGTGCCTGTATTTTTATGAAGGCCATGCTAAAAGTACTGAACGCCGAAGACAGAACTGTTTGGGTTGCTGATTCGTTTGAAGGCCTGCCGGAAGCAAATACCGAGAAATATGCCTGGGATAAGGGTGATAAACACCATGTATTTAAAGAGTTGGCTGTTTCCAAAGAACAGGTAATGCATAACTTTGAAAAATACGAGTTGCTTGATGATAAAGTGAAGTTTTTGAAGGGTTGGTTTAAAGATACTCTTCCTACCGCACCAATTACGAAACTGGCAGTGTTGCGCCTGGATGGCGATATGTATGAATCGACAATGGACGGATTGGTAAACTTATATCCTAAGGTATCAGTGGGAGGTTATATCATTGTTGATGACTACTCGGTAGTTAAAGGATGCAAAGCAGCAATTGATGACTATATAAAGGCTAATAACATAACAGCGGATATTATTACTATAGACCAATCTTCTGTTTACTGGAAGAAGGTTAACTAATATTCAACGGCCCTTTTAAACAAACGGAGCAGACGGAATCTACGATTCCTCTGCTCCGTTTGCATTTAGATTACCGAGGGTTATCCTTCCTTGTTTAATACCCCATTTTGCAAGTTCCAGTAATTCGTTCCAATATATAACGGCAGTTACACCTGCTATTGCAATTAGTTCCATTAAGTGAATCAGGTGCATTTTAAGGCCATATTTTGTAATAAATAATTCAGCAAAGCTGATTACAAACAGAACTATGATAGGCAGCAAAACAATTTTCTGCTTATTTATTTTGGGGTTAAGCAAATCGCGGCACCAGATAAAATACAATACCAGCATCACTAGTTTTACAATGTTTAACGTAAACGCTGCTCCGTAAAGCTTAAAATACTTTACCATAAAATAGCCCAGGACCACCTGAACAACAGCCGAAATACCATTGATAGGAATAAAAATTGAAGTCTTTTTCAAATAAAACACCGGGAAAAGAAACAGGTTTTGAATAGTGCGTGTAATTAAACCTGCGCAGATAATTCCGAAGTACAAAAATGCCGTAAGATATTTCGGGTCTTTAATGAAGAGGGGCAGAATGAGCGGTAAAATCAAAATATTTAAAGGAATAAGCACCAGGGCCACCATATTAATACCGCTGTAATATTTATTGATTTCGGCTGCAGCATTTTCGCCCCCTGATTTCATCAGCCCAAATATTTTAGGGGTAATAGCGGTGGTTAAACTATCTAATACTAGACTAAGCAGCATAGTAAAGCGCACCGCCAGGTCAAAAATGGCCACTTCGCCGTTAAACAATAAAGGCTTGATGATATACCTGTCGGAATAGCTCAGCACCCACTGAAAAACCGTGGTTACCATCAGCGGCGCACAAAACAGCCAGGCCGATTTAAGAAACTTCCGTTGAAAGGCAATGCCAAAGTTGTAGGTGACATCGCTAAACGACATGATAAAAATGCATAGGCAGGAAAGAAACCTGCCCCACATAGGCCCTTCTAACGTAAGTGGAAACATTTTTAAAATGCCCAGCGAGAATAATACTGTGGTAACAAAGTTTAATAAGTTAGACCAAAAATACGTCTGAGGCCTTGCCTGCTGAATCAGCAAATTATTATAAAACCTGAAGTGGGCATTGAATATGCCCGTAAAAACCGACATCATAACATACCGGAAAGATGCGGGGTTTGCGTTTGGAATAAATTTATCGATAATAAAGTTTCCACCGAGTAAAAAACTCAGTGTAATAATTAAACCTGCAACTATCAGGTAGCCATTCAGCGATGCCACCTTGGATTTTAGTTCAGCAGGCTTATCGCTTAACTCATGGTACGAAACAACCACATAATAATCTAGCCCAAATGATGTTACCAGCTGCACCAATAATGATAAACCAAGGTATAATGAAAGGGCACCAAAGTCACTAACCGTTAATAAATGGGTGTTGGTGTAAAACGGTAATAGCAAAAACGAAGCTGCGGTAGATAACCCGGCCGAAATTGTGTAAACGAGGGACGATTTAAAGAAATCTTTTTTAATCACAGACTACGCCTTTATCGCTTTTAGAGAGGTTGTTGCAATGCTTATAAATCAAAGATGCAAAAAAAGGTCGGCTAATATTGAGCCGGCCTTTTAATTTGGTACGAATAACTTTTTTTACAGTTCAAATTTAATCCCCTGTGCCAAAGGCAACTCAGTTCCGTAATTGATAGTGTTGGTTTGCCTGCGCATATAGTTTTTCCATGCATCGCTGCCGCTTTCTCGTCCGCCGCCGGTTTCCTTTTCGCCGCCGAACGCGCCGCCAATTTCGGCGCCGCTGGTGCCTATATTTACATTGGCAATGCCGCAATCGCTGCCGTTAGCGCTCAGGTAAGCTTCAGCCTCGCGCAGGTTGGTAGTCATAATAGCAGATGAAAGGCCTTGCACCACGCCGTTTTGAAGGGAGATGGCCTCATCCAGCGTATTGTATTTCATAATATAGAGAATAGGTGCGAAGGTCTCGTGCTGAACAATAGCCATTTCATTTTTGGCTTCAATAACACATGGCTTAACGTAGCAACCGCTCTCGTAACCTTTGCCGCTTAGCACGCCGCCTTCGACCAAAATTTTGCCGCCTTCTTTCTTAGCTGCGGTAATAGCATCTTCATACATCTTCACAGCCTGTTTATCTATCAGCGGGCCAACGTGGTTTTTCTGGTCCAACGGGTCGCCGATTTTTAGCTGACCGTAAGCTTTTTTAATTTTCTTCTTTAGATCATCGTAGCGCGATTCATGAATAATTAGTCTGCGGGTAGTGGTGCAGCGCTGACCAGCGGTCCCTACTGCGCCAAATACCACTGCAACCAAAGCAATATTCAAATCTGCATCCGGTGTAATAATGATAGCGTTATTGCCCCCTAGCTCCAACAAGCTGCGGCCTAAACGTGCTCCAACTGCAGCGCCGACAGCTTTGCCCATACGGGTTGAACCGGTGGCTGAAACCAATGGCACACGGCCATCATTCGATAGCAACTCACCAATTTTTGCATCACCGATTACCAGGTTCGAAATACCTTCGGGCAGGTTATTTTTTTTGAAAACCCTGGCTACAATATTCTGACAAGCCAAACCGCATAAAGGTGTTTTTTCAGATGGTTTCCACACGCATACATCGCCGCATACCCAGGCCAGCATAGTGTTCCAGCTCCAAACGGCTACCGGAAAGTTGAAGGCTGAAATAATGCCTACCACACCTATTGGGTGCCATTGTTCGTACATTCGGTGGCGGCTGCGCTCGCTATGCATGGTAAGGCCATGTAACTGGCGCGAAAGACCCACTGCAAAATCACAGATGTCGATCATCTCCTGCACTTCGCCCAAACCTTCCTGCAGGCTTTTGCCCATTTCGTAGCTAACCAGTTTGCCCAGCGGGTCTTTAAACTTACGTAGCTCCTCACCTATCTGGCGCACTACTTCGCCACGTTTCGGCGCAGGTATGTTACGCCATATTTTATATGCTTCAAGTGCGGTATCCATTACTTGCTGGTATTCTTTTTCAGTTGCTGATGTAACCGTGGCAATCAGTTTGCCATCTACCGGTGAAAATGATTGTATGGGGGCGCCTTTACTCTTAATCCATTTATTGCCGGTTGATACACCTGCGTTGGTGGCATTAATGCCTAATTGCTGAAGGATGTTTTTCATAACACTGTTTGTTGGTTTGCGGATGCAATGTTAATATTTTTTATGCAGCCCCTGCCGTCCCCAAAGGGGGAAACTAAAACCAAATACAAAAACACGGTTGTTGAGGCTGTATTTGGCAATTTTGTACTGGTTTCCTTTCCGGTGACAGAATGGGCTGCTCTTTTCTATAGATATTCTTTCAATTCAATATCTATTTTGTAATTTTATGCGTTACATCTCCCTAAAAATGAAAAAGTTGCTTTTTGCCCTCTTATTATTTTCCTTCTGTGTGCTGCCAGCACAGCAAACATATGTACTGGATGAATTTGGTGAAAAACTAAAACAGTTTTATCAAAGCCTGAACGTGGAAACCCGCTGGATATCGGGCCAGCACATTAACTGGGAGACCGGTGAACCCAGCGAACGGGATGATACCCATAACCTGAAAACCCATTGCGCGGCATTTGTAGCGGCAGCTTGCGAAAAGTTGAAGATTGTAATCCTTCGCCCGCCTGAACATGCACAGGACCTTTTATCCAACGCACAATTTGACTGGTTGCCCACCACACAGGCCCGCGCACAGGCATGGAAGCACATTCCCTCGGATAACCGCTATACTCAGGCACAGGACCTGGCCAACAAAGGTTTTGTAGTAGTAGCAGTGGTAAAAAATAATGACGACCGTAAGCCCGGACACATTGCCCTGGTAATGCCCGCAGTTATTACCGATAAGGACCTAACCGATAACGGGCCGCAGATAATTATGGCGGGGATTAAAAATTATACCACTATATCACTAAAAGCCGGGTTCAAAGGCTTTTATGGTAAATGGCCTGAAAGTGAGATTGAGTTTTATTACTATGAGAACCCGGTATTTTAAGCGTACCTCCTGGGTTTACAACTCAAAATGTGCACCCCAGAATCTTAAAACAATGTACCTTTTAAGAGCAGTGGTTCCGGTAAACCACTACTAAAATTATATAGATTGTTGATGGTAAAAGATATCACGGAGGTTCCAGCACTTTAAAAAAGCAAGTACCCAACTTGCCGCAAAGTAACCATCCCTCTATAAAATGAAAGCGCCCTTCCGTAACCGGAAGGGCGCTTTCATTTTCAAAAGCTTAAATATTATCTGGTAACCACAAAGCGCTGATGCGTGCTTTGGTTATCTGAAGTAAGCTGCAGGATATAAATACCCGGGCTGAAAGATTTTACATCAATTGCCTGGGTGTAGTAACCGTTAGGGATGTTAGCAGGTGCAGAATAAACAACCTTACCTGTAATATCAAAGGCTTCAAGGCGCGCATTAAGTGCAACCGGAGATTGAATCATTACATTAACCACATTGCTTGCCGGATTAGGGTAAAGTCCTATTTGCGCATCTAACTCTTTTACATTGTTAATACTGGCAGTAAGGTTTTTAATTACTACCGAATCCCTGACCTGGCAGCCCAATGAATCCGTAACTCTTACACGATAGGTGCCGGGAGCCAGGTTTGCAGCAGTTGCAGTAGAATCAGTTAAACCGGTCCAACGGTAAGTATAAGGTGGGGTTCCACCTGTTACATTCAGGGTAGCAGTACCTACTGTTTGTGCAGCACTGGTATCAGGAACAATTCCGCTTACTGTAAGGGCTAATGGGGTAATGTCACCAGCAACTACAACAGAATCAGTAGTAGTATCCACTCCGGAAGTTACCGTTACATAATAAGTACCAGGTGCAATATTGCTGATAGTGTACGATGTAACACCGGTATTCCATAGGTAGGTATATGGAGCAACTGGTGAACCACCCGCAGGCGTTACTGTTGCCGAACCTGCAGCTAAACTACCGCAGCTCGTTCTACCCGTAATAGTGGCTGATAAGGCTGATTGGGCTGAGTCAACTACCAAAAAGAAATTGCTGAAAGCAGGTAAACGCTCAAGGTTTCCATAGGTAGTATCATTTCCCTGGTAAAGGCCACCTTCTACACTGTAGTGTATTTTAATAACACCGTAAGCCGCAATAGGATAAACACCCGGGGTATCTGTAGTTAAACCGCTGAATTGCACACAGCCAATTCCGCCGCCCAACAATATTTCCGAACTTTTTGTCCAGGTAATGCCTGCAGGCAAGCCTGCTAAAGAATCGAGGATTACGGTATCAACGGTAACTGTAATAGTAGCTGTTCCCAAAACAGGTATACCGTTAATTGTTTGGGTCATACTGCTGGGTATCTTACCCTGAACTGTCTGTAAGTATGCAGAGTCCCTGACAATATGCGGGATGTGGTTGGCGTTCGGATAAAAGCCGCCGCCCGCTGTAGTATCCAGTACCATCAGGTTACTGTCAACCACGCATTGGGCAAAAGCACCAGCCGCTAAAAACAGCGAAAAGAAAAGAAAGGAAATTTTTTTCATGGGGTATTTTTGATTTTATGAGTTTAAAATTGCGTGTCAATATTATAAAATAATTGCCGCAAAAAAAGATATTTAACGATTTTATACCCTTGAAAGCGAGCATTTTGCCTTGCTTTTTTAAATTCCCTCCCCAAACTGCCTTAAACGCAGCGTTAGGCCCTGTCTTCTTTAATCAGTTTTAAGCCCTTGGTCCACCTAACCAGTTGTTTAAAAAGGGTTTCGGCAGCTTTAAGCGAAATTTCGTTTGGCACAAATTGCCCTTGCTCGTTAATAAACTGTGAGAAAAAAGGAATATTCACCTGTTCCGACAAAGGCACCATCCTTAAAGTGCCCAGATCCATCTTTAAGGCCTGCGAAGCCCTGGTACCGGCTGATACGCCGCCGTAGCTAACTATACCTGCTGGTTTATAACCCCACTCATGTAACAGGTATTCGAGGGCATTGCGCAACGGGGCGGGGTATCCGTAGTCATACTCGGCCGTTACAAAAATAAACGCATCTGCTTCATCAATTTTTGCGCTCCATTGTTTGGTGTGTTCATGTTCGTATTTTTTCATCACCGGATGGTTTGCTTCATTCATCAGTGGCAGGTTTATTTCACCCAGGTCTAAAACCTCAACATTAAATTGTCCGTTTTTTGCTGCCATTTCCGCAACCCATGCGGCAATAATGGGCCCTTTTCTGCCAGGCCTTACCGTAGAAGTTATGATTTTCAGATTATACATTTAATATGTGGTTTTGTGAAGCAGGATAACACCTCGCACAATAAAAGGTTCAACATAAAAGTATAGCAGCTAAAACCAAACCAAGATGCTATCTCTACTCGTCTTCGGCAAAGGTTAAAACAAAGCCGTTGTTGTCGGCTATCGAAAATTCGGTAGCCCCGTAAAAGGTTTTTTCAAGGCCTTTAAGAATAGTTACCCGTTCTTGCTGTAGCTTTTCAAAAAAAGTGCGGATACCCTTTGTTTTAATATAAAACAACAACGGCCCACCGGTTTCCCTTTTAATTTCAGGCAATTCGTTTTGCAAGCTGTCAAAAGTCTGAAACATAATATTTACCTGGCCGCAGCTCATCATCGCCCATACATAATTGCCCTCTTCAGGAACAGTCATTATTACTTCAAATCCCAGCTTCTTATAAAAAGCAATGGTTTCATTCATATTATAAACAAAAATGTTGGGCGTTAAGGTATCCATACTTAATGCTGTTAGTGTCAACTAAAGTAAAAATCATTTCTAAATGCCCTCAGAAATCCATGCACTTTTTTTGATAACACCATTTAACGGTAAATAATA
>CAISWS010000121.1 GCA_903889265.1 uncultured Bacteroidota bacterium
AACCCATCCTCTTCAAGATGGGTTTTTCAATTCATATTTTGTTTTCAAATCCTATTGGCTCTTTTTGATACCGATAATCTGGAATTCAGTTCTACGGTTAATAGCGCGTCCTGCCGGATCATCTTTTCCATCTTCTGTAGTATTAGGTACCTTAGGCTTGGTTTTGCCATAACCTTTAGCAACCATACGGTCTTTAGCAACACCTTTGGTGATCAGGTAAGCAACACAGCTTTCAGCACGTGCCTGAGAAAGCTTCATGTTGCCTTCATCCGAGCCTATACCATCTGTATGCGAGCTTAACTCAATTATAAATGAAGGATTCTCAACCAATATCTGGTAAAGATTATCCAACACAGCTTTTGAGTTTTCTGTTAAAGTTGATTTACCGAATTCATACAATACATTCTGGAGGGTATAACTCTTGTTCAGCTCAAGCTTGGCAATCGCTAAATCCTTTTTAATGGTATCAATCGTACCCAATCCGCTGGTAGTCAGATTATCAGTTTTGGTAAAGTATCCTTCTTTGCGAAGAACAAGCTTGTAATTTTTATCCATATCTACATCAAATGCATAGTAAGGATTACTCTTCATCAGGTTTTTGGTTTGTTGCATACCGTTAGGCGACACCTCAATCAACTCAACGCTTACATCGCTAAGTCCTTCCATCTTGCCTTCTTCTGTCACAAGGCCTTTAACTGTATACATGGCCTTATGAGTAAATATGTTGTCTTTAATGGTGTCTTCGTCAGGTAACCCTTTGGTAGTTACATTTTCCATTTTAGGCTGAAAACCTTCTCTGTCAACTTCTACTACATAATCAGTTTCCGGGTCCATTTTAAAGAAATAGTTACCGCTGGTGCCAGTATTGGAAGCTGTAGGATTTCCTCCCGCAGTATTTGTATTGCTAACTGGTTTTCCTCCAATATTTGCAAGCGCAGATGCATTGCTTCCCGGAGCATGAGCTGTTCCCGGAGGGCCATCCTGAACGGCAACAAGCACCTTAGTTCCATCTGGCATTTTTTTGTATAACTTAAAGGTAGCATCAGTCAACGGCGAACCGTCTTCTTTCATCGCTTTTCCTTCAACCGCAAAGCGGAAATTAGTCCAGAAATAAATATCGTCCGATGCAGTTTTGATGCCATTTAATGGAACCCCGCCTTCGCGGTTAGTTACTAAAAAGCCATTGGTCTGGCTTAATCCGCGCGAATAATACAATTCATCGGCACCGGTATTAACTGGTTTCCCAAGGTTCTCAGGGGTAGTCCAGCTAAGATCGGGGTTTTCTGTACTTTTAAAAATATCATATCCTCCATATCCAGGCAAGCCATTCGAGCTAAAATATAAGGTCCTGGTGCTGTCGTCAAAATAAGGCGTTACTTCATCGCCGGCGGTGTTAAGGTTTTTCATATTAACGGGCGGCTTAAATTCTCCGTTAGCCAATCGGGTTGTAAACCAAAGGTCCATTCCACCGTTCCCTCCCGGGCGGTCAGATGAGAAATATACCAATTCAGTACCATCGTCAGCACTTCTAACCGTTGGCTGCGTGCTTGTATATTTTTCTTTCGCATTAACCGGCTCAGGTAACCTGGTCACATTAGAGAACTGACCATTGTTATAATCAGCAACATAAAGATTACAAAGCGAGCGCTCATCGTCAACATCCAGGCATTTTGTAAAATAGAAACGGGTAAGGGTTTTGTTAAAGGTTCCGTTACCTGAATTGTATCCATCTGAATTTATATCCTTGTTAGCAACCGCCTGGCCTGCACTCCAGGTGTTACCATCATAAATACTGTGCTTAATTTCGTAAATCGGCTTAACATTTTTACCGGTTACAAAAATCAACGAATCTGAATTACCCTTTAAAGAGGAGTAATAGATTTCGTTTTCGCTAATTGCAAAAGGTGCACCTTCATTATAAGCTTTGTTTACACCGGGGCCGGCATTGTAAAACTTAACCTTTGCTTTGGGACCGGTCTTGGCAAATTCGCAACCCGCTACTTCCAGTGCAGCCAGCTTTTTTAAATTGTCGCTGGTGTCTTTTGGAACATAGTTCTGTATAAATTTATTCAGGTGCTCTTCTGCTTCGTCATATTTGCCATTGCGGTGCAAAACCTGGCCGAAATAGTAATCGCCTCTGTTAAACATTTTTTTATCCTCTTCTTCCCATTTTTTGGTGTTTGCCTTTTCGCCTGGTTTAATATTATAAAACTGACGGAAGAATAGTTCGGAATTCACGTAGTCGCGGCTTTGATATAAAGACATGGCCAAACCGTAGTTACCATAGCGATTAGCCGAATCCTGCCTTACAACATCGCGATAATGCTCAGCAGCAGTATAAAAATAAGATTGGGAATAATCAACATCCCCGAGTTTTAACTCAGTACATATCTGCTTATCAGGAGCAATCAGTTTCTTTGCAAAAAGAACCGGGGAGCTTAATAATAAAGCAGAAACTGTCAGCGCAAATATCTTCTTCATTGGTTGTATTTTAAAGTTTCCTGTTTATTCAAAAAAAA
>CAISWS010000122.1 GCA_903889265.1 uncultured Bacteroidota bacterium
GGCTTTGGAAATAAAAAGTATTGGGCGTGCGAGGTGATAAAAAATATCCCGGAGGTAATGGATACCATAAGTAAAGATGGGCGAATTAGCCTGTTTTATCCAGATAGTTGCGCTTTCCCGCTGCTTGATTCAATCTACATCAGATGCCTTTCCGATAAAAAATACTTGGTTTATTTAGACTCGATATGTGAAATTTCTGATGGCTATTTAAGCGAGGATATTGACGGAAGAAATACCGACCTGTTTTTAAGGCATTTTGATGTATTTTTCCCTTATTTGGTTTCGAGATATATGTCTGAAATGTATAAGCTAACGATATCAGGGCTATATTTTGAAAAGGAAGACGGCCATAAATCTGAAATAGACGCTTTTATCCTGTCAAAAAAGGAACTCAATAAAAGGAATAAAAAGAGCCTTGACTTTTTAAACAAGCTGGAGAAAGACGTTAATGAAATTACAGCGGAATAGCTTTACCAATATGCGGATGGGTTGAATGTAAATTCGTAATTTAAAGCATCAGGGGAAGTAACGATAAATCTCCTTTCTGTGAAGTGATCTTTTTAACACAACGGTGTTTCCCTGACAATAGGCTCCAAGCCGATAAATGCCTAATCTAATTTTATAGCAGTTTTCATAACCGTTCATTTTCTCAAATCTATTTGCCTCAGCAATGCTTTTAAAGGAAGATAGATCAGTAAACGCAAAATGTTCTATCTCCTTTCGGTATTTTGAAGGTATTGCAGCGAGGTCTTTAAGAAATCGCTTGTCATACTGAACCTCCAGCATTATTTTTTCTTTTTGAGCTTTTTGTAATAAGCTTTAGCCTCCTTTACACCAAGAGGTTTTTCGTCAGATTCTTCTTCCATCAACTTGTAAAGACTATAGTTTTCAAGTATCTCTTCTACCTTTTCAAATGTCTTTATGCTTAACTGAACAGCAACTTTCTTGTTGTCACTATCGGTAACGTAATTAGGCTTTAGCTGAAACATGTTTTGAAATTTGATGCAAAGATAAGAATAACAAAAAAAGGCGTTTAGCGGTTTAAAATTATTACTGCTTCACCATCCTCAACACCCCAATCTTACCACTGGCCCCATCTACAACCTGCACAAAGTAATTACCTGTTGCATAACCGGTAAGGTTAACAGGTAACTGGTTCTCTCCTGCTAAAATTGAGGACTTTTGTTGGTTCATCAGGTTCCCCAGCGCGTTATAAATATTAAGGATGATGCTACCGGCATTTTTTGCCGCATAGCTGATTACAGCATTACCGGTTGAAGGGTTCGGATACAAGCTGATGTTTAAATCGTTATCCAGGTTTTTAATACCACTAACGGTGTATTGCTGGTAGTAATAGTAATACTGTGCCCCGTTTACAAAAGCGCCGTTGGTATAGGTCTGGTCAAATTCATAAATAACATTGTGGTTGCCATCGTAGCTGTAAGTATTTAACGAAATGGGGGTCCATGAATTGGTAGTTGTATCCCAGGTATAGTTCTCAAACTGAGTGTTGTTGCTCAATACC
>CAISWS010000123.1 GCA_903889265.1 uncultured Bacteroidota bacterium
GACTTAAACTTTCTGGTCAGCGGTGGACTATACAAGGAGCACAATATATTGTTAACCTGAGGGCAAATAAAAAGAGCCAGCAATGGGATATGGTTACTCAATTAATCAAAAAAGCTGCATAGTGCAATTTGTCCTACACCCTAAAATTCAACCGACACCCGTTTCCGGAAATACTAATTGATTAACGCTGTTTATCTATGTTTGCACTATGAATAAAAGCATTGTAATAACCGGTGGCACCAAAGGATTGGGCCGGGCCATAGCCGAGAAATTTATTAAAGGTGGCTTTAATGTGGCCGTATGTGCCCGAACCGAAAGCGACCTTTTAACCATGGACAAGGAACTGGGAGGATTACGTGCCCACGAGAGCCAAAGCGTATTAACGGCCCAATGCGATATCAGCAAAAAGGAAGAATTAAAAGCTTTTGCCAGCGATGTGCTTCACGCTTTTGGGCATGTGGATATACTGGTAAACAACGGCGGTGTTTTTTTACCCGGCCAGATATACCTGGAAGAAGATGGCTTGCTTGAAAAACTGATTGAAACCAACCTTTACAGCGCTTATCATTTAAGCCGGTTATTGCTACCGGGTATGATTAAAAGAAACAGCGGCCACATTTTTAATATGTGCTCAGTAGCCAGTATAAAGGCTTACCCGAACGGCGGGTCTTACAGCATATCAAAATTTGCCATGCTGGGCCTTTCAAAAGCTTTGCGCGAGGAGTTAAAGGAGTTTAATATTAAGGTTACCTCCCTTTTGCCGGGCGCAACGCTTACAGATTCATGGAAAGGGACTGAACTGCCCGAATCGCGCTTTATGAAAGCAGAGGATGTGGCTAACCTGGTATGGGATATCCATCATTTGTCAAACAATACTGTTGTAGAAGAAGTGGTTTTAAGGCCGGTTTTGGGGGATATTTAATAGCTAAATGTGCCACCGCAGACCAAAATGTTGTTAATCTGTTTTAACCAAATTTGAAATATTTAGAATAAAAACGCCCAGACTATTATTTTAGCACCCCAAACTAATGAACCATGAAAAAGAATTTCCTGTTTTTCTTATTAATTGCTGCTGCTTCGTTTTCGTTTGCCCAGCAGGCAAAACCAGCCACAGAAACTAAAAAGGACGACAAACCTGCTGTGGCCGCTAACCCAAATGCCCCGGTATTGAATTTTAAAGAAGAGAATTACAATTTTGGTGAAGTATCCGAAGGCCCTCAGGTAACCCACGAATTTAAATTTACCAATGATGGTAAAGAGCCGTTAATACTTTCTAACGTAAAGGCAAGCTGCGGTTGCACTACCCCAAGCTGGCCTAAAGACCCCATTTTACCTGGTAAAGAGGCCACAATTTTGGTTACTTATAATACACAGGGAAGGCCCGGTAATTTTAATAAATCCATAACCATCACCTCAAATGCTACCGCACCGAGTAAGGTTATTTACATTAAAGGCGAGGTTGTAAAAGTTGACCCGGCCAAGTACGTTCCGATTGAGCAACCAAGCATGTTATCGCCCAAGAACTAAATTTTAATTAATTACTGTAAGAAAACTCCATCAAACCACCTGATGGAGTTTTTTGTTTATTTCGTATAGAGTAAACCTTTCAGGTCTCCGACCAAATTGCACGTTACCAAAAGACCTGAAAGGTTTTGCCTATTATTCAGTACCTCAAAAATTTTGATTATGCCAAGTGTTTCGAAGAAAGGAATTGCAATGCCTGAGTCACCCATCAGGAAATTAGTGCCTTATGCCGATGTGGCCAAAAAGAAGGGCGTAAAAGTATACCACCTCAATATAGGCCAACCCGACCTTGAAACCCCTAAGCAGTTTTGGGATAAATTAAAAAACCTGGATATTAAAACCCTGGAGTATTGCCCAAGCAATGGCATAGCCAGTTACCGCGATAAATTTGCAGGCTATTATAACCGCATTGGTATACCAGTGCACGCCAGCGATTTTATGATAACAGAAGGTGCCAGCGAAGCCCTGTCGTTTGCAATGATGAGTTGCCTGGATGAGGAAGATGAAATTATTATCCCTGAACCCATGTATGCCAATTACATTGGCTTTGCAACCGCTGGGAATATTAAAGTAAAACCAATACCTACTTCGCTTGAAAATGGTTTTGCATTGCCACCTATTGAAGATTTTGAAAAGGCCATTACTTTAAAAACAAAGGCCATTCTAATCTGCAATCCGAATAACCCTACCGGTTATTTGTATAGCAAAGAGGAGCTGCTTACACTTCGCAATATCTGCCTGCGCCACGATCTTTATTTGTTTGTGGATGAAGTTTACCGGGAGTTTCTCTACGGGGGTAAAACGTTTTTCAGCGCCCTGAACCTGGATGGTATGGACAAGAACGTAATTGTATTCGATTCTATCTCTAAAAGATTCAGCGCCTGCGGTGCGCGCATTGGTGCCATTGTAACTCGCAATAAGGAGGTATTGGCGGCCGCATTAAAATTCGGGCAGGCGAGGTTAAGCCCTAACTCATTAGGACAAATAGCGGGGGAAGAACTTTTTGATTTAGGAAAAGACTATTACCAGGGTATAATTGCGGAATATCAAAAACGCCGCGATGTAATGGTGAAGTTATTGAATGAAATACCCGGTGTAAGTTGCCCCAACCCAGGTGGTGCATTTTATGCCGTTGCTGCTTTACCGGTTAAAGACAGCGACCATTTTTGCCAGTGGATGCTTGAACATTTCAGTTATGAAGGAGCTACTGTTATGATGGCTCCTGCCTCTGGCTTTTATTCAACCGGTAATTCCGGTAAAAACCAGGTGCGTATAGCTTATGTATTAAATTCAGAAGACCTTACTGCAGCCATTAAATGTTTGGAGATGGGGTTGAAGGAATATGCGAAAGTGGTGGTTAGGGAGTTGGTGAATTAAGCTCCAGGTGCTAGCAGCGCAGCAAATGTTGAAATAGATTCAGTATAGATATCTATTAAACTCTGCTGGCCTTCCGCAACTTTATTCACATCGCCTACAAAAACCGTAATCATTCCTGCATTTCTTCCAAACTCCATGTCGCTAACGGAATCACCAACCATAATTGATTTTGAGAAATCAATTTCAGTAAAATCTTTTTTTGCGCGTTTTGCCATGCCAATTTCGGGTTTGCGCATTTGTTTTACATCGCTTTCTTTTAAGTCGGTAGCGGCGTAGATGGCGTTTATACGGCCACCGTGTTTGCGCACCTCCTTCAGCATTTCATCGTGTATCAGTTCAAGGTCTTCGCTGCTCATTAAACCACGGCCTACTCCCTGTTGGTTGGTTACAACTATAATACGGCGAAATATTTTTCCAAGGGCAGTCAGCGCATCCAACGCTCCTTCTAAAAAGTAAAACTCATCCCATGACTTTACATAATCGTTAGGATAATGCAGATTAATAACACCGTCCCTATCCAGAAACAGTGTCCAGCCTTTGTCTATTTTCAAATCACTTAAAGTCATGCTGGGCTTTGTTATAATCTTCCGGTATACCAATATCTATAAAATAACCATCAAACACATCGCCGCTGAATTTTAGTTCAGCGGTATACCTTTCCAGGATGTCTTTCTCGAAGGAAAATTTTTTAGGCATATCCACTTTATCAAATAGCTTTTTATCGAAAAAATAAATGCCGCCGTTAATAAACCCTCTTTCAACAAGCCTCTTTTCTTCAAACTTTGTTATCCTGAATGATTCGTCCATTTGCACGGTTCCGTACCGGTCGAAATTCTCTAACGGTTTTATGGCAAGTGCTATATCGCTACCTTTTTCAAAATAAAATTCCTGCAGTGCCAAAAGGTTCACACCAAAAAAAGTATCGCCATTTAAAACATAAGCAGGGCCGTCTACTAAATCAAAGGCTTGTTTAATTCCGCCACCGGTTCCCAGGGGCTCCTCTTCTACCGAATACTGAATCTTTATACCCAAATATTCCTTGCCAAAAAATTCTTCAATAACCTCATGCTTATAGCCTACAGATAATATTACCTCTCGTATCTGCTCCTGTTTTAGATACTGGAAGATATAGTGCAGAAATGGCTTCCCGTTAACGGGCGCCATCGGCTTAGGAAGGTCATTTATTAAAGAGCGGAGCCGGGTGCCAAGTCCCCCGGCTAAAACAATAGCAGGATAATCTTTTTCAATCATCCTATTCAAATTTAAAAAGCTCTTCCTCTACCAGTTGGCAGATGATGTGGCCTATTAATATGTGGCTCTCCTGTATGCGCGGGGTGTCTTTGCTGGGCACATTAAAAAGATAATCGCAA
>CAISWS010000124.1 GCA_903889265.1 uncultured Bacteroidota bacterium
ACGCCTTTCTTGTCCGCTTCATAAAACCTTGATGAAAGTCCTCTTTACCCTCAGTGTATGCACATTCGCATAATTTTTTAGAGAGTGAAGCCAGTTTTTCTTCTCCATAAGCAACAGGCCATATGTCGGATACCTGATAAAAATAGAAATCCTCCTCTGGTATTGAATTAACGATACCAGGAATGAGTATAAAGGCTTTGTTCATAGTTTCTACCCTATTTATGAAGTCAGTCTGATCATGCATTATCTCAATGCCATAAACATCTTTTACTGTTTTCAAGAAGTTGATAATAAAGCTGCCCAAAACCAATTTTTGTTTCATCATTCTTTCCCAATCTCCATGCTCTTCCTTGCTTATTATTTCTTCATAAGCAGAACGAATGGTAACCCTGCATACAAATTTGAGGTGGTTCAATTGCCTATCGGTCAACACACTCATGCTTTTGGAAGACTTCTTTCTTCCGGTGGAGAATATTTCTCCAATGTCCTGGATCAGGCCTAAGTAATTAATCGGACCGGTTAAATCAAGATTAGCGAAAGTCAGGTGTATCTGTGAAAGAATTTCAGGCGTGACTTTCGTTAATTCCTGTGGGATGGTGCCCAAAAACATTCTTCTGATTTTTTCCTGAAAGGCTTTGTGCAAATCTTCGGACACTGATATGGATTTGGTTGGCTTTAAACTGTAGAACAAATATATCCTTTGGCTCAGAACGTTTTTGATAATTTTACAATACCGAGATCTAGAGATATTATAAATCCAGATAGATAATCATGCGCATGGCATCGACAAAGTATAATTTTTCTACTGCTATTTTGTCGATCGTTATTAAAGAGATAAAAGCTAGCAATCTTTCATTCAGATTGTTAGAAAAATTAGATTATAAGAGTTCACTTGGCCAGGTGGGAATCTTACCTATCCAAATTTTTCCAAGGTTGGTACAGGTAGCGCAGGGCTCGCTTAAAACAGGTTTTCTAGGTTATCCACATGTACCTCTACCTGTACCTATCCATCAAATTAAGATAAAAAATAAAGGGTTTCAGAACCCTGAAACCCTTGCTAGGCTTGTACCGCGGGCGGGAATCGAACCCGCACATCATTTAAGTGATACAGGATTTTAAGACAGATTTCAGGATGAAAGGCAGGAAGGGAACTATTGCACTGGTTCTGCCTTTTGGCATACCTTTTTGCCAGTCTGATCAGGATGAAAATGGTTGTAGCATTTGCAATGCGACTATGTTTTAAATACAAGTTTTACAAATGCCGATGCAGTTGCGATCAGATTTAAGGTATGCCATGTCCTTTTGGCAAACGGGATTCAGTTTTATTTGGTCAATTCCGTTACTTATTTTTTTTCTTATCGAAAGAACGAAGGCTTCCTGACTGGGCTTTGGTTTTCAGCTTACTTTATCTTTCCTTAAAAAATTGCGTATTTGTACTGTTGCAGGTCGAAATAGCTAGATATACCTTTATAGTGAATTAAGATGAAGCAGTTTTAAGTAATTTCTTACACCTTACCTATCCCCTGTATGGCTGAAAATGTGGTTACCCCGGCTAAAAAAGTTCAGGCGGAAGCAGCTAATAAGTTGCACCGCAGTAAAACTAATATACAGGTTGAAACTACCGAAAAAGTAACAGATTATCCCAGGCGCAAAGAAGCGGCACAAAGTAATGAAGTATACCGCTGGGGCGATACCATGAGCGGGGTAAGTAATGTGGGCGGAGTTAATTACATGAATTTTGTACCTGTTCAAATGGTGCAAAAGCTTCCGGACGGTAAAACCGTTTCGAGGCAGGTAAGAATGTCGCATACTGAGGCGGCAGCCTATTATGCACAGCAGAAAAAAGATGAGCATCAGGCTGGCAAAACCGGTAAAGCGGGTATTGGTGCGGTAAATACTTCTGTTGTTCATACTGCTAAGCAGAAGGAAACCGCAACGCCCACCGTACAGCCTAAAAAATCGCAGACCCCCTCCGTAGTTGTTCAGGCCAAAATGCCTATGAGCCAGCCCGGCGACAAGCACGAAAAAGAGGCTGATGATGTAGCCGAAAAGGTAATGAGCATGCAGGTGGCGCCCAAACAAATGGCAGATACCAATGGAGTGCACCAGGTAAGCCCCTTTGTTATGCGCCTTAACCATGATGCGGCCAAAACGCATGTGCCTGATATGGTAGAAAGCAAACTTAAAAACCCGCCTTCAGGTTCGGAATATATGAACGATGAGCACCGTGAATTTTTTGAATCGCGGATGGGGGCCGATTTTAAAGATGTGCGCATTCATACCGGGCAGGACTCCGTGCAAATGAATAATGCCCTGGGCAGCCATGCATTTGCACACGGCAAAAACCTTTATTTTAATAAAAACCAATACCAGCCCGGAACGCAAGGCGGTAAAAAACTGCTGGCCCACGAGCTTACACACGTTATGCAGCAGGGCGCTGCCCCGGCAAGGAAACTGGCACCGGTACAGGTATCACAGGGCCCAGGTGCTGTTCAGCGCTCGTGGATTCCATTTGCCAAAGACATTAACGAATGGCTGCGCAACATACCCGGTTACACGCTTATGACGGTTATTATTGGCTATAACCCGATTCTTGATGATAAGGTTGAGCGCAACCCCACCAATTACCTGCAGGGCGTACTGGAACTGATACCTATAGTTGGCGCACAGATATTTGATGCTATTAACCAATCGGGTGCATTGCCTAAGGTGTGGGCATGGCTACAGGGCGCTTTAGCCAAACTGAATATTACCTGGAGTGGTGTTAAGAGCCTGCTTTCAACGGCATGGGACCGGTTAAGTATAATGCACAGCTTTAGCACCAATTTAAATGTAATAAAAGAAGTATTTGGACCCATCTTTGACCGTATTGTTGAGTTTACCAAAGGCGCAGGACACCAGATAGTTGAACTAATAGTAACCGTAATTGGCAAGGAGAACGGACAGGCTTTGCTGGATATGTTAAAAGGCGCCGGACAGGCCTTTATGGGTGTTTTAATGAACCCTATAGGCTTTGTTAAAAACCTGATTGCCGCACTGGGCAAAGGTTTTGGGGCTTTTAAAGACAAGATACTGGTTTACTTAAAAGAGGCATTTATTAAATGGATTTTGGGGCCAATGGCTAAAGCAGGTATACAACTACCAGCCAAATGGGATATAGCAGGCATTTTCAGCATAGCATCGCAGATATTGGGCCTTAGCTATCAGAAAATACGGGGCAAGTTGGTTACGGTAATGGGCGAGCCAGCTGTAAAAGTGATTGAGGAAGGTTTTGAAATGGTTAAAGCCTTAATGACCGGCGGCATACCTGCACTTTGGGAAAACCTAAAAGAACACCTGGGCAACCTGCGCGATACGGTTTTGGGCATGTTGCGCGATTGGATTAAAGATAGTGTGGTAAAAGCCGCAATTGAAAAACTGGTAACCCTTTTTATACCCGGCGGCGGATTTTTAACAGCGCTTGAAGGTATATATGCTACCATTAAAACGTTTATTGAAAAAGCCAAAGAAATTATAGACCTGGTAAGCACCATAGCCAAAAGCATGGCCAGTATTGCCGCCGGTGCCATTGACGCGGCAGCAGGTATGGTAGAAAAATCATTGGCCAATACCATACCGGTAATACTAACCTTTTTAGAGCGCCTGTTGCACCTGCCCGATGTAGGTGGTGCCGTTAAAAAAGTAATAACCAAAATACAGGGGGTTGTTGATAAGGGTATTGATAAGGTGATTGAATTTATTAAGAAAGGAGCGGCGTTTTTGGTAGGGAAGGGCCAACAGGTGGCGGGGGCGGTTGCTGGGTGGTGGCAAACTAAAAATGAATTTAAAACTACCAACGGAGAAACGCATACTTTATATTTTGATGGCGATGGAACAAAGGCTGTTTTAATGGTAAAAAGTACCCCTGCTAAGTTTGATGATTTGGTTGATAGAAGAAAGAAACAAGCAGCAAATGATCCAATTGCACAAAAAGCTTTAACGGAGGCTGTTGCTGCAAAAGGCGAACTGGATGTAATGATACACGATTACCGGTTACGTACCCAGGGTAAAGCGAGTGAAAAAGGCACCCAAGGCACGAGTGAGGGCATTCGTGTAAAAATAGATGCGCAATTAGCAAAAATCTCTGGCTATTTGGCTCAGGCAGGGATAACAGCAGAGGTGGCAGAATTGATAAAAACAAATGTTACCCATGAAACTAAGGATGGAAAAGCCTATAAAGTAAAGGCGGAGCCACTTACAGCCTTACCGGGAAATACGGCAGGGTCGGAGCCAAAGGCGGGTGTCGTAGCAGGTTGGGATGACTTAGGTAATAGAGAAGAAGTAGGAGTAAAAGTTAGAACTGATTGGTGGGTCGCCGCTCATTTGTTAAATGGTCAGTTACATGGTCCTGGTGAAAAATGGAATTTAACTCTTAGCGTTAAACAGACCAACAATAATATGAAAGCTGATGTAGAAAGTAAGGCCCAAGAGGCTGTGTATGGTGATAGGGGCAAATTATATTACTACGAAACTAACGTCGATTATTATAGTGCAGAACCTAATGATGAAGGTCTTAAATATTATCCCAAATATATTCATTTCTATTGGGGTGAACTAACA
>CAISWS010000125.1 GCA_903889265.1 uncultured Bacteroidota bacterium
CAACTTCCGCTCGGAAATTGAAATACCGGCCCATGCCCTGCTGGCAGAAACCCTCAAAGAGCAACAGGCAATGCTTAGTGAAAGAAGGCAACACTGCATTATGCCTTCCCAAAAAATTGCGGTAGATAATTCCACCTGGTTCGGAAAGCTATATAAGCTTTAAATCCTGGGCGGGGAATCCGGAAAACACATCTGATCTTGAAAATGTAGAAGGAAAATACCACTATTATTTAGTGGGGCTCACCTGATATGCAGCAAACGCCTGACGGCCGTTATGCTTATCGGGCACAAAGCTTAACATAGTTGCCAGCAAAATGCCAGTACCTGCCAATACGGCAAAAAAGCTGAACGCCCGGTGGTATAAATGCGCCTTTAACAAAGTCCGCAGCCTGGCTGCAAAAAATACCAACGCAAGTATTATCAGCATTGCCACAGTAGTTATTAATAGGGTTAAGTCTAGCAGCATACTTATAGGGTTAAAGTTAAAATGCCTGGCGGGTTAGCTTACCACTTAAATCGCGCGTAACCCACTTGCCGGTTTTAGAATCTTCTGAATACCGGCCCTGGTATTTCAGTTTGCCATCCGGGTAAAACGCCTGCCAGAATCCACTCTTTTTTCCATCGCGGTAAACGGCTATTAATGAAACCTGCCCGCTTTCAAAATATTCCTTACATACCCCATGCTCGTGGTGTGTGTAGTAGGTGTAATCCGATTTCAGCGCTCCGCTTTCGTACCACTCTTTGCTGCTGCCCTGTTTAAGCCCGTACAGGTAATGGCTAACCAATTTCACTTTTCCGCTTTTAAACCAAACCGTATAAACCTGGTTTACGTCATCAAACTCACTTTCCTTTTCGCCACCTTCGTAAAAGCTTTTCAATACTTTAATTTTCACGCCATCGGCATATTCAGCTTCGCATTTCAAACTACCATCAGGGTAATAAAACTCCCAAACATCATCCATCATTCCCTCCCGAAGTTTTCCCTCGCTTTCCTTATTTTTATGGTCGCGGTAATACCGGGTCAGGTAACCGGAGTAAGGAATTTCGGAATGGGGTTCATAATAAATACCATCCCTGTAGTCGGGGGTTTCGGGGGGTGCTGCCTGGATTAATAAAACTGACATAAGGATTGCGGTAATTTTGTATTTCATTGCCTGTTTTTTCCGCTTACAAAGATTCCTAAACATTATTACCTGATGGCTAAGCACACATTAAGTTTTATCTGTAAAAAATCACGTAATTATTAAGTAAATATGAAGAGGGTGTAAACCGGATATAAAACAGGGCAAACAAGGTAGCGGTGTTTAAAACGCTGTCCCGCTTTTTGGCCTTTTGTGCGGTTAACCGGCCATCCCTGCCGGGTTTTTTTATTCTTTAGAGGTTTTATCGGATATTGCGCCTTTAAAGCCTAACGTACGTTATTATAATCGCTGTAAACCGAATGCTGACCACAGAAATAAATTATAACTAATGATAGCCCTGGCTTTTGGATTTATGCTTGGTTTTATGGGCTATTTGCCACCTGGCAATATTAACCTGGCGGTAGTGCAGCTGGCGTTAAACCATTCGCGGAACCGGTTATGGTTTTTTATTGCTTTTGCCTCAGTAATGGAGTTTTTATATTGCCTGGGCTGCCTTACCGGCCTGGATTTATTACTGCACCAGGACCACCTGGTAATTGTAATGAAATGGATTTCAGTTTTTGTTTTTGCCGTGTTGGGTTTGCTCAGTTTCTTCCATAACGAAGGCGCATCAAAGGCGAATACCCTGTCAGGTTTCGGCAGGGGCATATTAGCTGCAATTATCAACCCCCTTCAGATTCCCTTCTGGCTGGTGTGGGGTGTTTATTTAACCGAAAACAAATGGATTAGAGGTAACATAACTTCTTTGGCTATCTTTTCGTTGATAACCTGCCTGGGCACCGCCTCTGTTTTATGGATTTATGCCATTGGTGGTAAAAGGCTGGTTGAAAAAATGAAACTGGAACGCAAACTGCTGGACCGCATTATTGGCCTTTTACTAATCGGTCTGGCTGCGTGGCAGTTGTTCAAATTAACTCACCCTTAAAATCCGTTGGCAATCAATTATTTTTATCCGGCTAATGAAAACAATTGAGTTGAACACATGAACATATGTGCACTGTAACCTATCTGCCGACACCAGCAGGATTTATATTAACGAGTAACCGCGATGAGGCCCTGGTACGCAAGCAGGCTGAAAACCCACATGCCGAAACCATTGCTGGGCAACAGGTTCTGTTTCCGCGCGATGGCGAAGCGGGTGGCACCTGGGTGGCCACCTCGCAAAATGGCCGTACGGTTTGCTTGCTAAACGGCGCTTTTAAACAGCACCACCGCAATCCTCCTTATAGAATGAGCCGCGGGCTGGTGGTACTTGATTTCTTTAAAACTGACTCCGTTTTCAACTTTCATCAACACTATGACCTTACCAACATTGAGCCTTTCACTTTACTTATTGCAGAGAACAAAGAACTTTTTGAGTTGAGGTGGGATGGCAGCGAAAAGTTTTTTAAACCACTCAACCCTCAAAAACCGCATATATATTGCTCAGCCACCCTATACACCCCCGAAGTAATTGCGATGCGCGAACAGTGGTTTGCTAAATGGCTTCATAGTCATCCTGAGTATTCCGTACCGGATATTCTCGGTTTTCATCTTTTTGCCGGCGAGGGCGATGAACATACACAAGTAAGGATGAGCATTTACGGCCTTGTGCAAACCGTAAGTATAACCAGTATAATGGCTGTTAATAATGAGCAGACCATGTACTACTCTGACCTGAAAGGCGAAAAAAGTTTTTATTTTAGTGGATATACATTTAATAACAACAGCTTAAATACTACTACCCCGGGCATAACTATTCCTTATAATACCTAATTAAGCAGTATGGCTGAGCGTAATGGCTTAAATTTTTCGGGCAAAGGAATGTCGCTGAGTAAACTTTATCAATCCATAAGCAGCTCAACTTCACCTCAAAAATTCTATAATCAGCAGCAAAAAGAACTGAGTAAATTGCTGAGTAGCGCTTCTGAAACTGCCTTTGGTAAGGCCCATCATTTTGAAGATATACTGGCGCAAAACGACCTGGTAACGGCATTTCAGAAAGCGGTGCCTGTTCGTAGTTATGAAGAAATGAAGGAATGGTGGGGCCGTGCACTGAAAGGCGAAAGCGATGTGGTAACCAAAGGGAGGCTGGAATATTTTGCACTAAGCTCGGGCACCTCCGACGGGGCCAGCAAGTATGTACCAGTTTCAAAAAAGCAAATGTCCCAGTTTAAACGCCAAAGCGTAAAACTATCGCTGCGCATTGCTTTAAATAAAGATATTCCGGCCTCAGTATTTAGTAAGCATCATTTGCTGATTGGGGGCAGTATGGACCTCAACTACAACGGCGTTAGCTATACCGGCGACCTGAGCGGTATTACCCAATTAAAAATACCCTTCTGGTATCAACCCTTCTCAAAGCCGGGCCGGGAGGTAATGCGGATGCAATGGGATAACAAAATTGAAAACATAGTGCGCGATGCACCCGAATGGAACATTTCAATTATTACGGGGGTGCCAAGCTGGGTGCAAATAGTTTTAGAGCGGATTATTGAGCGTTATAAGCTGAAACATATACATGATTTGTGGCCTGAGCTGAAAGTATACATTCACAGTGGTATCCGTGCCGAGCCATACATCAATAGCATTAACGGCCTGTTTGGGGAAAAGGTATATTGGTACGAGAGCTACCTGGCATCTGAAGGTTTTTTTGCGTTTAAACAAAGCGATACGGCAACAGGAATGAAGCTCATCCTGTCGGATAATAATTTCTTTGAGTTCATTCCATTCAACGCCGAAAACTTTGATAATGCTGGTAATATAAAGCCCGGCGCACTGGCCCTTACCATTAAAGATGTAGCGGCTGAAACCGATTATGCCTTACTGATTACAACATGCTCAGGCGCCTGGCGGTATTTAATTGGCGATATGGTTCGCTTTACTGACGTATCAAAAGCCGAAATAACAGTCTCCGGCCGTACCAAACATTTTTTGAGTGTTACCGGTGAGCATTTATCGGTTGATAATATGAATAAAGCCATTGAACTGGTTTCGAATAAACTTGGCTTTGTTTGTAAAGAATTTACGGTACATGCAGAAAAGGATGGCAACCAGTTTATTCACGTATGGTATATTGGCTGCGATAAAATTGTAGATGCCCTTCAACTAAAATCTTCACTGGATGATAAACTGATGGAGCTGAACGATGATTACCGTACCGAAAGAGGATATGCCTTAAAAGATATACGCGTGATTACTGTGCCCAACGATATGTTTTATAACTTTCTACGCCAGCGCGGCAAAGCCGGCGGTCAGGTAAAATTTCCCCGTGTGCTTAAAGACGAGCTCCTTATGGCCTGGCAAGATTTTGTTAAATCCCCCGTTGTATAAAACACACTGAAGACCAGTCGCATTTCAACGCAAAATATAATAGCGGGCAACCTCCCCGGTTTCCATCACTATCATATATATTTACCTTATTAACTTTTAAGGTGACAACCAAAATTCTTTCCAGAACATTTTTGCTTGCTCTGACCTTTCTGTCAACGTTATGGCTTTTGGGAGGCAATGGTGAAAACAAGGCACCTGTAGTGGAGGTAATGATGCAGAAGTACCATTGCTGTCCACGGCCGCTGGATGATCAGTTTTGCAGGGATGTGCTGAACGGTTTTCTCACCGACATGGACGAGATGCACCTTTATTTTACTGCTGAAGATATAAAAAGATTAAGCGATCTGGCCATAGTAAAAGCCCAGATTGACGGTACAGGAAATACTTTTTTAAATACGGCAGTTACCTTGTATAAAGAACGCCTTGAACAGGCCGATAGCACCCTTATTGCTATTTTGCAAAAACCATTTGATTTAACTAAAGACGAAAGTATAGACTTTGAAGCAGACAGCAGTTCATGGGCGCAAAACGACAAAGAACTGAATGACCGTTGGTTAAAATATCTCAAATACGAAACGCTGCACCGCCTGTCAGATTTAAAATATTACGATTCCACAGCAACAAACGATTATATATTGAACCGACAACGTGGCGAATTAATTGTGGTGCGTAAAACCGAAGAACGCCGTATTAAAAGAGTTCTGGACGACCCCGCCGGATTTGAAACCTACATGGGCTCGCTTTTTTGCAACGCTATAACCACCTCTTATGACCCCCATTCGGAATATTTTCCACCGGTACTGAAAGAGAATTTTATTGGAGAAATGAACGGCAATAATTACTCGTTTGGCTTCGAACTGGGCGAAAACGATAAGGGCGATGTTGAAATAGACCGCCTTATGCCCGGTAGCCCGGCATGGAAATGCGGACAGCTAAACGAAAAGGATGTTTTGCTTCAACTTCAATGGCAGGATAGACCGGCTGTTGACCTTGCCGGCGCCAGTGCCGATGAGGTAGGAGAAATGCTGACCAGCGAAAACCATAAGCGCCTTGCCCTTACCGTACATAAAGCAGATGGCATGCGGGTAACGGTTACTTTGGAAAAGGCGCAGATACAAACCGATGATGATTTTGTAAAAAGCTATGTGCTTGACGGCCCTAAAAAAGTTGGTTACATTTTGTTACCCGCCTTTTACAGCGAGTGGGAAGCCAGCGCAGGAAGCAGTTGTGCCAACGATGTAGCCAAAGAAGTAGTAAGACTAAAAGCACAGCATATTGATGCGCTGATAATAGATCTACGCAATAACGGCGGCGGCAGTATGGACGAAGCTATACAACTGGCAGGCATTTTTATTGACGGGGGCACGCTTGGATTCAGTAAAGAAAAAAACGCCCCTCCCCAACCACTTAAAGACCCGAAACGGGGCACTATTTACGATGGCCCTATTGCAGTGCTGGTAAATGGTGGAAGTGCTTCGGCTTCCGAGTTCCTGGCAGCAGCCCTGCAGGATTATAACCGTGCCATCATTATTGGTTCGCCAACCTTTGGCAAGGCTACCTTCCAGGAAGTATTGCCGGCCGATACCAGCATTAACCTGGATAAAATGAAACCCGCTGATTTTAACAACAATAAATACGACTATGTAAAAGTTACCACTGGCAGGTTCTACCGACCCACAGGTAAAACGCACCAAATGACAGGAGTACAACCTGATATTACGCTACCCGATTTATATGACGGCCTGCTTGAACGGGAATCAACTTTAAAACATGCTTTGTTGCCCGATAGCATTAAGCGGGCAGCTATCTTCAATCCCTTGCAACCTTTGCCTGTTAGCGAACTCAAAATAAAAAGTGCTGTAAGAGTAAGCGCTTCAAATGGTTTCAGACTGGTTGATAAAGCCCATAAATTTTATGTTGAAATGGACCGGGCCAAACACCAGACTATTCCGCTAAAGTTTGATGCATTTATGGAACTGGGCGATAAGTATAACGGCGAAAGTGCAAGGCTTGCCCGCGAATTACAACAGGATAGCGTGCGCAGTTTTAAAGCCGAAAACCACGGGTCCGATGTTAAAAGAATGGCCCTGGGTGGATATGAAAGCGAACAAAACGAACGCTTTTTAAAATTTATGATGCATGATATTTATATTAATGAGGCTTTTCTTATACTTGCTGATTATATATCACTAAAAAGATAATGTAAAAGACGGAGGTTCGCGAAACCCAAAACAGATACAAGCTATAGACGAGTCCAATAAGTCTGTAAAGAATGACTATGCTGTAATGGCCAACTATAAGCGGCTCAATAAAAAGGACAACGATACACGCATCAAAGTGAACGACAGCTGGAACAGCGATAACCGGAGCTTTTTGGCAAATCATACATCCCAGTACAACAAATAGCTTTATAAGCTACATTTGGCCGATTAAATAAACCCCTCAACACCTTACAATGAAGAAGCTGAAAACCATTGTCGCATTGCTTTTTGTGTTGCTGTTGGTTTACCTTATAATAATAAAACCTAAAAAAACCACTAGCCAGTATCAACCCGCTTTCGCTGCATTAAATAATGAATTGAAAGCTAACCATGCCGGTGCCAGCGCAGGTATTATAGACCTTGATGCGCTTGACTATAACCTCAATTTTGTTACCGGGCAACTGGGAAGTAATTTTAAGCTCAGGCTAACAGCCAAATCTCTTCCATCCATTGGGCTTTTGAAATACCTGATGGACAAAGCGCATACTAACCGGCTGATGGTTTTTTCAGAACCATTTATTGCCGAACTGCTTACACGTTTTGACGGCGATTCGGTAGATATGTTACTTGGCAAGCCGTTGCCGGTAGAGGCCCTGGGAAGGTTGAAAAGCTATAAAGGCTGGAACAACATCAACTGGTTGATTGACACCAAAGAACGGTTAAACGATTACCTTCTTTTTGCCAAACGCGAAAACGTTAAGTTAAAATTATCAGTTGAAATTGATGTTGGCTTACATCGCGGTGGATTGCAAACAACTGAAGAACTGGCACAGGTAATCAGCACCCTGAAACAAAACGAACAATATGCACAGCTAACCGGACTGATGGGTTACGACGGCCATGTACCTTACGTGCCTTTCTATATCAACAAGGATAAATCCATTAAAAGGGCTTTTGTAAATGTTCAGCACTGCTATACTGCCTTTGTAAATGAATTGAAAAAACATTACGACCCGGCCTTTGTCAGCACACTAACTTTCAACGGGGGCGGCAGCAAAACATATTTTTATTATCCTCAATACAGAGACATTACCCCGGTTAACGACATTGCCATGGGCTCAGGTTTTTTGGCGCCTACAGAGTTTCCTGAATTGATAGAACTGGGTCATAAACCAGCCCTTTATCTTGCCGGGCCGGTATTAAAGAAAATTGAAACAGAAAAACTACCACATGCCGAGATACTTAGCGGTTTAGTTAATATGTGGAATCCTAACATAAAAGTATCCTATTACATGTTGGGTGGAGGCTGGGCCGGCGATCCCGTTGCGCCCACCGGGTTAAGAAAAAATCCTTTCTGGGATTCGGATGATAAAAATTTTATGAACCAGTTGCCTAACCAGGCCCTGCTAAGCAGTTCAGACCAAAATGATCTTCATGTAGGGGATTTTGTCTTCTATCAGCCTTGGGAGGGCGATGGCATGCTGGAGTTTAAAAAACTGCTTCTCTTCAGGCAAAATAAAATTGTTGGTGATTGGGAAACTTACAGAGGGGGTAATTAGGTATTTGATGCCCTGAAAGCTAAGAAGCGGTCAAAACAAAGAAAACGTAATCGGTATATTTTTCATGCTTCCGGTTAATATCGGGCACAAAATTATTCTTCTGAAGAAGCTTAACCGACTTCAGATTGTATTGATGTACCACGGCCTCCAATGATTTAAATCCGATGGTTTTAAATGCAAAAGAAATAACTTCTTTAATGGCTTCACTCGCGAAACCCCTTCCCTGATAGTCCGGATTCAATTCATATCCCAGCTCCGCACAGGTGTTTTCTGCAGAAAAATTAAACAGGCAAAATGTACCAATCAATTCCTGTTGCCCTTTCAAACAAACGGCCCAATAAAACCAGTGCTCATCTTTTATTTTTTGGTTTATTTTGGTAATGAACGCCTTTGCCGCACCTGGGCTAAGCTCCTTGGGCCGGTCTATATAAGCATTCACCTCATCATCTGAACGCAGACTGGCTATGGCATCCGCATCTTCATCTATAAGTTGCCTTAATAACAACCGCTCAGTTTCCAGCTTTGGAAATTTTAGAGAATTAATCCTTTCCATTTTCAGGGCCTTGCTCTTTATTAAAGTTTACCAGAAACAAACTTGCGCTAAGTGCCAGCGCCAGGGCTGCAATACCATACAAATATCCAACATCTATATGCTTAATATCCAGGGTAATAATTTTATTGGCAACTGCAGTTAACCCGATTTGAAGAATAGGGGTAACCGGTATTTTGTCGCTGCTTATAATGATTGAAAACGATTTTACCATTTCGTAACCTACCAGGATAATAAGCGCCAGACTGAATATTTCAAGTAGTGTTGATACCTCAATCATTGCATAAGGAGGTTCAATCAGATGTTCAATAATTACATAAGTAAGGTGTGCTGCGCCGAGCACTATGCATGCCGTTAGCAAAACCACCAGGTATTTAAGGACATAATTATTAATAGTTTTTATACCCTTTTCAAATTTACCACCGCTAATGTTTTCCATATCACCTCCGTTATTTTACCCGAATATAAAAAATGGTATGCGCAATTGTTATTTAAGCACATCAGTTATTTTCTTTTTGCAACAACCGCGTTTGCCTTCTTTTAAGTATATACTGTCCAGCCGTGTCTGAAATATGCCCGGCGGGGATGCCTAAGCGGGTTTAACCCTTAATATCCCTTTTCTGCTTTGTTTGCATGTTAAAAAATCTTATAAACCTGCCGCAAGGTATAAACCTCCCGTTCTCCCCTTCGACAGGATTTAAGAGGAGAACTATCTATACTTTCCGAATATTTTTTAATTTTTAAGGACTTTTTAATAGCTTTTCCCCTCCGCCTTAATTGTTATAGTGTAAACTTGCAGCTTGCTTTAAAAAGGTATGTGTATGATGAACCGGCAAAGGTGTTGGGGTTTGGTTTTTATTGTTGTTTTCAGTATTACCGGCCTTTCGTTCGGGCAGGGTTCCAATGCGCCTGAATCAGTGAAGCACGATACGCTTCATTTCTCTCTGCAGGATGCGGAGAAGATTATGCTTGAAAAAAATCTCGACTTGGTAGCAAACCACTATAACATTGATATAGCAAAGGCACAAACCATATCCGCAAAACTTTGGGATAACCCGGGTTTAGTGTATAGCCAGAATATTTTAAATCCTACTACGAAAATACCTTTTACCATCCGCAATGGAGGAGATGCCAGCGTGCAAATAGACCAGCTTTTTAAAACTGCCGGAAAAAGGCACCGGCTGGTTAAATCTGATCAGGCTACTGAACAGGCCACCGAATATGCATATTATGACCTGATGCGGAATCTGAAATTTCAATTCAGGTCAGATTTTTATCAGCTTGACGCTTTACTGAAAACCCAAAAGGTTTTTGACACTGAATTAGAGAAATCGATTTTACTGGAGAAAGCGCTTGCTGAAGCATATGATAAACACGATGTGGCTTTAAAGGATTTGGTTACTATACAAAGCACCAAGTTTCAGCTACAAACAGATTTGACAAATAACCTGTCGCAAATAACAGACCTTGAATCTGAAATGAGATACATGCTGCAATTGCAGCCTTCAGTTTTTATTATGCCGGTTATACCTGAAGTTACAGGTTTTACCTTGCCCGATTTGATTATGGATTCCTTATACTCCGAGGCTATAACAAACCGGCCCGATGTGCTTAACAATGCAAAACAGGTGGAGGCATCTGACTGGACGGTAAAATATAATAAATCACTGATTGCGCCTGATCTGGATGTATCGCTCAATTATACCTATGCCAGCGAAACATATCCAAATTACTTAGGCTTTGGAGTTTCGTTGCCATTGCCCCTTTGGAACTTTAACCAGGGAGGAATAAAGCAAGCCAAAGCAAGCTTAAAACAAAACGAGGTACAGCTGGATGCCTCAAAGCTAAAAGCGATCAACGACGTTAACCAGGCTTATGAGAAGCTACTTCAGCTTTCACACCTCAACCTTGAGGTTCAAAGCCGGAATAATAAATCCTTTGACGATTTCATGTCGGGCATCTATGATATTTTCCAGAAAAAAGAAATGACCCTGCGCGACCTGGTTATATACATGGATACCTATAAACAGCAGGTAATCAATTTCAATAACTATATAGCCGGCTACTATACCGCAAAAGAAAACCTGAACATGGCCGTGGGCAAAGACATCATTAAATAGACAATTAAAATACGAATCAAACCAATGGAGATGAGTTATAAATTTTTAAACTTCAAAAACGGCCTCTTTTTCTTTTGCCTTGCCCTGGCAGGTATGGCCCTGCAGGGTTGCAAAGGCGAGCAGAAAAACCCCGTTGAAGAAACCAGGAAATACGTGATACCTGATTCGCTGCTGAAGACATTAAGCATGGATACGGTGCAAAACAGGCCTTTGGTAAACACCATCACCTTTACAGGTATGGTAGATGTAAACCAGGATAACCAGGTAAATATTTTTCCATTAGTAAGCGGTAGTGCCAGGGATATTAAAGTTCAGCTGGGAGATTACGTATCAGCCGGCCAGGTATTAGGCACTGTTACAAGCAGTGAAATGGCTGGTTACACTAACAGCCTGGTAGTTGCTCAAACAAATTTAACTAACACCAAAAGACAACTGGAGGCTTCAAAAGACCTTTTTAAAGCAGGCCTGGCATCAAGTCTTGATGTAACCACCGCGCAAACAAATTACGACCAGGCTGTTGCCCAGTTGGAAATGGCACAAAGAATATTGAAAATAAATGGCGATAACACCAAGGGTATTTGGGAAATAAAATCGCCGGTTAGCGGTTTTATTGTGCAAAAAAACATTACCAGCGGTACTTCTATAAGAACTGATAATTCAACAGCACTTTTCACGATTTCCGACCTCAAAAACGTTTGGGTCTGGGCTAATGTTTATGAATCAAATATCGGCAACATACATTTGGGAGATGAGGTAAGCCTCACTACGCTTTCGTACCCCGGGAAAGTATTTAAAGGCAAGGTTGACAAAATGCTCAGCGCGCTTGATCCCACCACAAAAGTTATGAAAGTACGTATAGTAATTCCGAATGATAATTATGCGCTGAAACCCCAGATGTTTGCAAGTATAGAAATAGCTAACCCCGAAAACCAACAGGTTTTATGCGTATCAAGCAAGGCCCTTATTTACGATAACAGCCGTTATTACGTGCTTGTTTACAATGGCCACGGCGATGCCAGTATTACACCGGTGGAAGTGCTAAACAATTCAGGAGACAGAACTTATATTAAATCAGGATTAAAGGAAGGTAGCCTGGTAATAACCACCGCAGCAATTTTGATCTACGGAGAACTAAATAGCTAACAGCAGCGGCGTAGTCATTCGGTACCGCACTAAATCAAAAAAATGAATAAGTTTCTTAAAGGCTTAATAGGGTTCTCGCTCAAAAATAAGTGGTTCATTCTGGCCACTGCATTGGTTTTAGTTTTTAGCGGCATTATTACCTTTAAGAATATGCCTATTGAGGCTTTTCCCGATGTAACCAATACTGAAATCAGTATAATCACCCAATGGCCTGGCCGTAGTGCTGAAGAAGTTGAAAAATTTGTCACTATCCCACTGGAGATTGCCATGAACCCGGTGCAGGGTAAAATAAGCCTGCGCTCAACCAGTATCTTCGGGTTATCGTATGTAAAGCTGATTTTTGACGATGGCATAAAAGACGCGCAGGCAAGGCAGCAGGTTATGAACCTGCTGGCAAACGCAACCCTGCCTAATAACATCCAACCTTCTGTGCAACCACCCACCGGGCCTACGGGCGAAATTTACCGGTATACTTTAAAGAGTACTTTCCGTGACGTAAGAGAATTAAAAACCATTCAGGATTGGGTTATTGACCGCCGGTTACGCTCAGTGCAGGGCATTGGCGACATTAACAGCTTTGGCGGCAAAACCAAAACCTACGAGATAAAAGTTGATCCTGGTAAATTGAATTCATTCAATCTTACCCCGCTCGATGTTTTTACTGCCGTGCAAAAAACCAATATCAACATAGGCGGCGATATGATGATACAAAACGATGAGGCTTTTGTAGTGCGCGGAATCGGATTACTGAATGACATTAATGAAATAAAGAATGTAATTATTCAGAATAACAATGGCGTGCCATTGTTGGTTAAAGATGTTGCAACAGTGGAAATATCGAATGTACCAAGGCTTGGTTGGGTGGGCCGAAGTGATGGAATTATTGACTCTACGGGCAAACGTGTTGTTACAGACCAGGATGATGTAGTTGAAGCTATTATAGTAATGCGCAAGGGCGAAAACCCCACAGAAGTGGTTGAAAACCTGAAAAAAGAAATTGACAAATTAAATAACGGAATACTACCCCAGGATACAAAAATTGTTCCTTATTACGACCGCACCGACCTGGTGGAGTACGCCACCCACACGGTATTACACAACCTTGTAGAGGGCATACTGCTGGTTACCTTTATTGTATCACTGTTTATGTTCAACTGGCGGACCACGCTGATTGTATCGTTAATCATCCCTATGTCATTATTGTTTGCGTTTATATGCCTGCACCTGATGGGCATGAGCGCCAACCTGCTATCGCTTGGCGCTATTGACTTTGGAATTATTATAGATGGCGCCGTGGTAATGGTAGAGGGTATGTTTGTGATACTCGATGAGAAAGCTGTTGACCTGGGTATGGAGCGATTTAACAAGCTTAGCAAATTAGGACTTATTAAAAAGAATGGCGCTCAATTAGGCCGGGCTATTTTCTTTGCCAAGCTTATTATTATTACCGGATTACTGCCCATCTTCTCTTTTCAAAAGGTAGAGGGAAAAATGTTCTCGCCGCTTGCTTATACCCTTGGCTTTGCCTTGCTCGGTGCTCTTATTACCACGCTTACACTTGTTCCGGTTTTAATCAATATGCTGTTAAACAAAAATGTGCGCGAAAAGCATAACCCGTTTGTACATCACCTTAAAGGTTTCATGCTTTTAGGATTTGAGAAGGCATTTAAGCATAAAGAAATAGTTGTAATTACATCGATGATAGCCATGGTGATTGGCCTTTACTCATTCAGTTTTCTGGGAACCGAGTTTTTACCCGAATTAAACGAAGGCTCTATCTGGTTAAGGGTGCAGTTACCTTACAGCGTTTCACTCAACAAAAGTGTGCAGGTATCAAGAAAAGTACGCGAAATTTTAATGACCTTTCCGCAGGTTACTTATGCAGTTTCGCAAACAGGAAGGCCTGATGATGGCACCGACGTTACCGGGTTTTACAACAACGAATTTGACGTTTTACTTTTGCCGGAAGAAAAATGGAATCCACGGATTACCAAAGACGAGCTGATTGAACAAATGAGCAAAAAACTGTCAACAATTCCCGGGGCTAACCTTAATTTTTCGCAACCCATTATGGATAACGTAGAGGAAGCCGTATCAGGCGTTAAGGGCTCTATTTGCGTAAAGGTATACGGAGATTCGCTTGATTACATGGAGGGTAAAGTAACCGAGGTTTACAACATACTTAAAGGCATCAGAGGTATTGAGGACCTGGGGGTAATTCATAGTACGGGTCAGCCGGAGATAGACGTGAACCTTGATCAGAAGAAGATGGCCCTTTACGGCGTGGCCACTGCCGATGCAAACGCCGTAGTTGCTATGGCGATTGGCGGACTTGCAGCATCTACGTTATACGAAGGGGTAAAAACATTTGATATAAGAATACGCCTGCCGGAAGAATACAGAAAAACACCTGAGGATATTGGAAATCTGCTGGTGCCAACACAAAGCGGCTCCAAAGTGCCCATCAAGGAGTTAGCTACCATCACTAAAAAAACAGGCCCATGCCTCATTTTCAGAGATAATAATGAAAGGTATTCAGTAGTTAAATTTTCAGTAGTGGGACGAGATATGGGTGGCGCCATAAAAGAGGCGCAGGAAAAAGTGAATAAAAAAGTGACCGTAAAGAAAGGCTACACGATGGAATGGCAGGGCGATTTTGAAAACCAGCAGCGTGCGTCAAAAAGGCTTTCGCAAGCGGTACCGGTAAGCCTGTCACTTATATTTCTCCTGCTCTTTATCATGTTCGGAAATTTTAAAGATGCTGCATTGGTATTTTTAAATGTTCCATTTGCTATCGTAGGCGGTATTATGGCATTACATATAACCGGCACAAACTTCAGTATTTCGGCGGGTATCGGGTTTATAGCGCTGTTTGGTATTTGTATACAGGTGGGGGTATTACTTATTTCTGCCTTCAAAATAAACCTGGATAAACTGAAGGGGCAGGAAGGCTCTCTGTACCAATCCATCAAGCTTGGAGTAAGTGGTTATATCCGGCCGGTTATGATGACGGCGTTGATGGCTGCTATCGGACTTTTACCTGCAGCCATGTCTCATGGCATTGGCTCCGAAAGTTCAAGGCCGCTGGCAAGAGTTGTTATTGGAGGTATCCTTTGTGCCATGATATTCTCATTATGGGTTTTTCCGTTAATATTTGGCTGGGCCTACCGTAAGGTTGACCATCAGCCTTATGAAAGACCTATAACCAATAAAAATAATTAATACCAACCGTCAGCCTGCAAGGACCATCCGGGGACCTGCATTTCAGCGCGACTTTACGTTGGGTTTATAAAGGTAAATATTTGAATGTCTTATTGACGATGTGACAACACGCATTTACTCGCTATAACCAGCTAAAATTTAAGCATTTTTTAAGCACGCTTTAAGTCTCTTTTAAGCCCTCTTTAAGTCCCTTTTAATCATGCTTTAAGGCGATTTTAAGGAACCTGGTGCAATCTTTGACCCTTAGTGGTGCAAGGATGAAAAATTCGAAATGTGGGTGTTGTTTTGACTTCCTTTTTTATCCGGTGCTCACTGTAATTACTTACTCTGAAATAACCGGCAAAAATGAACAAACTGCTTAAAGGTATAATAGGATTTTCTCTAAAAAATAAGTGGTTCATACTGGCAGCTGCAGTAGTTTTGGTTGTGGCGGGCATCATTACTTTTAAAGATATGCCGATTGAGGCATTTCCGGATGTAACCAATACCGAAATAAGCATCATTACGCAATGGCCCGGCCGCAGCGCGGAAGAGGTTGAAAAATTTGTAACCATTCCTATAGAAATTGCAATGAACCCGGTTCAAGGCAAAATAAGCCTACGCTCAACCAGCATTTTCGGTTTATCTTATGTAAAACTGATTTTTGACGATGGCATTAAAGACCCCCAGGCCAGGCAGCAGGTAATGAACCTGTTGCAAAATGCAACTTTACCCAACAACATTCAACCCTCTGTTCAACCACCCACCGGTCCTACCGGCGAAATTTACCGGTATACTTTAAAAAGCACATTCAGGGATGTAAGAGAGTTAAAAACAATACAGGACTGGGTTATAGACCGCCGTTTGCGTTCCGTTCAGGGTATTGGCGATATCAACAGCTTTGGTGGTAAAACCAAAACCTATGAAATAAAAGTTGACCCGGGTAAGCTTACTTCTTTTGGCCTCACTGCACTTGATGTTTTTACCGCCGTGCAAAAAACCAATATCAATATTGGTGGTGATATGATGATTCAGAATGGCGAAGCCTTTGTGGTGCGCGGCATTGGTTTGTTGAATGACATCAACGAAATTAAAAACGTTATTATTCAGAATAATAACGGCGTGCCTTTGTTGGTTAAAGACGTTGCGACAGTAGAAATTTCAAACCTACCCCGACTGGGCTGGGTGGGCCGGAGTGATGGATTTAAAGATTCCACCGGAAAGCGAGTGGTAACAGACCAAGATGACGTAGTTGAAGCCATTGTGGTGATGAGAAAGGGTGAGAACCCAACAGAAGTGGTTACAAACCTTAAAAAGGAGATTGATAAATTAAACAACGGAATATTACCGCAAGACACCAAGATTGTCCCTTACTACGACCGTTCAGACCTGATAGGCTACGCCACCCACACCGTATTGCATAACCTGGTGGAGGGTATATTACTGGTAACGTTCCTGGTATCGCTGTTCATGTTTAACTGGCGCACCACACTTATCGTTTCTATCATTATTCCTATGTCGCTGCTATTTGCCTTTATATGTCTGCATTTAATGGGCATGAGCGCCAACCTGCTGTCATTAGGTGCTGTTGACTTTGGAATTATCATTGACGGTGCAGTTGTTATGGTGGAGGGGATGTTTGTAATACTTGACCACAAAGCCAGTGAGCTTGGTATGGAACGGTTTAATAAAATAACCAAGCTTGGGCTCATTAAAAAGAACGGGGCTCAATTAGGCCGTGCTATTTTCTTTGCCAAGCTTATTATTATAACCGGCTTATTGCCCATTTTCTCTTTTCAAAAAGTAGAAGGCAAAATGTTTTCACCACTAGCCTATACCTTGGGTTTTGCGTTGCTGGGTGCGCTTATAACAACCCTTACACTTGTGCCCGTTTTGATAAACCTGTTATTGAATAAAAATGTGCATGAAAAACGCAATCCTTTTGTGCACCATCTTACAGGGTTTATGCTTTTCGGATTTGAATGGACTTTTAAGCGGAAAGAAATAGTAGTGGTGGTGGCTATGGTAGCCATGGTAATTGGGATTTACTCATTCAAATACCTGGGCACCGAGTTTTTACCCGAATTGAATGAAGGCTCCATTTGGCTGCGTGTACAATTGCCATATAGTGTATCGCTTGATAAAGGTGTAGATGTATCAAGAAAAGTGCGTGAAATACTAATGACATTTCCGCAGGTGACATATGCGGTTTCACAAACAGGCCGGCCTGACGATGGAACTGATGTAACCGGTTTCTATAACAACGAATTTGACGTATTGATGTTACCTGAAGAAGAATGGAAACCCAAAATAACCAAGGACGAACTGATAGCCCAAATGAGTAAAAAGCTATCAACCATCCCCGGCGCAAACCTGAATTTTTCTCAACCTATTATGGACAACGTTGAGGAGGCAGTATCAGGTGTAAAGGGTTCGATTTGCGTAAAAGTATATGGAGATTCGCTGGATTATATGGAGGGAAAGATAACGGAGGTATGTAATGTACTTAAAGGAGTTAGGGGTATAGATGACCTGGGTGTAATCCACAGCACCGGACAGCCGGAAATAGATGTAAACCTGGACCAGCAAAAGATGGCCCTTTATGGTGTAGCAACTGCCGATGCAAATGCAGTGGTTGCAATGGCTATTGGTGGGCTGGCCGCTTCAACACTTTATGAAGGCGTAAAAACCTTTGATATAAGAATAAGGTTACCGGAGGAATACCGGAAGACACCTACTGATATAGGAAACCTGCTGGTGCCCACTCAAAGTGGCTCTAAAGTGCCAATCAGGGAATTGGCAACCATTACTCAAAAAACAGGCCCCTGCCTTATTTTCAGGGATGATAATGAAAGGTACTCAGCGCTAAAATTTTCAGTGCGCGACAGGGATATGGGCAGTACTATTGCTGAAGCCCAGGAAAAAGTGGATGCAAAAATTAAACTTAAAAAAGGTTACAATATGGCATGGCAGGGAGATTTTGAAAACCAGCAGCGCGCTTCAAAACGGCTGGCGCAGGTAGTGCCAATTAGCCTCTCGCTTATATTTATGTTGCTGTTTGTAATGTTCGGTAACTTTAAGGATGCTGCGTTGGTATTTTTAAATGTCCCTTTTGCTATTGCAGGAGGTTTAATGGCGCTTCACATAACCGGCACCAACTTCAGTATTTCAGCAGGTATAGGATTCATTGCCTTGTTCGGTATATGTATCCAGGATGGGGTGTTACTTATCACCGTCTTCAAAATAAACCTTGATAAAATTAAAGGGCAAAAGGGCTCATTGTATCAATCTATCAGATTGGGTGTAAACTCGAGGATACGGCCCGTTATGATGACAGCCCTGATGGCTGCCATTGGCCTTTTCCCGGCGGCTGTATCTCACGGTATTGGTTCTGAAAGTTCCAGGCCTTTGGCACGGGTTGTTATTGGTGGTATACTTTGCGCAATGATATTCTCTTTATGGGTATTTCCACTAATTTTTGGATGGGCTTACAGAAAGATTGACCACCAGCCTTATGAAAGGCCAAATGATGAAAAACCAGCTATCACCGATCCGGTATAATTTCTATCCCTTGTTAGGGTATAGTTTTTAATATCTTCCGGATATTACTTTTAAACTGGTTCACAACACCGGGCAACTCCCAGGTTCCTTGATGTGAAAATTTTCTATCCCCGGGGTTATAGTGCTATAACCGCAATTGCGTTTGAATAATGTGCCCGGCAATTCAGTAAAAGAAAAAATTTGCCCATTCATAAATCTTTTTTACTTTTGACTGACCGTTTAGTCAATTAAAAGAAATGGCACCACGCAGACCCGAACAATTTGAAGCCATCAGGGAAAAGAGCCGCGAAAAAATACTCGCCGCTTCTCTCGAATTGTTTGCCAACAAGGGATACGATGCTACCTCCATTGACAACATAGCCAAAAAAGCGGGTATATCGAAAGGCCTTATTTATAATTATTTTGAAAGCAAGAAGAGCATACTACTGGCCATTTTTGATGATGCCATGAAGATGGGCGAAGAGTTACTAATGGGGCAAATGAACATTAAGGACCCCGTTTTAAGAAAGAAGGCGATCATAGAATTAACCTTCGACATGATTAAACAAAGGCCTGATTATGTGAAATTTTTAACCGTAATGGCGCTTCAACCCGGCGTAATGGCCGACACAAAGGACTTTACCAAAAATGCTTATAAGAAAACCGAAGAGTGGAGTAAGCTGATAACCGGGAAGGCAAAAAAAGAGGCAGTAATAGATACTTTGATGATCGGGGCGATGATGGATGGAATAACCCTCAATTTTATCATTTATGGAGAACAGTACCCGCTGGATGAACTAAAACAAGAGATTATCAAATTGTATTGCGGACCGGAAAAGAAAAAAAAGAAAAAGTAAGCGTTGTGATATTAATCAATACCGTTTTTGAGTGGTATCAGGTTAAACCGGTACAATTGAAACTATTTTTAACTTTTTAAATATTTTGTATGGTAAAGTATATTTTACTATCAGTCCTTTGGTTCACCGGCTTTTTCCAGCAGCAGAATAATGCCAAAGAAATAGTCAGGATTTCTGATGAAAGAATGCGGGGTAAAAGCATGAAAGGCGAAATGATACTAAAAGTTGTTCGACCTGAGTATACCCGCGAATTAGACCTTTACAGCTGGGCTAAAGGCACAGAATTTTCATTGGTCGAAGTACTGGCCCCCGCAAAAGATAAAGGCACTACTTATTTAAAACGGAAAAAGGAAGTTTGGGATTGGGTGCCTACACTGGAGCGTACCATTAAGCTCCCTCCTTCTATGATGTCTCAATCGTGGATGGGAACCGACTTTACCAACGATGATCTGGTTAAGGAAATTTCGATAGTTGACGATTACGACCAAACCATGCTGGGTGAGGATAAAACCGGCGACCGGATGTGCTATAAAATTCAGCTGATACCCAAGGCGAATACCGCCGTGGTTTGGAGCAAAGTAGTTATGTGGATTGATAAAAAAGATTACCTGCAATTGAAAACAGAATCGTACGACGATGATGGCAAGGTGGCAAACATACTTACGTGCAGCGATATTAAAATGATGGGGGGTAAACTTCTACCCACCACCATGGAAATTGTGCCCACCGATAAGCCTGGGCATAAAACCATTATCATTTATAAATCGCGTGAATTTGATATTCCAATAAGCGATGACTTTTTTAGTACACAGAATATGAAAAACCCAAAACAGTAACTATGCTGTTCAAACTAGCGTGGAGGAATTTATGGCGTAACAAATACCGTACTATGATAACGGTGGCTTCGGTGTTTTTTGCCGTAGTACTTTCAGTGCTGCTAACCTCTATTCAACGCGGTGCCATGCAAACACTGGTAAAGGGCATTGTAGGCTTTTATAGTTCCTACATCCAGGTGCACAAAAAGGGATATTTTGATGAGCAGACCCTGGATAATGTAATGGAGTTGAACGATTCTTTGGTTGCCAGCATAAGAAAACAACCGAATGTAACACATGTATCGCCCAGGCTTGAAACCTTTGTGCTGGCCTCAACCGGCGAGAGTACAGAAGGATGCATGATGGTTGGCATCGTGCCTTCTGAAGAAAAAGAACTGATAAAACTGGGCAGCAAGGTAAGGCAAGGAATTTATTTGGCAGATACAGACAGGGGCGTAATGATTGCCCAGGGCCTAGCCCAAAAACTAAACCTCAAATTAAATGATACCCTTATTTTGCTTGGCCAGGGCTACCAGGGCGTAACGGCGGCAGATAAATACCCTGTAAAAACCATTGTTTCCTTCGGCTCGCCCAAACTGAATGACGGTTTGTTGTTTATGCCCCTGGCGCAGGCGCAGCGGTTTTTAAGCGCTGAAAACAAAGCTACCTCCCTGGTGGTGGCTGTCAAAGATGACCGGCTGGTAAATAAAACCCAACAGGAAATTGAAAAGAGCATTTCGCCTGCTTATGAAGTAAAAAACTGGCAGCAGATGATACCCGATGTTGTTGAGCTGGTAAAATCAAAAAGCAGCAGTGAGTTTGTGGTGGTATTACTCTTATACATGCTTGTAGCGTTTGGCATGTTCGCTACACTGCTGATGCTAATGGCAGAACGACAGTTTGAACTGGGCATGCTGATGGCCATTGGTATGAAAAAGGCCCAGCTTGCAAGGATGATTTTTCTTGAATCGGTTTTTGTTTCGTTAGTGGGTTGCGCAGCAGGTTTGCTGGTAAGTATAACCATTACACATCTCCTTTCGGCCCACCCTATAACTTTTGGCGGGGAAATGAAAAAGATGTATGAAAACATGGGCTTTGAAGCCACTATCCCAACCTCTACCGATCCCTCCATTTATTATACCCAGGTAATAATAATTGCAGTGGTATCACTTGTCCTTTCGGTGTATCCCATGCTTAAGATATCCGGATTAAATGCCCTTAAAGCCATGAGAAAATGAAAGTAATTATCAAAATAGCGTGGCGCAACATATGGCGCAATCCGGTGCGCAGCCTGGTAATCATAGTTTCAATTGTGCTTGGCCTGTGGGCGGGTACCTTCGTAAGCGCCTTGTATTATGGAATGGGTGAAGACCGCGTAACTATAGCTATTGAAAACGAGATATCGCATATACAGATACACCATCCTGAATACCGGAAAGAACATAAAGTAAAATACTTTATCAGTTACAACGATACCATACAGCAGGCCCTTAAAACCACGCCCAATATAAAAGCCTGGTCGGCGCGCAGTATGGCTTTGGGCATGATTACCAGTACCACCAACAGCAATGGCATACAGGTAAACGGTGTTGATCCGGCAAACGAAGATTCAACAACACATCTCGGTGCAAAAATAATTGAGGGCCAGTACCTTGGATCCGGTAAGGCCAACCAGATCATTGTAGGCCAGAAACTGGCGGAAAAGATGAAGCTGAAACTGAAATCAAAAGTGGTGCTCACCTTCATTGACAAAGATGAAAATATGGCTGCAGGGGCCTTTAAAGTTGCCGGCATTTTTAAATCCGATAATTCATCCTGGGATGATGCCAATGTATTTGTAAAACGCGCTGAACTTAACCCATTAATGGGCCTCGATTCTTCCGATGTGCATGAAGTAGCGGTACTGCTTACCACCAACCGGCTTGTTGACACTACTGAAGCGCTTCTGAAAAAGCAATTACCTCAATACAGAGTTGAAAGCTGGATGGAAATTGCTCCTGACATCAATACTATCATTTCGGTGATGAGTTCAGCATCCGTAATTTTTGTGGTTATCATTTTAATGGCCCTTTCGTTCGGAATTATCAATATTATGCTGATGGCTGTGCTTGAGCGAACCCGCGAACTTGGCATGATGATAGCTCTTGGTATGACCCGATTTCGTGTATTTGTATTGGTAGTTACGGAAACCTTTTTCCTGGTTATGCTTGGTTGCCCTGTGGGAATGCTGGCAGGCTTTGGCACCATCAGGTATTTGTATATCCATGGCTTTGACTATTCGGCATCGGCAGGGCAGTCAATGGCAAAACTGGGATTTAAAAGTGTGTTGCATCCCGACCTGCCTTTGGGACAATACGAACAGATTATTGTATTAGTTATCATCACCGCTCTGCTCTCAGCTATTTTCCCTGCAGTTAAGGCCGTACGTCTCAATCCTGCGCAAACAATTAAATCATAAACTATGAGTAACATAGTAATAGATGCCATAAACCTGAATAAAACGTACAACCCTGATACCATTCCGGTAAAAGCGATTGACGGGGTAAGCCTGCAAATGCAGCGCGGTGAATTTGCCGCGCTGGTTGGACCTTCAGGTTCCGGCAAAACAACATTGCTAAACCTGCTGGGTGGTCTCGATAAACCTGATAGCGGCTCCATTCTCATCAATGGAACCGACATTACTAAACTATCTGAAAACCGGCTTGTAGATTATCGCCTGCATAACATAGGTTTCATTTTTCAGGCGTATAACCTGGTACCGGTGTTAACCGCCAGGGAGAACGTGGAGTTTATCATGCTACTCCAAAACATTGGCAAAGCGGAGCGGGAACAAAGGGTAGCGAATTTATTAAACCAGGTAGGACTGGGAGATAAAATGAATGTGCGCCCCTCGCAGCTTTCAGGCGGGCAACAGCAACGTGTAGCTGTGGCAAGAGCGCTGGCATCAAAACCCCAATTTATATTGGCTGATGAACCAACAGCCAATCTGGATTCACATTCGGCATCAAACCTGCTGGATATTATGGCCATGTTGAACAAGGAAGAGAATATGACATTCATTTTTTCCACCCACGACCAGCGGGTTATTGAACGCGCACGGAGGGTTATTACGCTGGTGGATGGGAAAGTTACATCAGACACAGGCCTAGTCAAAACACAGCCCGCATGAAACGGAGTTTGACGTGGAATCCAGGTACGTGGATAGCTTTGCTACTCCTTTGCACATTTCCATTTCACCATAGCTATTCACAAGCCAAAACTGTTTCAGACTATATATCCGTTAATGGCTACATTAAGGACCTCAGCACCGTCGCATTTGTAAGCAGCCCCACTACCTTAACGCCTTACACTTTGCTGCACAACCGCATCAATTTAAAAATAAAGCCCGTTAACCACCTTACCATTGCAATTGAGGAAAGAACCCGTTTGCTATTGAGCAACGAACAATTGTTAGTTCCTGGATTCGGACAACAGTATACCCAGGATAATGGTTTGGTAAAAATGTCTTTTAATTGGGTGAATAAAGCACCAGTGCTGTTTAATACTTTTATTGACAGGCTTTATATTGACTGGACTGATGATAAGTGGGACATCAGGATAGGACGGCAAAGGCTTAACTGGGGAATCAATACAACCTGGAACCCCAACGATATTTTCAATACTTACAACTTTCTCGATTTTGACTACGAGGAGCGCCCGGGTTCCGATGCAGTAAAAGTGCAGTATAACTTTACCTCGTTCAGCAACCTGGAGGCCGCCTTTTCTCCCTCACGAAATGTTGACAGCATGATTGGTGCCCTTAAATATGCTTTCAATACTCATAACTACGATATTCAGATTATTGGTGGCAATTATTGCCGGGATGTCGTAGTTGGCATGGGCTGGGCGGGTAATATTAAGGATGCCGGATTTAAGGGCGAGCTCGCCTATTTTCAAAATTGGCACGATAACCATTTTCAGAACTTAGCTGTAAGCGCATCAACAACCATTGATTATTCGTTTAAGAACGGCCTGTATATGAGCCTGGCTTTTCTTTATAATAATCTGGCCGCCAATTCCCTTTATTCAGCATCGCAGTTACAGTCAGAAAACCTTTCGCCAAAAATTCTGATGCCGGCAAAGTATAACCTGTTGCTTAATGCCAGCAAACAATTTACGCCTGTTTTAAATGGTAATCTGGCTCTTATATATTCCCCGCAAATAAATCTTTTTGTAATTGCTCCTACCCTATCCTATTCGCTGGCTACCAACTGGGATATTGACGTTATTATACAATCTTACTTTGCCAATAATATGAGTAACCGGTTTGATGTGCTTGGCAATTCCTTCAATTTCAGGGTGCGGTGGAGCTTTTCCAATTAAACCCGGATTTTGCAGTTGAAAACTTAAATTGAAGAAATACCGGGGGAAAGCGAACTTTACATGCGTAAGAAAAACTTACCATGGAAATACAGTATAGTGACAAGCAAGTAAGCCCTTGGGGCGGCCTGATTCTGATGAAAGAAATAATGGATAGAAGCGGCATCCGTGAAAAGCTTCAATCCATCCATTTACC
>CAISWS010000126.1 GCA_903889265.1 uncultured Bacteroidota bacterium
GCCCATCGGGTTGCGGCTCATGCTTTCAACGCCACCGGCAACTACCAGGTGCTCCCAACCGCTGCGCACTTTCATAGCGGCAAGGTTGATAGCTTCCAGGCCCGATGAGCAGAAGCGGTTTATTTGCATACCGGGCACCTGTTGGTCCCAGCCGCCGTACACGTGGCCGAATTTGGCAATGTCACCGCCCTGTTCGCCGATGGGGGTTACACAGCCCAAAACAACATCGTCTACCTGTGTGGTATCGAAGTTTCCGTTGCGTTGGCTCATGGCTTTAAAAAGGGTTGCTAATAAGTCTATAGGTTTCACTTCGTACAGTGAACCTGACTTTTTGCCGCGGCCCCGTGGGGTGCGGATGGAATCGAAGATGTAGGCGTCTTTCATAAGTAGTATTGAGTATTAAGTATAAGGTATTGAGATTGGTTTAGCGTTATGGTTTATGTTGTTGGTTAAATATTATTTATGTCGTTCTATCTATTGATTAAAAGGCTGCAAGAAAGCCAATACTCTATCCTCATGTCTTAATACTTTATACTTGCTACTTTATACTCTCTCCTCCTACTCCATTCAATATCAAATCTGAAAATATTTCTGACACTTGTTTTATGCTGTATCCGGTTTTAACATGGTACCAGCGGTAGCTCCAGTTTAGCATACCGAAAATACCTTTTACAATTACCTTGTAGTTTAATTTTGGGTTAAACTCTCCGCTTTTTACGCCCTCGTTAAATATCTGCAGCCAGCCGTTTTCGTAATCTTTAAGCAGGGCGAACACATCGTTGCTGCTGTTTTTGTTGATGAGGTGCATGTCCTCATTCAAAAATACACCGAAAGCATCAATGTTATTGTGGTATAGTTGCAGGTGGCTTTCAACGCACAGACGTATTTTTTCGCGGGGTTTGTGTTCGGCGTTGTGGATGTTGCCAAGCAGTTCAACGCTTTGCTCTAATATCTCTTCAACCAGGCCTTGCAGCAGGTCTTCTTTGGTGCTGATGTAGTAATACAGGCTACCTTTTTGCATACCTAATGCATCGGCAATATCCTGTATGCGCGTGGCGTGGTAGCCCTTGGTGCGGAACACCTTGGCAGCGGCTTTAAGTATCTCGGCTTTTTTGAAGTCGTGCTTCATCTGGTAACAAACATAATCTGTTGGGGGAGAAATTCAAACAAGTGTTTGAATTTTGTTTTTGGGGCTTTTTGCCACTTAGATGCAAAGAACCCTAAGCTGCATTAAGGGATATATTTTTGTAATAAGAATGCAACGCAGGTGGACTTTGGGTAATGATACTTTTGCTTCGCTTTCCTGAAATGAAAAAAGCGCAGGTAATGCCTGACCAATTCCAGCTAAGGTCTGAGATATTTATATTGCTTAAATCTCTTTACTTTACACAAAACATAAACCATGGATTCAGTAACACACGTTGTTTTAGGGGCGGCAATTGGTGAGGTGGTATTGGGTAAAAAGTTAGGCTATAAAGCAGCCATTATTGGTGCCATTGCGGATACGGTACCGGACTTTGATGTTTTTCTCAATTTTCTTACAAACGATGAAATATTGAAGTTGCAGATACACCGCAGTTACAGCCATGCCATGTTTACGCATATATTTTTGGCTTTGCCTTTGGCCTGGCTTACTTACGCCTTGTTTAAAAAGAGTATTCCTTATGGACGATGGTACCTACTTTGGATATTGGGTTTAACCACACATGCACTGTTAGATTGTTGCACTACCTATGGCACACAATACCTGTTGCCGTTTTCACATACATTGGTGGGCTTTAATAATATTGCCGTGGTGGATGTGTTCTTCACTCTGCCGTTTATGGTGTTTGTAATTGCCTGCCTGTTTATGCGGCGAGATAATCCATTGAGGGTAAAAACAGCCTGGGCAGGGCTTAGCTTTGCCATGCTTTATATTGTGCTTACGGTGCCCAACAAATATTATGTGCACCAGCATTTTGCCAAAGAGCTTGCGCGACAGAATATTAAAACACAGCAACTTTATACTTCGCCTACGTTGTTCAATAATTTTTTGTGGGCGGCCATGGCTACTACAGATGATAGTATATGGCTGGGCGAATACTCCATACTGCAAAAGCGCAGCGAGGTTAAGTTTGTAAGCTATCC
>CAISWS010000127.1 GCA_903889265.1 uncultured Bacteroidota bacterium
ATCGTTCATGTGATCGGGATCCCTGAAGTCACTATCATCAAAACCCGGTGCATCATAATAATTATATAGCGGTACGTTTTCAGTTGCCAGAAAAGTCTGTAGCCTGCGTATAGCATAGTTCATGTTGCCGGTATCGGCATAGCTCATGTAACATGGCCTGCGGGGAGTAGTTATCAAAACCAGGCTGATGCTTTTTTCTTTCGCAAGCACTATTATTTCATGCAGCTTTTTAAGGCTTTCATCAACCAGCGGTTTTTTGAATTTTACCGACGTAAGTTCAATCGCACGTTTCTTACAAAGTTCAGGCGAAGGTTTTTCGTTAGGTAAAAAGTTTGCCTTCCTGCCAACGCTCTTAAACTCCTGCTCCATTCTTTTATGCTGAAATAAATAATTGAGGTCCCTGTTTGATCTGAAGAATGCAGAGGAAGAAATAAGCCGGTTGCCGAATGTGTTATCGTACAAAAGATGCGTATGTGGGTAATATTGCCTGTCAATGTATTCCTGGTTAGAATATGCAAGACTGGTACCCAGCATTTCAGGGTCCAGATTCATAACAATGGTTTTAAGGGCCGGCATTTTTCCCATAGCGTATTCCGCTATAAGCAGTTGATGAAAAACATCCTGGCCACCCATAGATACGTTAACCGCATTGGTGTCAATATATAAGTTATGGGTCATTGCTCCCATATGCGAGTTACCGGATAGCAGCGTTTGCACAGATGGGTTTGCAGTATCAATACTTTCAAACGTTAAATCAATCGGTGTTTTGTAGTCGCTGTAAAACCAATTTAAAGCTAATAGTATGGCCCCTGCTACACCAAACAAGACGAATAACTCAGCAAATAATCTTCTGACCATACATTAAAATTGGAAATAAACGAAAGATTGCTGCTCGAAAATGGCAAACATAAGCAACAGCACCAGGCCCATAAAATTCAAAGCATATTTCACACTGCGTTTGCCAAGCTGCTCAGCAAACAGGCCTTCTTTCAAAATGTAATCGGCAATAAAGCTGAATGCAATTACTGCAAAACACAACAGGAATGATACCTGGGTGAAAACAGGCACCCCAATAATATTCCTGTCGAACAGGAATATATGGCTGATAACATACCATGCATCGTGAAAGTCTTTAGACCTGAAAAAGATGGTGCAGAAAGAAAAATAAAAAATAGTTAACACTATGCTTACAGGGTTATAAATGTACGAAGGAATTTTACGCGACACCTTTTTCCGTTGCTTTTGTGTAAGAACATCGTAAACCAGCCCAATGCCGTTAACTGCGCCGAAAATAACAAATGTCCAGGAAGCACCGTGCCACAAGCCGCTTAACAAAAAGGTCATCATGATACCTGCAACCACCGCTGTTTTGCCCCAGTCCCGGTGCTCGGTTACAAATGGTTTGTATAAATAATCGGCAAACCACGATGTAAGCGATATGTGCCAGGTGCGCCATAACTCTGTAAGGTTTCTGCTCAGCAACGGGTACGTAAAGTTGATCATTAACCTGAACCCCATTACACGTGCGGCACCAATGGCAATATCTGAATACCCCGAAAAATCGCAATATACCTGAACAGCAAAAAAGAGAACTGCCCATAAAATCGGAAATCCATGATAAGCATGCAGGTTACTATAAACAGCATTAACATAAATAGCTAGCCTGTCGGCTATTACAATCTTTTTTATCAGGCCCCACAGCATCAGCCTTAGTCCGCTTGAAACCATTTCATAATCGAAATCATGCTTTTCGTAAAACTGATAAATAATGTTTTGCGGGCGTTCAATAGGTCCGGCCACCAATTGAGGATAGAACATAACGTACAAGGCGTATATGCCAAAGTTTCTTTCGGCTTTTTGATTGCCCCGGTATACTTCAAGCGTATAGCTCATTGCCTGAAACGTGTGAAATGAAAGTCCTATAGGCAAAAGGATATTGAGATAAGGTATGGGGTTATGCACCCCGAACAGTTCCAGAAGTCCGCTGATATTGCCGTTAAGAAAGTTATAATATTTGAATATAGCGAGAACACCGATATTGGCTGCGATGCTTAGCCCAAGATAAAGTTTGCGTTTTTTAGGGTCATGTTGTCCTTCTATCCAGATACCCGCAAAGTAGTCGATGAAAATTGTGAAGAACAGAATAAAAATATAGATGGGCTTAAAGAACATGTAAAAAAAACAGCTGGCCGCCAGCAAAAAAGCCCACCTTACCTTATACGGCAGGTTAAAATACAGAAGCGTTACAACTATAAAAAAAACGACAAACTCAAACGAATTAAAAAGCATAGTTGTTAATAGTGTTTTGCCGTATCGTAAGCCGGTTTATTTTTGAATTAGTTCAATAAGGTGCATCTCTCCGGTATAAATAAAAGCACATTTTTTGTTATTATATGCTTCCGAATAAACAGTATTAACCAGGTAACATCCGTCATTGAGCATTCTTTCTATTGTTGCATCAATATCATCAGTTAAAAAACCCAGGTGATAAAACGGGTTTTTTGATTTCAATATTTTCTGTAAGCTGGGGTTTTCGCCAACAGGTTCAATAAGCTCCAGAAACGTACCGTTAGCCAATGTAATAAAACAAACCTTCACACACTGACTGCTGATATTAAATGTTTCAGACACGGCTTCAAGGCCCATGGCAACCGCATATATGCGTTTGCTCTCCTCCATATCCTGTGTCAAACAGCCAATGTGGTGAAATACAAGATTGTATTTGGAAATCATACTTTAGCCAAGCTTGTTTTGAATGCTGGCTACAATTTCCCCTACATTCTTCCAGTTTTGAATTTCAGTGGAACTGAATTTTATTTTGAAGTGCTTTTCTACTGCCACTACCATCTGAATGTGGTTCAGCGAATCCCAATCTTCAACATCAGTTGCTACCGTATCCATTGAAATTTTAAGGTCACTGACATCAAAAATTTTTTCCATTATTTTGGTCAAATCAGCTATTATTTCGGCGTTGCTCATTGGTTATATTTATGATTTTTGAATAAATGCTGCGTACATGAGGGGTACTTTGTATTTAACGGCTTTTTTGTATTCCATGTTTTCTGCAAATACTGCCCTTTCGTCAACGATCTTAAAGCCTGCGTTTTGCAGGAAACTCCTTATGTCTTCTGCGTCATGAAAAAGGTAGATGTGGTCTATCATTGGCGCATTGGCCGGTGTGGTAACATATATAGTCCCGTTGTCATTCAGCAACTCACCAAGCTTTTGCATCAGGGCCTTAGGGTCTTCTACATGCTCAATTACCTCGCCAATAGTAATAAAGTCGAACTTTTCTTTACCATCAAAATCAAAAATATCTTTCAAAATGTAATTTACACGGTTGGTGTTAAGGGCCACCTTCGACATTTCGATCGAGGTGGGGCTTATATCTACAAGGTCAAAAGTGGTGTCATTATTAAAGTGCCTCAGGGCTTCAGAAATATAGAGGCCATGGCCCCCTCCCACCTCAAGATACCGGCCAGTGCGGTCAACGTATTTATGCAGGTTATCGGCAAAGAATGAAAAACGCTGATATTGATCCCACCAAACAAACTGGGCAATTGCCAAACCATGCATATGATGTTCAAAAGCATCGGGGCTCAGGTATATCTTATTCTTTACATCTTCAAAAGATTGATTTGAATATTTGCCTGTGTCAAGAAACTGAATACGTTCGTACAACATGTCCGTGTTCATACGATTATAACAATCAACAGAATAGCTGAAATCCTTACCCAGATGGTTAAGCAACCGCTCATACTGCGAAAAGAAAAGATTTGCCCTTTTTCGATAAAGGTCATCGCATGTATCCAGAAAAGTCTTAAACTTTTTAGCCTGGATTGCATTCGTTTTTTCCAGCAGACTTGTTATAACAGAAATGTAGTCCTCGGCCATTTTTATTTTTGAATCGGTAAAATAAAATTCTTTTTGTCTTCATATTGGGCCACATCTATTTCCCATTTATCACCCCGTTCGGTAAAGCCCAGGTTTTTATAGTGTCCGCGCACCATGTCATTTTTAGCGGTAGGAATATATTCACCTATCACTTTCTTAAAGCCATTACTACGGGCTGTTGCTACAATGTTGTTAAGAACAAAGCCCTCCATACCACGCTTTAATACGCGGCAACTCATCAGCCAGGTTTCTATAAACAGGCTATCGCCGTTGTCTTTCTTCAGAACGATTAGGCTTATCAGGCCATAGTCGCCAAACTTGTCTTCAAGCGTAAAGTAGATATTGTAGTAAAAAGGATTGGAAATCAGGTTTTCAATATCCTGCTCGGTATATCTTACCGTGCGCAGGTTAAACTGGTTAGAACGCATCGAAAGCTGCGCAATTCGGGGGACACTAAATTTATCAAAAGCCGAAACCTTTGATTTCATCTCAAGGCTTTGCAAAAACTCATCCTCATTGGCAAATGATTTTTGAACGCTTACCCGCTTGGCTTCTACCTGGTATTGTTCTGTTCTATTCTTATCTTCCGCCGAATGAGATGCGGTTTCAAATAAATTAAGTGACTGCAGATACGGTAAATAGTCCGCCGGGTCTTCGGGAAGTTCCGGAACAGTCAGGTCAGGAATGCCCATTCGTACCATGTTACGCTCAAATGGGTTGTCGTCCAAAAAAACCATGGAGTCAAACCCAATGTTTAATACCGATTGAATGTGTCTGATATTGTCAACTTTATTTTCCCAATTGGCAACAAAAACAGCAACATCATTCATCCTGAGCACCATATCAGGATGCTTTTCGAAGGGTTCCATGGCTACACTTTCTGTATTTTTACTGCAAATGCAAATAATAATACCACGCTCTTTTAGCTCTTTAGCCCACGTTTGCAGCTGTGTAAACGCTTTACCAATACCAAGGTCGCCAATCTGAATTCCTTCCAAACCATCATCACCAATAATTCCGCCCCAGGTGGTATTGTCAAGGTCAAGTATCAGGCATTTTTTAAACTTACCATGAATAGCCAGTATGATGTCGGTAATGTTTTTTACCACTGGATACAAGAAATCCAATGAATGTGTCATGCCCGTATTGATATAGAACTTCTGGTCAATAACATTATTATGCCCGGCAGTGGCTTCCAGGCTACACAAATCATTAATAAAAAGGTTTTTGACGTTGCGACTGAGATCCATCAGGCTCAAATTTATCTTGCGCAACTGGTATATAAACGACATTTCAGTTTTATTGGAGAAGTTTCCGAAAACGCTATCGTTAATTTCAGGAAAGTTGAAAAGTATAATTCTTGCCGTGGTGTTGTCATGAATAGTATTGGCAAGATGCCTTACATAGTCAATATATTCAGATGCAAAATCTTTACGCTTTTCTAAGGGTTTTTTATAAAATTTCAGCTGAACTTTCTGTACCGATGCAAAAATAACGATGTAGTCTGATTCAGATTGATATAGCTCTGAAGTCGGGTCAAGTATCTGCTGGTCAATCTGGTCAAAGTCGGCTTCAAAAATTTCAAAGTCTACAGCAACTTCATATCCATAGCCTTTCAACGCCTGCTTTAAAAGCTGGGTAGGGGTATCGCCCAACAATGCAACCTTTAATTTGGTTTTTAAGCCGTTGAAATCTTTTTTTAAGTTACTTTTTAACTGTGCAAACTCCATAATTTCCCCAACAAATAATTTGTTCTAAGTGGCCGTAAAAGTAATCTAATTTCAAAAAGTGCCCATTTTATTCACTAGGGGAATTAAAATGACTTGCGGGTTCACCCACCGATTTCAAATCTAAACACTTGCTTTGATGCATGAAATTATTCCTCCGGTAAATAGGTTTTAAGATTGAGCTCTTTAAATGTTATGCAAGTGTAAACTCTAACAGATCAGATAGGTTTCATCCGGTAGTTTTCTTCTTTTGTCCAAAAGGGCTTTAAACGTGCTCATGGTTAATTGGGGTTAAACCAAGTCACACCTAAATTTGCAGGTTAAACCATCAAAACAGCTACTTTTTAGAGGAATAAAGTTTTTATACATTCGCATATGTTTAAGAGGTAAATCACTCTCAAAATTGTTTTATGCGGTGGTAGCTCAGTTGGTAGAGCATCAGTTTCCCAAACTGAAGGTCGCGGGTTCGAGCCTCGTCCGCCGCTCACTTTTCCTCTCAATAAACAACCATAATCATCATAACAGATCAGCGTCCCCTTCAATTTATGTATGGATGAATCCCAACAAAACATGCTCCTGTAGTGTTATTAGTCCCTTAACACAAACTGCTTACATTAGAGCTTTCAAAACCAACACCAATGAACATAGGCGTAGTCTGTTACCCCACATACGGCGGTAGCGGTGTAATTGCAACTGAGTTGGGCAAAGCCCTGGCTCGCAAAGGGCACAAAGTGCATTTTATTACCTACCAGGAACCGGTGCGCCTTGATTCGTTTAATGAGAATATCTTCTATCACGAAGTTTCGGCTCTTGATTATCCACTGTTTCAGTACCAGCCTTACGAAAGCGCACTGGCCAGTAAAATTGTAGACGTAGCCCGCTACGAAAAACTTGATATCCTGCACGTGCATTACGCCATCCCCCACGCTTCTTCTGCCCTTATTGCAAGGTCTATTTTAAAAGAGCGCGGTTATAACCTGCCCTTTGTTACCACCCTGCACGGCACTGATATTACCCTGGTGGGCAAAGACCCGGGTTATAAACCGGTGGTGGAATATTCCATTAACCACTCCGATGGCATCACCTCAGTATCTAAAAGTTTAAAAGACGATACCTATAATAACTTCGGTATTACGCGCGAAATTGAAGTAATACCTAATTTTATCGATTTTTCGCGCTTTAAAAAAACCAACAAAGACCATTTTAAAACGGCCATTGCACCTAACGGAGAGAAGATATTAATACACGTTTCCAACTTCCGTAAAGTAAAGCGTGTGGAAGATGTGGTAATGATGTTTGACCTGGTGCTGAAAAAAATACCCTCTAAATTGTTCCTGGTAGGCGACGGCCCGGAGCGCAGTGGAATTGAGGTACTTTGCCGTAAACTCGGAATTTCAGAACAAGTACGCTTTCTGGGTAAACAAGATGCCGTTGAAGACCTGCTGGCCATTTCCGACCTCTTTATTCTTCCTTCAGAGACTGAAAGCTTCGGTTTGGCCGCACTGGAAGCGATGGCAGTGGAGGTGCCGGTTATTTCATCAAACGCAGGTGGCATCCCCGAAATAAACATACAAGGCAAAACCGGTTTTTTAAGCCCCGTTGGCGATTATGAAGATATGGCCAAAAACGCCATCTATATTTTAGAAGACGAAGCCCGCCTGAAGCAATTTAAAAAGAACGCTTACGCCCAGGCTAAAACATTTAATATCGACAACATTCTTCCACAGTACGAAGCATATTACCAAAAAGTAATCCGGTATTATAATGACCTGGAGTTTATGATTTAACGGATGGCAAAATCTAAACAGAGGGAGGACGACACATTGTTAATTACCAACCTGCTCTACTTTATCCCTTCCTGCTGCAATTTAAGCCTTATGGTAGCCACTATCATATCAATAGCCACCTGGTTCTCTCCTCCCTGGGGTATAATAATATCGGCAAAACGTTTGGTTGGCTCTATAAACTGAATGTGCATTTGCTTTACCAGTCCGTACCGGTCTAAAACATCCTTTACATTACGGCCGCGCTCCTGGGTATCGCGGTGCACAATTCTCATTACCCGGTCATCGGCTTCGGCATCCACAAATATTTTAATGTTGCAAAGGTCGCGCAGGCGCGGGTCGGTAAAAAGTAAAATACCTTCCACCATTATTACATGCTTAGGTTCTGTATGTATGGTTTCAGCTTTGCGCGCGCAGGTAACAAAATCGTAAACAGGCTGCTCAATAGCTTTGCCGCTTTTAAGGGCAAGTAAATCACTATATAGCCGGTCAAACTCCAGCGAATCAGGATGGTCGAAATTTATTTTTTCTTTTTCTTCTTTGCTTAAATGGCCATTGTCTTTGTAGTAGCTGTCCATGTGCACTATAGCTACTTCCTGAGCAGGAAACTTCTCAAGTATCTTCTTCACCACCGTCGTCTTCCCCGAGCCTGAGCCGCCTGTAATACCTATAACCAGCATACTTTAATTTTTGCGCAATATAGTTTTTACTATTTCTTCTTTTTCACCCTGTTTAAAATATACTTAAAATCCAGGGTCAGGTAATTGTTATACTCTCCGTTAACCCGGGTGCCTGAGAGTGCATCCCGTATTTTTACCATCGAGTACGAAAACTTGCCTCCAATGGCAAAGTGTTGTTTAATTACAACATATAAACTTGCAAACCCTGCCATACCAAATTTGCGGGGTTCGCCTAAACGGTTGTTTTGGCTGGTAATATTAATCCCATCGTAATCAAACTCCTTATAGCGGGTTAAATAACCGGGGGCTACACCAATACTGGCTATTAAAATCTCCCTGTAATGCGCATTTATTGCTACCGGCGCCTCAACATAATCCAGCTGTACCTGGTATGCTTCCAGATTTGTTGCCGATGGTGTTAAACGCGCCCGTGCACCCAGCATGCTATAGTTAAGCTCAAGGCTAACTGAAAATATTTTATGGAACCTGGCCAGCGCCCCAACCCCGCCTTCAAAACCAAAGTATTTATATCCGTATTCATTGTCGCCATCAATCTGCGCAGCATTGAAACCCGCATGAAAGAGGCCCGAAAACACTCCGTCCTTTTTATAGTCATAAGGCCTGTCGCTGCCAAGCGGTTTCAGCTCGGGCAATTTTTCTGTTTGCTTTTTTTCTTTATGCTTCTTTACAACAGCTGAATCCACATTTTCCTCTGCCGGTTCCTGCCAACCGGTAGAATCGTCTTGCTTTTTTTTCTTATTAAAATCGAAAGATATAGTGCTGGGGTTAACCTCCTGGGCTATTAAACAGGTGGGGCCAACAAGCAACAATAACAGCAGTTTTTTCATAGGGCTCAAAACTCGCATTTAAATATTAAAAACAGGGGGTGTTATTCAACTTTAACTTTACGGATACTGCCGGTATATTTGCATAATGGATAAGTTTTTTGAAGTAGTTGTACAATTTACAAGGTTGTCCCCCGTTGGCCAGGGGGCACTCGCCGCTGTTTTAAAAAGACTGGAACTGCCAAAGGGGCATGTATTGATAAAACAAAATACTATTTGCAACCATCTTTATTTTGTAGAACAGGGATTGACCAGAACTTACTATATAAAAAACGGCAAGGATGTTACCGACTGGATAAGTGCCGAAAATACATTTGCCTGCTCTATACTCAGTTTTATTACCAGGCAACCTGACCGGAGAACAATTGAATTGTTAGAGCCCTCAGTATTATGGTCGGTTCATTATGATGATTTGGAAAAGCTATATGTTGACTATCACGATATTGAGCGGCTTGGTCGCCTCCTGGTTGCATCGGGGTTGGTTCAGTTACAACAGCGGTTTGATGACCTTCATTTCTCTACCGCTTTAAACCGGTATAAAGCACTGCTGAAAAGCAAACCAGATTATATCAGGCGCGTGCCACTTGGCATTCTTGCTTCTTACCTGGGCATGACCCAGGAAACCCTGAGCAGAATGCGCTCGCAAATCTGACTTTTTGACATTTATCAAAGGAGATTAACCGCTCTGTGTTCAACTTTGCCTAAAAATAAAACATGAACACAGTACTTTGGATTACTCAATCATTTATTGCGCTTGCCTTTTGTTATTCAGGGTTATGCAAATCATATTTTTCTGAACAAAAACTTGTGGCTATGGGCCAAACCGGTGTTGAAGGCCTGCCCCTTGTTTTTACCCGCTTTATAGGGGTTTCCGAAATTATAGGGGCATTGGGCTTAATACTACCGCATTGGATTAACGTTTACCCCATTCTTACACCTATTGCTGCGTTTTGCCTTGCATTTATTATGCCATTTGCGGCCGTAATACACTATAAAAGAAATGAGTATAGAAACGTGATTACCAACGTTATTATTTTTGGTGTTTGCCTTTTTATTGCATGGGGACGGTTACGCTATGGTTAATCCAACAGCCGCCAAAAGACTACGGCCTGTAAACCGCACCTGCAACCGAATTCTTTTTTGCGCCTGTAACGCTTTTAAGCACATTAACTTCATTGCGCATACGCAGCACGCCCATCAGGGCTATAACCAAAGCTTCTTTAAATTTTACCAATTCTTCAGCAGGCACTATTACCGCAATATTTGCCAGTTGTTTAATGCGCTCAATTAAAAAAGTGTTGAAAGCGCCGCCACCGGTGGCCAGCATTTTTTCTTTTGCTGCAAAGCTTAAATTCTCTTTGGCTACTATAGCTTTAATATGTGCTGCCACCTGCGCTGCAATGTGTTCAGTATAAGTACTCAGCTTATCATTTACAGAAATATCAAATCCTTCAATCAGCGGCAAAATAAGTTCGCGGCTGTAACCGTTATCTAACGATTTTGGATAATCCAATTTGTAGAAATCAAGCTCATTTAATTTCTGCAACAGAGGCGGGTGTACCTTGCCCTGCCTTGCCAAATCGCCACCGGCATCATATTCTTTACCTAACCGGTTTGCCAGCGAGTTTAATACCTGGTTAGCTGCGCAAATATCAAAAGCCACAATGCCATTCGGCTCCCCGGTTTTGCAGCTAATATTGGCAATGCCGCCTATATTTAAACAAAACCGGTAATCAGCAAACAGCAAACGGTCGCCAATAGGCACAATGGGCGTTCCCTGCCCACCGTCAGCAATATCTCCCGAGCGGAAATCGCAAACAACCGGCAAATCAGTTACTGCTGCAATGGCTGAGCCATCGCCAATTTGCGTAGTCATTTTTTTGTCGGGGAAATGAAAAATAGTATGCCCGTGCGAGGCCACCAGGTCAACTTTGCCCTGTAAATTTTGCCTGGCAATAAATGCGTTCACCTGCTCCGCAAAATAATGGCCCAAAGCAGTATGGCTTTGCCAAAGCGACATGGCTGATGATACCGGCAAACTTTTTATTTCCTGTATCCATTCATCAGGGTAAACAACTACATCAGTAAGCAGCACCTTAAAAGCCCACTGCCCGTTTTCAAAAACGAATTCGCAATATGCAATATCCAATCCATCCAGCGAGCTACCACTCATTAAACCTATGGCATAATATCTTTCCATCTACTTTTTTAAATGTAAAACAAAATCCGCCACCGCCGAAATTTCTTTACTTGTAAGCTTATCTCCAAACGAAGGCATCCGGCCACCGCCGTTAAAAATGGCATCAGTTACACCGGCCTTGTCATAATCTGTTTTTGTAAGGTCTGGCCCACGTTCGCCGGTGCCGTTTGCGCCGTGGCATCTTGCACAATTTTGCGTATATATTGGGGTGCCATCTATGGCAGGTTCTTTGGGGCCGGTGCTTACGGTGGGAGCCGCTTTTTTAGTGCACGAAGCAATTACCAATAATACCATCACAGCTATAAAAGATAGCTTCCTCATAAAATATGTTTTGTGCTAAACTACAATAAGGCACCAAATTAGAAAGTGCCGTAAACATTATTTACAAAATACAGCCGTTTTGCTTTTGTGCTAAAAGCAAAACGGGAAGGCCCTTCAAAGGTCCTTCCCGCTACATAAAGTCTTGGCTCTTAAATCCTGATTCCGAGAGCTAAATTTCCTGTAAATGTTCGGTTTTGTAACTGTGCTCCATTATAATGCGCACCGAAGTATTGCTGGGGCTCATCATTTTGGCATTTAAGGCACGCTTACTTTTAATTACAGTTATCAACTCTTCGTGTAATGCAGGGTCATTGATAAGCTCTGTGGCTAGTACCTCTTTTTGTGCTGCGGAAGTTTCGCCGTAAGCGTGAAGTAAAAGGAGGTTTGGTGTAGATGTTTGAATCATGTGTTGTGGTTTTCTGATTTTTAATTTTTTCGACATCATTAAAACGCTACCTCAAAAATTTATTGTGCGCTCCTGCAAAAAAACTTTTCATTAAACCAATCTGCATATTGAACGTATACAGGCGCCCGAAATTTTGCGTAAAAACAAAAAATATGTTATCGTAAATTTCGCCCCAGACACAAGGCACAAATGAAACTATATTTGCGCCTGATAATTTACTAAAATGCTGATAGACAACCTTAAAAACGCCTCCGCTTATTATAACAGCAGCCCCAACCTGGCCAAAGCCCTGCAATGGCTGAACAAACATCAAAACGAACTGCCCCAAATGGAAAACGGCCAATACGAAATTGATGGGCAGGATGTTTATGCAATAGTAAATAGCTACTCCACTAAACCTGCCGCAGATTGTGGATGGGAAGCCCACAAAATATACTGCGACATACACTATAGCGTTAGCGGAAGCGAGCGCATAGGTTATGCCCCCATGAATACCATGACGGAAATCCAGGCCTATAATGCTGAAAAAGATTACTCGCTGTACAATGGCAAGGGCGATTGGGTTTGGGTGGGCACCGGCATGTTCTGCCTGCTGATGCCGCAGGATGTACATGCACCGGGGTTTTACACACACAACCAACCTGAGTTTTTAAAAAAGGTGGTTATTAAGCTGAAATATTGAAAAGGCCTCGCCTTCGCATTTTCTCTACTTGGCCGGCTGGTTAACTATCATCCAGTATAACCCAAGCTCTGAAATTGCCTTGGCAAATGAGTCAAATACAACGGGTTTTACCACATAGCTGTTTACACCCAGCTTGTAACAGGTTTTAATATCCGGGTCCTCCTTCGATGAGGTTAGCATTACCACCGGAATGCTTTTAGTACGCTCATCGCCCTTTACCTGCTGCAAAACTTCTATGCCATTTACCTTCGGCATTTTAAGGTCTAACAGAATTACACGGGGAGCATTTTCAATATGCCGGCCAGCATATTTCCCGCGGCAAAAAATATAATCCAGGCCCTCTTCGCCATCCTGCACATGTAGCAGGCTATTGGCAAGTTTGCTTCGCTTCAGGGCTCTGATAGTCATTTCTGCATCGGCCATATTATCTTCAATTATCAGAATCTCAATGTCCTCATTTTTCATCTGGTTGAGATTTAATTGCCCGTTAATCAGGCAGGTAACGAAAAATAAAATGTGGCCCCTTCACCCGGTATTCCTTCCGCCCGTATTTGGCCTCCGTGTTTATGAATAATGCGCTGCACAATAGCCAAACCCACACCCGTCCCTTCAAATTCAGTAACCGAATGCAAACGCTGAAATACCCCGAACAGTTTATGGGCATACTTCATATCAAACCCGGCGCCGTTGTCTTTGATGTAATATTCCACTTTGTCCGGTTCAGCCTTTGCACCTATTTCTATGATGGCCTTTGGTTTGTGGCGCGAATACTTTAAAGCGTTGGAAATAAGGTTGGTGATAACCTGTTTCATAGTTGTGCTGTCAGCCAAAACAGATGGTAGTTCTCCAACACGCCATTCAATATCCCTTCCCCCTTCTAACATCATTAACTCACGCCGAATAATAGCCACGGCATCCTGCATCACAAAAGGTGTTTTTACCAACTCCTTTCTGCTAAGACGCGAAAAATCAAGCAGTTCATCAATAAGCGTCCCCATTCTTACCGAGTTGCTTATTATGTTATTTAACAAACGAAGGGCCTCTTCGTCAAGCCCAGGTCCATAATCCTCCAAAAGCATGTGGCTATACCCGGATATGGCCCGTAACGGGGCCCGTAAATCATGCGACACCGAATATGAAAACGATTCCAGGTTGTTGTTCATATCCAGCAGCTTTTTATTCATTTCCTGTATCTCGGTGGAACGCTTAAAAATCTCCATTTCTGTTTCCTGCAGGCGGCTATGCAGGCCCTCTGTGAGTTTGTTGCGTGCAGCTTCTTCCTCCTTCAAACGTACAAATTCTGTTACGTCCTCAACCCGGTGTATAATGTATGCCACCTGGCCAAGCTCATCCAATACAGGCTTGTTTAGCGGACTCCAATATCTCACGTCAAAAGTGCCGTCTGGCCTGCGGATGTCGTATTTCTGCACAGCCATGGTATGCGCAGTACGGTGCTGCAAAACATATTGTAGCGAGGCCCCCAGGTTTGAAACCCCGTCAGCGGTGGCATCGGCAGGGTTATCCGGAAAAACTTCAAATAATCCCCGGCCTGTAATTTTTTCACGCACCGTCATGGTCGCTTTGGCATAGGCATCACTAACAGCTACAATAGTCAGGTCAGGCAAAAGCACCAGGTAAAGCCCGGGTGCCGATTCGAATAATGCTTTAAACTCAACGTTAGTGGGCAACTCTGATTTCATAAGCCATCGCTTTCCTTAAAATACGGCGCAAACTATTAATAATCAATAGTTACGAATTCAACCCCCATAAACACCAAAAGGTCTTTTCAGCGGTTATACCCCGGTAAGTTAGGTATATAAAACGAATTTGGCAAGGGGATTTTTAATATTTAATTTCCTATAAATTATTTTTTAGGACAAAAAATGTTGCCTCATAGATCAACTTTTCAGGAAATAAAAAAACCCACCCCGGAAACGAATCGGAGTGGGCCTTATAAACAACAACCGTCTTAAATCTAGTATCTGAACACTACATTATTCTGCTCCATCAGTTTGCGCAGGTTAATCAATGCATAGCGCATACGGCCTAAACAGGTATTAATAGGCGAGTTGGTATATTCCGAAACCTCTTTAAAGCTGAAGTTAAAGAAGTGGCGCAGTATAACTACTTCTTTCTGCTCTTCGGGCAATTGCTCAATCAGTTCTTTCAGTTTGCCTTCAAACTTCTCCAGTTGTATATGTTCTTCAACCGGGGTTTCTTCAAATTTCATGTATTTGAAAATGTCATCACCCTCACTGGTAACAATACCGGGCACTCTTTTCAGTTTTCTGAAATGGTCAATGCACAGGTTGTAGGCAATACGGGCAACCCAGGGGGCAAACTTGCCTTCCTCATTGTATTTGCCGGCGCGTAACGTATCTATAGCTTTGATGAATGTCTCCTGGAAGATATCTTCCGCCAGATATTCGTCTTTCACCATCAGGTAGATGGAGGTAAAGATTTTGTCTTTGTGGCGGGTAATAAGTCTTTCAAGGGCAAGTTCGTTGCCTGCGAGGTATTGGTCAACCAACTCCTGATCGCTCATTAATTGAGTGCGCATAACGTTACGTTTTAGGTGATGAAATAAAAACGTAGAGTGGTTGCTATAGGCGGAACTTTTGGTTTAGTTTGTTTGTTTGTTGTAAAATGTCATCCTGAGCGTTAGCCGAAGGATGGTAAATTTTATTTTTTAAATCTTTTCAACTTCCGGCCACGTTTGTCATCCTGAGCGAAGCCGAAGGACGAGGGCAAATAGTGGTGTAAGCAAAAAAATTACCAATACTTGTTACTAAAATTACGTTGAAATGAGCCTTAAAAACTAAATTTGCGAATCTAAAAAATCAGAGTAGAAATGAGATTGCTATAGGCTCTTGTTGTTTTTTGTTATTCCAAAGATAAATAAACTAAATTGAAATTACCAAATAAATTTTCAGTCGACGAAAAAAAAATCTTTATCAAGGGCGCCCGCGTTCACAATTTAAAGAATGTTGATGTCGAACTTCCGAAGAACCGTTTTATCGTTATTACCGGCGTTTCAGGCTCCGGTAAATCCTCTCTCACTATCGATACACTGTATGCCGAAGGCCAGCGGCGTTATGTTGAATCCTTATCCAGCTACGCCCGCCAGTTCCTTACCCGGCTAGATAAACCAGATGTGGATTACATCAAAGGTTTATGCCCTGCCATTGCTATCGAACAAAAAGTATCTACAAGAACAACGCGCTCCTCCGTTGGCTCGCTAACTGAGATATACGATTATCTGCGCCTTTTGTTCGCCCGGGTAGGCAAAACCTACTCTCCCGTTACAGGCGACCTGGTTATAAAACATGAGGTAAAAGATGTTATCGACTTCATTTTCAAGCTAAAAGACGATGAAAAGATATTTATCTACTTTGAAGATAAAATACATAAAAACATGGCCGAAGACCTTAAACTGCTGCTGCAAAAGGGCTTTACACGGGTCAAATTTAAGGGCGAAGTAGCCAAAATTGAGGAACTGCTCGAAAAGGCCCCCTCTAAATCTCCCCCTAAGGGGGAGACTTCAAAATCCCTGATGGTTTTGGTTGACAGAATTGTAGTTAAACAGGATGAAGACCTAAAATCGCGTGTGGCCGACTCCGTCCAAACTGCTTTTAGCGAAGGGCATGGTGAATGCATTATCGAATATCAGGCATCTTCGGGTGTTAAAGTCTCCCCCAACGGGGGAGATTTAGAGGGGGCCGGTATTAAGCGTTTCTCTAATAAGTTTGAAGCCGATGGCATCAGTTTCGAGGTTCCAAATCCTAACTTTTTCAACTTCAACAACCCTTATGGTGCCTGCAAAACCTGCGAAGGGTTTGGTTCGGTAATGGGTATTGATGAAGACCTGGTTATACCTGATAAGGAACTATCTGTGTATGAAGGAGCGATTGCCCCCTGGAGAGGCGAAAAAATGAGCGAATGGGCCGAACCATTAATTAAAAAAGGTGTGCTGTTTGATTTCCCTATCCACCGTGCATACAAAGACCTGAACGCAAAAGAAAAGAAACTGATTTGGGAAGGTAACGGATACTTTAACGGATTAAACGCCTTCTTTAAGTATCTTGAAGAGAAGAGTTATAAAATTCAATACCGCGTAATGGCCAGTCGTTACCGGGGGAAAACCAACTGCCCTGATTGTAAGGGTTCGCGCGTTCGGCCCGATGCACAATACGTAAAAATTGATGGCAAAAATATTACCGATGTATTGCTGATGCCTATTAAGGAGTTATACCTGCTGTTTAAGAATATGGAGCTTTCCGCTTCTGACAGCAAAGTAGCCGAACGCATTTTGGTTGAAATAAAAAACCGCCTGCAAACCATGATGGATGTGGGTTTAGGCTACTTAACGCTTATCCGTTTATCAAACACCTTGTCCGGGGGCGAAACCCAGCGTATAAACCTAACCCGCTCTATCGGCAGTAACCTTACTTCTTCGCTTTACATTTTAGATGAACCTAGTATCGGCCTGCACCAACGCGATACAGAAAGACTGATAAAAGTATTAAAGAACCTCCGCGACCTTGGCAACACAGTAGTTATAGTTGAACACGATGAAGACATTATGCTTCAGAGTGACCATATTGTTGATATGGGCCCCGAAGCCGGCATTTACGGCGGCGAAGTAATGTATAACGGCAACGCTAAAGATCTTCTTAAATCAAACACCCTCACCGCCAAATACCTGAACGGTGAACTGGAGATTAAATACAATCCCAAAAGAAGAAACCCTTCTAACTGGATTGAAATTACCGGTGCCAGCCAGCACAACCTTAAAAACATAGATGTAAAAATTCCGCTGAATGCTTTAACAGTTGTTAGCGGAGTAAGCGGTTCGGGTAAAACCACGCTCATCAAAAAAATATTCTACCCGGCCATGATGCGCCTGTTTGATGGCACCGGTGAAAAGCCCGGCCAGTATAAAGATATGCGTGGTGATATGCATAGCGTTACGGCTGTTGAAATGATAGACCAAAACCCTTTAGGCCGCAGTTCGCGCTCTAACCCGGTTACTTATGTAAAGGCTTATGATGGCATCCGCGATTTATTCAGCAAACAACAGCTTTCTAAAATCCGTGGTTACCAACCTAAAGATTTTTCTTTTAACGTTGAAGGAGGCCGCTGTGAAGTTTGCAAAGGCGAAGGCGAGGTAGTTGTTGAAATGCAGTTTCTGGCCGATGTGCATTTAAAATGCGAAGCATGCAATGGCCGCAAGTTTAAAGAGGAAGTGCTCGAAGTTCAATATAAAGGACTCAACATTTATGACATTCTTGAAATCAGCGTTGATGAGGCCATTGATTTCTTTAACGAGAACAACGACATCGTCCTTAAATTATCTCCCTTACGTAATGTGGGTTTAGGCTATGTAAAATTGGGCCAAAGCAGCTCCACTTTAAGCGGCGGAGAGGCACAACGTGTAAAGCTGGCATCCTTCCTTACCCGGGGCTCAGCACCAGACCCTATTCTATTCATTTTTGATGAGCCAACTACGGGTCTTCACTTCCACGATATCAACAAACTCATCTCTTCGTTCAACCAACTTATTGAGGCAGGACACTCTGTATTGGTTATTGAGCACAATATGGACGTTATAAAATGCGCCGATTGGCTCATAGACCTTGGCCCTGATGGCGGTGACGAAGGGGGCGAACTTGTCTACCAGGGTATACCCGAGGGTATTTTTAGTGCAAAAAACTCGTATACCGCTACCTATTTGCGCCCTAAATTGCAGCGTAACTAAAAAAAGCAGCCCCTTCCGTCCCCGAAGGGGAGACTAAATACTAATACAAATAATCTCCGTTATGGCGGCTGTTTGTATTGGCCTTGGTTTCCCCTACGGGGACGGAAGGGGCGAACCTTTTTGCTGTATTCAACGTATTAGCACAACGTTAACACTGTGAAAGTAAAACTACCCTTTTTGTGGATAGCCTTGCTGTTCTGTTCCCACCTGTGGGCCCAGGACTTTACTGGTTTTGTAAAAAAGGGAGATACACTAAGTGCGCCAGTTTTTCAGGCCAAAGTTGAAGTGTACCAAACCGGGCAGTTGCTCGAAACCATCAAAACCTATTTTGACGGTTCTTTCAAATTTACACCCGCTAAAAACGCTACCTACACATTTAAAATCTCATATCCCGGCTACACCGATACTACTTTTACTATTACTACTGATAAAAAGGCCATTCCTGATGTAACAACGGCAACCTTCAAGCTAAAAAAAGACGGCATGCGTCTGCTGGGTTCGGTTAAAAGCTCCGACCAGGATTTTCCCCTAAAAGACGTTACGATCATCCTTAAAAATATAATGACCCGTAAAGAAGACCGCCAAACCACCGGCGTTGACGGTTACTATAATTTTAAGCTGGAGTACGAAACCAACTACCGGGTTAGTATTGATAAGCGCTCCGCCGGAATCATCAACAAATACCGCGATACTACTTTTTATGTTTCCACCATCGGTTTTAACCTGCCTTTGGATTATAAGCTGGATATCCTTCTTTCGCCCGACCGCACTCACCAAGTACAAATGCCAGCAGGTTACGATGCTTCAAAGGTTACAGCCAATGGCGATCTTAAACCGGTAGTGCCCATCAGCGGTACCGATGGCAAACCAGTTACATCGGTAGTTGCCGCTAACCACCAGGTATACACAGCCGCCAAAGCTCTTGACCCCGTTGAGGATTTAAAGCTAAAAGCCGCCCAGGATAGTATTGCCCACCTGCAAACCGAATTGCAAAACAGCCGCATGTTAGCCAGCAATGCTAAAAACGACCAGGCCGTTAAAAAAGCACTTGAAGATTCAATAATTCAGATGCGGCTTGACCAAAAACGGGTAGCTCGCGAGCTAATAGCCAAAAAAGAATACGATGATTCCGTTACCAAAGTAATGGTAACACAACGCAAAAAAGAAGTACGCGATTCCTTAGCCAGGGTTGCACAGGCAGCCAAATTACAGGCTGTGCAGGATTCTGTTATTCAGGCAAAAGCAGCACAGGAACGCCTGGCTGCTGAGCTCGCCGTCAAAAAAGCATTTAACGACTCGCTTGCCAGGGTGAAGGCAGAGCAAAAACGTTTGGCCGCAGCATTGGTTCAACAAAAGGCTGCTCAGGATTCTGTAACCCGCGTACTGGCCGCCACCCGTCAAAAATTTGTGCAGGATTCCTTACAAAATGTACGTAATGAGCAAAAACGAATAGCAAAAGAAGTGCTGGCTAAAAAAGCTTACCAGGATTCTGTAACAAAAGTGCTGACAGAAGCAAAGCAGAAAATGCAGCTCGATTCGATAAAACAGGTTAAACAACAATTACAGGCCGCGGCTAATGCTCGCGCAGCTAAAAAAGCATATGAAGATTCGATTGCAAAAGTGTTAGCCTCCGCGCAACAAAAACTTCAGCTTGACTCAATTAAACATGCTAAGCAACAATTACAAGCTGCCGCCAGCGCACTGGCCGCTAAAAAAGCATATGAAGACTCGGTTACCAAAGTGATGGCATCTGCCAAACAAAAACTGCAACTGGATTCTATCAAAGCCGCTAAGCGCGAACTACAAGCCGCTGCTAATGCCCGCGCCGCCCAAAAAGCTTATGAAGATTCTATCTCAAAAGTACTGCTTACCGCCCGAAAAAAAATGCAGCAGGATTCCATTTTCAGGCTAAAGGTTGAAAAGGAAAAAGTCGCAAAAGAAATGGCCCTTAAAAAAGCACATCAAGACTCTATTGTAATGGCAGCTACCTTAGAAAGAAAGCGCCAGGTTGAAGATTCCATGAGCCGGGTAATAGAGGCCAATCGTCAAAAGGCGCTGGAAGATTCCATTGCACGATATAAGGCTCAGCAGGAAAAACTAAGCAAAGAACTGGCAGCTAAAAAAGCCTTTAAAGATTCGGTCAACATGGCTAAAGCTGAGCAAAAACGCATCAGCCAGCAACTTGCTGCAAAGAAATCTTTTGAGGATTCAATGACACGCGCTTACGAAAAGGTGCGGCTAAAATCTGTGCGCGATTCCATAGACCGCGACAGGGCCGAAAAAGAAAAGGCAGCAAAAATGCAGGCCAGTCAAAAAGCTTTCCAGGATTCACTCAGCGCAGTATTGGAAACAGCCCGCCGAAAAATATGGCAGGACTCTGTGACACGCGCTAAAGCCGAACAGCTGCGCATAGCGGCAGATTTAACAGCGAAAAAGCTGTATGAAGATTCCATCAGCAAAGTAATGGAGGCAACGCAACGCAAAATAACAGCCGATTCAATACTTCGTGTAAAAGCAGATAAGGAACGACAGGTTAAAGAAGCTGCCGCCGAAAAAGCCAAAGAAGATTCCATCGCAAAAGTACTGGCGAAAGCGCGCAAAAAGCAAGCTGAAGATTCCATTGCCCGCGTAACGGAAGAAATTCATCGTAAAGCAGTTACAGATTCGTTGTTGGCAGCCAAGGCTGAACAGGAACGCATGGCCAAAGAACTACAGGTTAAAAAACTGCTGGAAGATTCCATCGCCCAGGTTAAGGCCGAACAAAAACGCATAGCAAAAGAACTTGCCGAAAAGAAAGCCGCTGCCGATTCTGTTGCCAAGGCTTTAAAAGCCGCACACCGTAAAATGGTTGAAGATTCTGTGGCACAGGTTAAATTAGAGAAACAGCGCCTTGCCGAAAAACTGGCCACCCAAAAAGCATTCGAAGACTCCATCGGTAAAGTTTATGCTGAGGCCCGCAACAAAATTGTTCGCGATTCATTGCAGCATGCCAAAGTCGAAAAAGAAAAATTGGCCGCCGAGCGTTCTGCCCACAAGGCTGCTGAAGATTCTATAGCCAAAGTGCTCGCCCTTACCCGGGAAAAAATGGTGCGCGATTCAGTGCTCCACGTCAAAGCCGATAAAGAACGGATTGCTAAAGAACTTGCTGCTAAAAAATTACATGAAGACTCAATAGCCCAGGCTCAAAAGGCTGCGCTGGATTTGTTAGCCCAAAAAGCTGCGCGCGATTCAATCGCCCATGTAAAAGAACAGGAGAAAGTTAAAGCCCAATACGCCGCTGCCCAAAAAGCTTTTGAAGATTCGCTGGTAAAGGTACTGGAAGAACAGCATCAGAAAACCATCGCAGAATTCGCTGCACGTAACAAGGCAGAAAAAGAAAAAGCTGATAGCGAGGCTGCCGCCAAAAAAGCCGTACAGGATTCCTTGCAACGGGTAAAAACCTTGCAGGAAAAACTGGCCAAAGAACTGGCCGCCACCAAAAAAGCTTACCAGGATTCTGTAGCCAAAGCCCTCTCCCTGGCACGTAGTATTGCTGTCCGCGATTCTATAGAACGGGTGCACACTGAACGCGAGTTAAAAGCACAGCAACTTGCTATGCAAAAGGCCCTGAAAGATTCTATCGGCCTGGTCAAAGCCGAACAGAAACGCACAGCACAACAATTAGCGGCTAAAAAGAATTTCGAAGATTCAATCAGCCGTGTGTTGATTGAAACCCGTAAAACCTATGCTAAGGATTCAATAGCAAGACTAAAAGCGGAAGAAGCACATGCGGCTATAGAACTGCAACAAAAAGAAACCCTGATAGAGCAGGCGCAGCAGGCCAATAAAAAACTGACAGTAGATTCCGTTCGAACAGTCCGCGCCGAAGCAGAGAAAAAAGCGATGGCCGATTCAATGGCCAAAGCCCAGGTAGCTCTAATGCGTATGGGTACCGAACTTAAAGCAGTTAAGAGCAAAGCCCGCCAGGACTCTGTAGCCATTGTAAGCGACCAACAGTTAAGGTTGGCTAAAGAATTGGCAGAAGCAGAATTACGGCAAGTGCGCATGTCATCAGCTCAAAGAAAACAATTTGAAGATTCGCTAAGCAAAATAAAAGCCAGCCAGGAAAAACAAGCTAAACAATTAGCTGAGTTAAACAGGCAACAACTTCAGGCTGCCCAACAGAAAAAAATGTTCGAAGATTCGCTGGCAAAAACCAAAGCCGAAAAAGAATCAGTGAAAAAGGAACTGGCCTCTGTAAAAAAGAAACAACAAGCCGAAGCCTATAACCGTGCCGTTCAGGATTCTGTAAATAACATCAAGGCTGAGCGAAGAAAACAAGTGGAAATAGCCGCTGCCGTTCAAAAGAAACATGTGGAAGATTCTGTTGCCAATGCCAAAGCAGAAGATAAACGCATAGCACAGGAACTGGCCGAAAAACGCAAACAACTTGCACAGGAAACAGCTATGCGAAAAAAAGCCTTTGACGATTCAATAAACAATGCAAAGGCAGCCCAGGAAAAATCCGCTAAAGAATTACTGGCGGAAAAGAAGAAGCAAGCCGAAATAGAAGCCGCTACCCGCAAAAAACAAGCAGACGATTCTCTGTCGGCTGTAAAAGCAGCTCAGCAAAAAATGGCGCAGGAATTAGCAGAACAGAAAAAGCATGTTGAGGATTCAATAACGGCTAACAAAGCTGAGCAATCCCGTATTGCCAGAGAACTGGCTGAAAAGAAAAAGCTGGATGAAGAGCAGGCACGAATCAGAAAGAAAGCCCTGGAAGATTCCGTTGCGGAAGTAGCGGCAGAAAAAGAACTCGCTAATCGTGTAGTAGTTAGCAAAAAAACGATAGACAATTCCATCGCCAAAGAAATTCAGGCCACTACCACTGCGCCCACCACAGTTAAACCGCAGCTCGCACATGCTATTGCCGTACCTGAAAATAATGTAGTCATCCGAGAAAGCGATACCCCAACCGCCGGCATGAAGGCTATGTTCTTCAACAAAAACAGTTACGATTTCAGTAGTGCCACTGTGCAACAGTTAAAAGAAATCATTCAGGCTCTGGTTAACGACCCTAACGCCCATGTAAATATTTACGGCCTTGCCTCCACCGGCGAAAGCAACCCGCGCCAGATATCCCTTCGCCGTTCCGATGTAGTATTACGTTATTTATTACAGGCGGGTATACCGGTTGGCCGCATCCGCTCGTTCTACTACGGCAACAACATTTCTCGCAATGGCTGCGTTAATCCTAACTGCCCGGAAGAGTTATTGCAACAAAACAGGTGTGTGGTTTATGATGTGGTGAGTAAATAAAACATGTGCGTTATTGAATAAAAAGCCCGGAAAGCAAAAAAAAAAATGCCATAGCCAGTTGCGACAATAATATCCGCCTTCATTTAAGACAAAAGAACCTCAGCGGAAATCCCCAACTCGCGATGAAAAATTCTGGCCAGTTCAAGGTTTAGTGGTTTCTTTTTGTTAAGCAATGCCGATATATATCCCTTGGAACCTATCTTTCCAACCAGGTCTTTATTCCTTAGTCCTTTTTCGGCCATCTTAGCCTTTATGGCATCTATAGCGTCCGGCACAGGAATAGGATAATGGACATCTTCATATTGCTTTATCAGTAATAATGCCACTTGCAACTGCTCTCCTTCAGAGCTGGCCGCAGAAACTTTTTTATCAAATAATTCATCTACCCAATCAAGATATGATTGGTATTCCTTTTTCGTTTTAATTACCTTTAATTTCATGTCTGTTACTTTTTATATTGAACTGAAGCCACGTCAATCCCGTCATATTCTTTGTGGTTACCAAACCATTTTATCTGTACCACCTTAAATTCAAACACCACGCGAACCACTAATCTGAATCTATTGCCCTTGATATTAAATACCACCCGGTCATCACCAACCAAACTTGCATTGGCATAAGTACGTTTCAGTTCATTAAAGTTTCTAAAAGAGCACTTAATAAAATCATAGTACCATTCCTGCAAAGCAATGGCTGCTTCCGGGTATTTTTTGCAGTAATATAGAAGCGTTGACCTTGCAATAATATTATACACAATGCGAAGATAGTGGTTTTCTATTAGAAAACCACTAAAGAGATTTAAGCATTATGAATTTTCGTCCCCCTTTGTAAAAAATGCCGCCCTCTCCGGTCGAGAAGTATATAGACATGGAATATCCGGAAGGCTATCTATATTACCTTATCAACGTAACATTCCCCTTCTTAGTAACCTCCTGTCCATCTTTAGTCTGGGCAATTACTATCCAGGCGTAAACACCCAGTGGAGAAGGTTGGCCGTTGTGGGTACCGTCCCAGCCCTGTTCAATGTTATCGGTTGAAAATACTTTTTCGCCCCAGCGGTCGAAAACAGCAAACTCGGTAAGCTTTTCAATGTTAAGACTGCGCACAACCTTAAACACATCATTCACCCCATCTCCATTCGGCGAGAAGCCGGTAGGTATCAACAGCTCTGTATGCGGCACTACCGTAATCAGCACCGAATCTTTATTCTGGCAACCATACTGGTCAATGGCAAAAAGGTAGAACCAACTTGTTTGTTGCGGGTATGCATTGGTATTTAAACCGGCTGCATTTTCCACCATAATGCTTGGGTTCCAGAAATAAGTGGCCGTATTAACCGTGCCGTGCAGTTGGGCATAGGTATCGCGCCATATGGTAGTGTCAGGACCGGCGTCTACCACCGGCAGCGGGTGGATATCCACCTCGGCAACTGCAGTACTGCTAAAGCAATCGTTAAAAACCTTTACTATGTAAAGCGTAGTTGAATCAGGCAGGGCAAACGGGTTACTGGTTGTGGTATCATTCAACCCCGCCGAAGGCGACCACGAATAAAACGGCCCGCCCGAAGCCTGTAAATGCACCGGTATACCTTCACAGGCAACAAAAGGGCTTTGGGTAACAGCAGTAACCGGCATCTCCACCGGTATCACCAGCGAATCGTTTGTTTTGCACCCATGCACATTTGTAGCAACAACGTTATATTGGGTAGTGTCGGTTGGCGCAGCAGTAGGATTGGCCGTATTGGCGTTAGCCAGCGAAGAAGCCGGTGTCCATACATAACTGTAAGCACCGGTTACACGCAGCGGCGCCGGTGTTCCAAGGCATATAAAAGGTGTATCGCGCGGATAAACTAAAATAGTAGAAGGCTCATAAACCAGCAATAATGTTGAGTCCTTATTGATACAACCATTCTGATTAGTACCGGTTACTATATATTTTGTGGTTGTAAGTGGCGTTGCTATCGGGTTAGCAATAGTAGTGCTGCTTAGGGTTGAGTTGGGGTTCCACTGGTAAATAGTTGCGTTTTGCGCATTAAACTGGTAGGTGCTGCCTATGCAAATTGAATCAATAGTAGGAAGCCCAAGCTGCGGAATGGGGTACACAATAATCAGAATTGAATCGCTTTTGATATAACACCAGTTGGTAACTGTAAGGATATAATCAGTAGTATCAGGAGGATAAAATCCTGTGTTCCACGAGGTGTCATTGGTAAGGTACAAGGACGGATTCCAGTTATACCCGGAAGAACCCTGGTTTATAATAGTAGCATACGCGGTATCACGCTGGCAAATACTTACTGAGTTTTGCAATATCAGGTTCAGCGCCGGGTTCAGTACATACACAGTCATTGAATCTGTGGCGGTGCACCCGTTGGCATCGGTAGCTGTTACCGTATAAGTGGTGTTGGAAGTCGGCCTGGCGAGCGGGTTGGCAATATTAGGATTAGTTAACCCGGTTGCAGGGCTCCACTGGTAACTTACTCCGCCGCTGGGGTGCAACATAACGCTATCGTGAAAACTTACCGGGTTTAAACAAACCGAAGTATCTACCCCGGCATTGGCATGGGGTAGCGCAAAAAAAGAAACCGTAAGGCTTGCCGTACTTGAACAATTTTGGGCGTTTGTGACATGAACGGTATACGTTGTGGTATTAGGCGGAGGAGGAGTGGCCACAGGATTTGCGCTGCTTGAATCGCTTAGCCCTTTAAATGGGGTCCATAAATACTTAACGCCACCGGTGGCCGAAAGCTGGGTTGAGGCATACGGGCAAATAGTAACATTACCCGAAGTAACAATAGCTGGTAACGGATTAACAGTAATATTCCGGCTGAACGTGTCTTTGCAACCATTAGGAGATATATCAACAAGGGTGGCGGCAAAAGTTCCAGCCGTATTAAAAACCTCAGCCGGGCTTGCCGAAGTGCTGGTATTGCCAAGGCCAAAGTTCCAGCTATAGGAAGCCACTGAACCGGTTGAGGTATTGGTAAAAATATCCGTTGCAGTGGCGCATATAACAGTATCGGTAATAAAAGATGCCGCTGGTTTCGGATAAACTGTAATTGTATTTACAGCGGTATCCTTACATCCCCGCTGGTTATTACTGATAAGCGTTACCGGAAACGAGCCGGCTGCAGCATAAGTATGCACAGGGTTTTGCTGATTAGAAAATGTGCCATCGCCAAAATTCCATAACCAGCTATTGACAGGCCCTGATGTTGAACTGCTTTGGTCTAAAAAAACAACAGCTGAATCCAGGCACCTGGACGGCGCAGTAAATGCTGTATTCAGGGTTGGGTAAACATATACATAAGCGCTGGTAGTATCGGCACATATTCCTCCACTGCCATTCGGAATGCTGGCAGTTACGTGAATCAGGTAAGTGCCGGTATCGGGGTAGGTAAATGTGGGAGATGACTGACTTGATGTATCTGTAGTCGAACCGGGTACTCCAAAATCCCATGCAAAGGTAAGCGGGGTGGTACTCGGGTCGTAGGATGTATTGGTAAAGTTCACTGTCAGGCTCTTACAGTCAATCGAATATATGCCTACACCATGGTTAATACCTATCTGCGGTACTGTAACAATTGGAATAGAGCAAGGCGCAACGGTAAATTGAAAATCGCGGCGCAGGGTGTTTATCAAATGGCCATTCCGGTATTCGTTCACGCAAACCGTAATATCAAAAAGCCCTGCGGTATTCGGTATACCGGTAAGCAGGCCCGATTGCGGGTCGATGGTAAGGTTGGAGATTGAAGAGGTTGCATTAGTAAAATTTGCCGAGTTATAAGGTGCATTATAAAGTGCTGCTGTATAGGGTGGGGGGTTAGGCATAGTTAAACACGTTCCTCCACCTCCGCCATTGGGCGATGGGTCAGGACATGTAGAAGAAGCTCCGTCATAAGGATCGCATAAACTATAAACAAGCGAATCACCATCAGGGTCATTTGCCGAGTAATCTATCGATAGCGGGGCATTCAGGCAAATGTACATGGGCGGCAAACCGTTGAAACGGGCCGAGTTGTTACAGGCAGCCAGGTTAGTAGGTGGCACCTCGCATGTAAATGTTGCGCCCTGTCCCGTAACCAGGTTCATTACCCCGTTGTTACGGCAGCATCTTTGGTACACAATGGTATACCCGGTGGTTGAGGGTGGTAACATAACATTACCCTGGTAATCAGCCTCCTGCACGCAAACCGCAGGCGGGTTATTCTGGCAGCTACTTGTAAAAGTTGGGGTTAACTGAAAGGGCGTTGGCTCAGGCATAGCTACCTGGGTAAATAAATTGCCCGCGCCATCAAAAATACTAACGTATTCGGGGTTGCCGTAAGGGGCGCAACTGGTGCAATTACAATCGCGGTAAAGTTTCAGTGTAATTACATACACATTGCTACCTGTGCAGTTATAAAACAACTCTCCCCCTACAATATGTGAACATTTTGCAGAGAAGACTGCCAGAAAGCAAAGGGTAACAAGGAATATTTTTTTCATATCTGTAATTGCCAATAGCTTGCGAAGATAACCTGTTTGCCCAAATTGCCGCATCCCTGCCCTTCAATTCAACCCGCGGAACTACGCCATTTGTTAAAATAACGTGAGTTATGGATTAGGCTAGCATAAATTTAGCGTTAAAGATGCTGGGTAACTTATCTAAAAAGGTATAGGCTGTAACTCCTGCAAATAAATTTACTAAAAAATTCAGCGGGCTTCTATGGCGGGTATGATCTATATCGCATACGGTCATCAGAATGTCATTGACAGATTCTATA
>CAISWS010000128.1 GCA_903889265.1 uncultured Bacteroidota bacterium
CCCTTCCCATTATGTCCTGTTCCCCAATTATCCCAGGTCATACCTGGTTGAAAAAGAGATTTAAAATAATTTTTTAATTCTTCAATAGAACAACCTAAAAGTTCTAATGTTCTTTTAGACTTAAAACCATGTTTAATTGATTGACTTATTCTTGCACCTAAATTATCTTTTATTTTTCTTTTTAAATTTGTATGACGTAATGTTCGTAATTTTAAATTAGCTCTTTTTCTTTCATGATATTTTTGAAGTTTAAAATACGATTATCAAAAAAACAGGGATATCAAATCTCCTTACTGACGAGCAGTTCGAATGGCTGGTAGTAGCTTGCTGTCAGGCTATATTTATTGGCTTTGTATGCTCGCGCGCGCTGGTAAGCATTGGTATGATAAGCCTGTTGGTTGCTTCATTGCTTTTTAAAGGCATTGGGTTCACCCTCAAAAAGTATTTTCAAACCAAAGAGTTACTGGTTATTTCCCTTTACATGGTTATTGTGCTCATTTCCGGCACATACTCCGAAAATAAGAGCGACTGGATGAACTGGGTCCGTATTAAATTGCCATTTATTGCATTGCCGCTTGCCTTTGCGCCTATTCAGCAATTGAGCAGCAAAAAGTTTATAGTAGTGCTGTATGGCTTTATGCTCACCTTTTTTGGATGCACGGTTTTAGTGCTGGGCAACTATTTTATGCATTATGAAACTATGACCCAATCTTTCAGCTGGGGAACACAAATACCCATGCCGTTCAACCATATCCGGTATACGTTGATGCTGGCATTTTCTTTTTTCTGTGCCCTGTATTTATATAAGGAACAAAGCTTTGTTCTTTCCGCAAACGAAAAATGGGTGCAACTGAGCTATGCGGGATTTGTGTTTATAGCCCTTCACGTTTTAAGTGTGCGTAGTGGTTTGCTGGCTCTTTATCTTGGCCTTTTTTACCTGGCTATCAGCGGCGTGTTTAAGCGCAGGCAATTTCTTGTTGGGGGCTCTATTTTTTTGCTTATCGCCGTGTTGCCCTTTGCTGCGTATAAACTGGTGCCCAGCTTACATAACAAGCTGGAGTACATGCGTTACGATTTAAACGAGTACCAAAAGGGAAACATCAACGAAAATTCAGATGCCATGCGGTTGCTTTCTATGCAAATTGGTATGCAGATGTGGAGGCAGAATCCTTTGCTTGGTGTAGGCTCCGGCGACCTTGAAACTGAGACTTACAGCATATACGAAAAGCAATACCCTCAAATTACTGTCATCAATCGTCGCGTACCGCACAACCAGTTTATATGGGTGCTGGCAGGTACGGGATTATTGGGCTTTGCGCTTTTTCTGACGGCCTTTTTTTACCCGCTGATAGCGCAGCGGTATTACCAACACGGATTGTTTCTTATTTTGAACCTTATGATCTTTTCGTCGTTTTTTACTGAAGATACTTTTGAAGAGCAGATGGGCAGCGGTTTTTATCTTATCTTTCTTTTGCTTTTAATGAATCATTTTAAACGCGAATGAACAAGCTGTCGGTAGTTATCATCACTTTTAATGAGGAGGAGAACATTGGCCGGTGCATTGAATCGGTAAAGACGGTAGCGGATGAAATTGTGGTGCTGGATTCTTTCTCCACCGACCGCACCGGGCAAATAGCGATAGCAGCAGGCGCGCGTTTTATACTACACACATTTGATGGACATATTGAACAAAAGAACCGGGCCCGCAAACTGGCAACTTACGAATGGGTTTTATCGCTGGATGCAGATGAAACGCTGAGTTACGAACTACTGGCACAACTTATTAGCTGGAAAAACGAACCGGAAGAAGAGCTGGCCTCAGGCTATTACATGAACCGCTTAAACTATTACTGCGGCAAACCCATTAAAACCTGCGGGATGTACCCCGACCGAAAACTGCGCCTGTGGCACGCGGACGTTGGCCAATGGCAAGGCACCAACCCGCACGATAAGTTTGTATTAAATGATGGCGAAGTAGCTGATTTTATGAAGGGTGACATTTTGCACAATACCTGGCCCACGCATCAGGCATTTTTAAACCAGGTAGATAAGTTTGCTACCATCAGCGCACAGCATTTAAAAAATAAAAGCCCCCTTTATTTGCTTTTTAAAATGATATTTAGTCCACCATTTAAGTTTATAAGGATATACTTTTTCAGGCTAGGTTTTACTGATGGTGTTACCGGTTTAACTATTTGTTATCATCAAAGCCGCGAGGTGTTTTTAAAATACCGGCGGGCGATAAAATTTAAATACAGTTAATTCAATTTACCGCAAAGCGCGCCAAGAACTCAAAGATTTAAACAAGGAAAAACGGAAAAAGCCGAAACGCTTTGGAAAGACTTGTTTTATCTTTTGTATTCCTTTGCGACCTTAGCGCGCTTTGCGGTAAATAAAATATCAGAAATGCGATTAGGATTTGATGCAAAACGGGCTTTAAACAATTTTACCGGCCTCGGTAATCATGCCCGTATTTTGCTCAACGCCTTGATGCGCGATTTTCCGGATAACGAATACTTTTTGTATTCGCCAAAAGTTAAAACGGAACTGTTTAACGAACTGCATGGAGACTTTAAACTCTTACTGCCCGAAAGCAGGCACCAGCGCATTTTTCACCCGGGGCAGTCATTTGGTTTTTATTCAGCGCTGGCACAGCCTTTTATTTTTTTGAAAAAAGTAGGCCTGTGGCGGTCGTGGGGTGTTACAAATGATTTACTGAAGGAGCACGTAAATTTGTACCACGGGCTTAGTAACGAATTGCCTTTTAATATTCACCGCAGCGGCATAAAAACGGTTGTTACTATACACGACCTTATTTTTTTAAAACATACCAAACAATACCCTTTTATTGACCGGCTGTTTTACAAACTAAAAACCCGCTATGCGGCCAAACATGCCGATAAAATAATTGCGGTAAGTAAGGAGACAAAAGCAGACCTGATTCATTTTTATAAAGTACCAGCCGAAAAAATTGTGGTAATCTATCCAAGTGTTGACGCAGCATTTCAAAAAGGAACCCAGCCCGATTTTTCGGGGTTGTCAAAGTACAATTTACCCGCTAAATACATTTTAAACGTAGGCTCCTTTTTTCCCCGCAAAAATCAAAAAACTTTGATTGAGGCGTTCAGCCTTATAAAAGATAAAATTGAAGAAGACCTGGTACTGGTAGGTTCTGATGGCTCAATAAAACAGGAAGTAGAAGCTTTGATTGCATTGAAAAACCTGGGTAACCGGGTAAAAATAGTTTCTGGCATAGCCAATGAAGACATGCCTTCACTCTATAGTAAAGCCAATCTGTTCGTTTTCCCCAGTTTGTTTGAGGGGTTTGGCGCACCCGTGCTTGAGGCATTGTTTAGTAAAGTGCCGGTTGTAGCCTCTAAAGGTGGCGCTATTGAAGAGGCCGGAGGAACTGGTTCGTTATTCATAGACCCCACCAATGTTAATGAACTGGCGGATGCTATACTGAATGTGCTTACGAATGATGAGTTAAAACACAAAATGGCCAAGGCTGGCTATATTCATGCCCAAACTATGACGGACAAAATATTTGCAGAAAAGGCGATGCACGTATACCGGCAGCTTCTAAAATGAGTCTGGCGATTTGCCCTTAAAATTGTGTTACTTCGATTTCATAAATATGCTTAACCGCGCCAAACAGTTCTTTCTTTTATACCGTACTGAGCTAATCATCTTTTTGATTGCATTGCCCTACTTAATTGCCCAAAACCTCCATGGTGGCGATTTCAGGATTTTGCTTACCGGGTCAGGTTATCTGGCAAAGGGATTTTCGCCGTACGGTATTGTTATGCCTATTGAGCCGGGCATTACAGATGTTTTTTTATACAGTCCTTTTGTTGGCTTCATATTAATGCCGCTTACTTACCTCCCCGAAATTATACCCACTTTTATTTTTTGCCTGGTTAATTTTTTAATGCTTTACCGTATCTGGCATATTATGGGTAACTGGCTTCAGATAAAAACCCTTTCCGATATTCAGAAAAAATGGTGGTTTGCCATTTCCATTGCGCTTACTCTGCGCTTTATATTACATAACTTCGAAAAGGCACAAATGAACATTGTAGTGTTCTACCTAACTTTCGAAGGGCTTTATCAGATATTTTTGCTTGCAAAGCCGGCAAGAGGTGGTTTACTGCTGGCCCTGGGTATTTGCCTTAAAGTGTTGCCCGTAATTTTTCTGCCTTACCTGGTCTATCGAAAAAAAATAAGCTCAACAATGGCAGTGGTTTTATTTTGTATGTTGCTATTGCTTTTGCCGGCTACCTGGTTTGGTTTCGCGTTCGATGTGCATCTTTTACAAGGTTGGTGGGCTGCCATTAATCCTACGCTTGATAAATACAACAGCCAGCAAAATGTTGGGGTTTATTTTCATTGCATCTCGGCTTTAATTCCGGTTTACTTTTCCGACTGCTCCTACCAGGGCCTCTCCGTAAACATTATGAGCCTTGAGCCACAAGCTCTGTTTTTATTAATCAATATTATCCGTGCAAGTTTGGTTGGCCTGGTGTTCTTTTTTCTTTTGAAAAGCGCTTCAGATAATAAGCGTAATGCAATATTTATGTTTTGGGAGCAGGCATATATTTTTCTACTCATCCCGCTTGTCTTTCCGCACCAGCAAAAATATAGCTACGTTAACCTGCTGCCGGTTTTTGGGTATATCGCGTACTACATAGTCAACGTCTTTGCTGTTTCTACAAAAACGGGTAAAAGAGACAAAACCATTCTTCTGGTTTCAATGGCCGTTATTTTAATCCCACTTGTGCTTAGCGCCGATATTTTTTGGGGAATGCGGATAGGAAAATATTTCCAGTTTATGAAAATGGTAACTATAGGAACCATTTTACTTATACCGGTTCTGGCATATTTTTCTCCTGCGCGGTTTCTGCGGGTTACCGAGCCGGGTTAACAGGAAAATCACCCCCCCAAAAAGTGGTCATTACTTCATTAGCCTCACCAATGGAATCTGCAAATTAGTTGGCCGGTTTTCTTCTGTATCAAAACCCCTTCCGTCTACATTCCTTGCTCCCCAAAACAGCAGGCCGTTAAACAAATATATCAGGTCGAACTCTGCAAAGGTTTGGCCTTCTTTCAGTCCGAAAGGTGCAAAGGCTTTTCCTTTTACACTTTGGGCACTGTTTACTTCCCATCTATCATAGCCCTGCGATGCAAATTGGTTCATGGCATCAGCAAACCCCTGATGTAGTGGCGTAACTTCATAAGCATCATCTGCAATAAAATCAACCTTTTGCGCACCTGTGGCAATGGCATGTTCCCCCCGCCATATTATATGCCCTTTAATTAAAATTTTCGCCAGCGGCAATTTGCCGTAAGCATCTTCCAGGTTGGTTACAGTTAATTCAAATTTATCGCCGCTGGTGTATTTAAACGCACGGGTTAGATAAAATGGTTTCATGCTGCCATCGGCATTTTTGGCAATGCTCGGCCTTATTTCCGGCGCTATACTTACCCATTCGCCCAATATAGATTGTTTTATTTCTTCAACTGTCATACTCAGATTTATTTAAAACAAAGGTGTTAGCTTTGCCTGCAACAAACAAGTTTTCGTGCCCTGCACGCTTACTACATTTTTATAGACTAATGGCAAAAACCCGCAAAAACAAAGATTTCAATCCCAATAACTGTCCGGTTACCCACTGCCTTAACCTTATTGGGGGCAAATGGAAAATCCTTATCATTTATGGTATCAGCAAAAAGGTGAACCGCTTTAGTATGTTGCAAAAAGCTATTCCTACTATTAGTAAACAAATGTTGGTTAACCTGCTTAGAGAGCTGGAGGCTGATATGATTATTGAACGCACCATTTTTGCCGAAACACCGCCCCGGGTTGAGTACAGCGTTACTGACTATGGCATGTCGTTAATGCCAGTTATAAATACCTTACAAAATTGGGGTATAGAAGACCTTAAAAGGATTGCAGCCCTTTAATCTCTCTGATTTTAATTCTCAAACACCACTACTCCGGTCTGATGATACCAGCTCTCGTAGCTTTGCTGGTATTTGTCTTCAATAGGGTTGCGTTTAATTTTCATGGTTGGTGTTAGCAGGCCGTTTTCAATGGTCCAGTCGCCATTTAAAATAACCAGTTTATGCAGTCGCTCGTGCTTTTCAAGCTCTGGGTTAACCAGCTCCAACGTTTTGCCAAGGCTCTGTTTCAAATACTCCCGGTCCTTTCCTCTGCCATCTGCTGAGAGCACCACAAGGCCGATAGGCTGGGGTAACGAACTCCCCACAACACACACCTGCTCAACATAATTGTTCCTGGTAATTTTCATTTCAATGGGCGCCGGTGAAACGTATTTTCCTTTGTCCGTTTTAAACAACTCTTTTACACGGCCGGTAATTTTCAAAAAGCCATCTGCATCTATCACTCCCCGGTCGCCGGTGTATAGCCAGCCATCTTTAAGCGCGGCGTTAGTCATTTCCGGTTCCTCGTAATAGCCGGTCATATTGCACGGCACTTTAATTAATACTTCGCCTGCATCAGTCAGTTTAACTTCAACACCCGGAAAAGGCTTGCCTTGCGTTCCCACTTTAAAATCGCCGATTTTATTAATGTGCGAAATGGCACAGTTTTCGGTCATTCCATAAACTTCCTCAATTTTTACACCCAGGCGCTCCCACCAGGCCACCAGTGAAGGCGATATAGGGGCTGCCCCGCTTATAAAGTTGGTACAATTTTGCAGCCCAAGGCCGGTCTTTATTTTTTTGCGGATAACGTTATTAACGATGGGAATGGATAACAGAATATTAAGCGTCCTCTGCGACATTTTAGAAAGAATACCCATCTGAAACTTAGTCCAAATACGAGGCACTGCAAAAAAGATATTGGGTTGGGCCTGGGCCAGATTTTTTACAAACAGGTCCAGGCTTTCGGCAAACCATATTTCGCTGTTGGTGTAAACACCGGCTATTTCAGTTAACATCCGCTCTGCAATGTGCGACATCGGCAAATACGAGAACAAACGCATGCTGCCCACCGGTAATTTAAAATGTCCCACACCGGTTGCCACCGCCCATGCAAAATTATAGAAGGTATGTACAACTCCTTTGGGAGCTCCAGTGGTGCCCGAAGTGTAAATAATGGTCATAATATCATCCAGTTCACGGTCAGGGTTGCCCTGTAACGGCGTTTGGTTTTTTGTCAGGTCTTCCCAATAAGCAAAGCCATCCTGCCTGGGGCCATACCACGGAAAGCTGATGCATTGCACCTCAGCAGGCACACCGGCCTTCATAAAACCCCAATCATCCAGCTTGCCCACCAATAAAATTTTTGCCTGGCTGTGTATAAGCACATAATTTAAAGTATCGGCACCTACATTGGGGTAAACCGGTACCGATTCATAACCAGCCATCATAATGGCCAAATCAGCAATTATCCAATGCGCGCAGTTTTTAGAAACCAACCCAATCCTCGATTTCGGCGGCAGGTTGTACGATTGCAAAACAGCAGCCAGCTTACGCACTTCCTCCGCCGTTTGTTTCCAGGTAAATTTATGCCATTGCCCGTGCAACGGTTGCACCATAAATACCTTATCGGGACAGGTTTTTTCCCACTCATAAAATTTTGCCAGCGGCGATTGTAGCTTTTCCATACACGGCTAAATTAAGTAAATACAAGCAGTCGCAACAGCCACGCTTTCCGTTCACTAAAGGGGTGGGGTCGGTGCAAATAAAATACCCGTTATATGAGCCCGACAATACGGTATACACCAGAATGGCTGGCAGCGCTACCCGATCTTCGCCTTACGCTGTTTCCACATATATCCGTAAAGAACCGGGAAGTAGTAAGCATAACTGATAAAAAGAACTACCGCAAAAGCCCGGTAACCATAAAAACCAAGAGGAACTTCGCGTCCATGCGCTAAAACACCGCCGATAATAACCGGCGCCAGAATAATTAACCATTCGCCAACTACACCCGTTGGGTAAAGCACTATAAAAAAAGAATAGCGCATCCACAACAACCAGCCCGGCTGTTTATTAAATAATGAAAGCAAGTAGAGAGAGTAACGCACCAGTTCAGTTATACTCCAGGCAAACGAAACAACAACGATACCAACTGCCACTATCGTATCTGTCATTGAACCAGTATTAAACATATTGATTAACACCAGCACCAGTAGCCTTGACGACACCTGGGCTATGGTAGAACCCACCGGCGATTTTACCCATTTCAGCAAGGCATGCACAATTTCCAATACCGCCAGCCCCTGAGCTATATTAAGTAGCAGCATAGTTTGCGGGTTCAGGTAAAAACCCGTGGCAATAAAACAAATGATATATGCCGCCCAGAAAATAAAAGCTGCTGCATTGAAAGCGCCTAAATAATATTTAACTGCATTGCTCATGGGTAGCAATATAAATAATATATCTGCCGGATGTTAGCGCCTGAATTATTTTGCTGCGCTTAATGCTGTAGCACTAATAATTGTTTTGTATTAAACCCCTTTGGGCCACCCCTTACAACCACCACGTAAACCCCGCTGGCCTGGTTGGATATATCAACTGGCACCCAATCGCGCCCGCGGAAGGCCGAATAAACTTTTTGCCCCAGCATATTATATACTTCCACCTCACCACCAACCGGCTCCTGGCGCAGAGTGTAAAGCGTGAATTGGCCCCGGGTAGGATTAGGATATATCAATATGTTTTCAGCACCAACTGAATCGTCATAAGTTGTGGGGCATAAAAAAGTGGCCGGAATATACGTCGTGTCACCCCGCTTAATCCAGAAGCCCACAGTATCGGATACATACCCGGGCTTTTCAGCTATCAGCCAATAATAGGTAGAATCGGTATTCCGGTTTCCGGCCCAAACACCGAAATGATATTGTCCGTTTGCATCTGTCATTTGCCGGCTGCGAAACATAGTATCTCCCGATACCCTGCCCTTGCAATATACCCTTACAAATCCATTGGCAAGGGGCAGGCCGGTAGTACAATCATATAAATTACCCTGGCCCGCGCCCAGGTAAGGATAGTAAAGTGAATCTAACCAGTGCGGCAAATTAAATCCGTTCCAGATATTTAACGGTATGTTTTGCTTAACCAAAAAAACGCCGGCAAAAAGCGTAACACCATTAATATCCCCGTTATCATACCTGTCGAGCGCATGCGATAACCAGTAATGCACCCCATCGGCTGGCAGCCAGCCCACACCGCTGTTTTTAAGATAGATTCCAACCTGAATTTCCTTGCCCGGATAATTGGCCCTTAGCGAAGTAATATCGCTATCCAGGCTCTCATAGCAACACAACTGGGTTGGCACATGGTAATACTGTACGCCATCCAGAACCTGTGATGCGCCCGGAACAGAATCTGTTTTATACACCACACAGTAAAGTTTATTATAGGGCGTAGTGGCCACACTTTCGCTGTGCACCACGCCCTGGTCATCTACATACTTGCCTTCCACGGCATCCCTAACCTGGCGCGTAATAGAAGTATCGCCTGACCAATCATCCAGTATAACACCGCAGAAACCACCGTACAATTGCGATAACCGCGAAAAACGCTGTCCGCCCTGTATCATTCCCGGGCCGTTGTGCTGGGGGAAAGGGGCGTATAGTGCAGTATCTGCCGGTTGGTTATAAGTGCCCTGTTCGGTAGGTGGTTGAAGAATAGCCACCACCCGGTTAGCATTCCACGATATACACGAATCAAGCTCAGGCATAAAATCCATACCGTTATCAACGGCCTGGTCGGGCATGGCCATTTCGCCAAACCTGAATTCGTACTGCATTACGGTTGAATCAATACCAAAGGTATCGGTATAGCTATAGCCTGCTGCAATGTGGTACTCGCCCAGCGGGCCGGTTATTTTATTGTTGTTCTGGGCAAACAAATGCCGGTTGCCAAGCAGAATAAGTGCTATGAAAAGTAGTTTTTTTCTCATCGCACAGGGTTAAGGCAAACGTAGTAAAGCAATACCATACGTTATTTTATTGAAACAAACATTTTAAGATAATAGCAGGGAACGAACCCTATAACGAAGGGTTAATAAACTTATTTTATTAAAACTCGCCGCTATTGTTTTGCCTCACTATTCAGCCTTACTAAAGCCGGGCTTTCTACCGATTGAATTATCATGGGGTAGTTTTCTGTTATTACATCGCTGCGGTCGAGCCCGAAGTTAAGCTCCTCACTAACACTGATTCGTTTAATCATAAAGTAGAGCTTCATAATCATATTGCTGAAAAAAGGCAGTTCATTGTCGTATGACAGAAAGCTGTTCATCAGCACAAAGCGTATTTCGCCCAGCGCATTGTCCTGGTAGCTCCTTTCAGGGCAGGGCGTTGGTTCAAGGTCCTTTTGAGCCATCAGGTCGGCCAGTACTTTTCTGAAATAGTAATCCATACGCGGGGCAATTCTGAAACCCATATTGAACTTTACAAAATACACATCATTGCGGGCCAGGGTATCAACCGCATATTCAAGGGTAAATGGGTCGTCAGTAATATTAACGTGCAAAAACCAATAAACATCTGCCCTTTTAGGAATGCCTGAAAGAATAGATTTAATGACCGTTTTTTCAACCTGCTTTGAAGAATTGGACGTAGTAAGATATACCAGGTTGGTACAATATTTAGGAATTAGGTTGTCCTGGCTAAGCCCAACCAGCCGGGGCACATATTCCTTCAGGTCTACCCTTTCGGTAATTTTGCGCTTAATATTTTTGCCCATCCACCAAATCACCATCAGTGCCGAGAGGCAGCTGCCTATAACAATCGTAATCCAGCCCCCTTCGCGCAGCTTTTGCAGGTTGGCTACCAAAAACGTTAACTCCACAGTTAAAAATACCCCGGTAACCAGTGCAATTACATATATAGGCACTCTTCTGGAATACAAATAAAAGTTAATCAAAAAGGTGGTAGTAAGCATGGTTAGGGTAACACTTAGACCGAATGCCGCTTCCATTTTGGTCGACTCTTTAAAATATAACACCATACCCAGGCAGCCGCACATCAGCATCCAGTTAATAGCCGGTATATAAATCTGCCCTTTTATCCTGCCCGGAAAAATTACCATCAGCCGGGGCCATATTTCCAGCCGGATTGCTTCATTAATCAAAGTAAAACACCCGCTTATAAGCGCCTGGCTGGCTATAATAGTTGCCAGGGTGGCAATAATAAGGCCTGGCAGATATATGGCATGTGGCACAATAGCGTAAAAGGGGCTTATGTTGGTTACCCGTTCGCCAACATGCGATAACAACCATGCAGTTTGGCCCGCATAGCTGAAAATCAACATTACCTTTATGTACACCCAGCTTATGCGGATGTTGTTACGCCCGCAGTGGCCCATATCGCTGTACAGGGCCTCGGCGCCGGTGCTGCATAAAAATATGCTGCCCAGCAACCAAAAGTTTTCCGGCGACTCCGCAAAAAACCGGTAGGTATAATAAGGGTTCAGCGCTTTCAGTACCGAAAAATTATGACTGAGCGCCAAAAACCCTACCGCCCCCATAAATGTAAACCACACCAACATAACCGGCCCGAATACCCTGCCAATCTTCTCGGTTCCAAATTGCTGAAACACAAATAGCAAAACCAGGATACCAATTACAATGGGCTGAATATTTAAATTGGGGCTAATGGCATAAACGCCCTCCATGGCCGAGGTAACAGAAATGGGTGGGGTAATAATGCCATCGGCCATTAAAAACGCGCCACCGGCTATGGCTGGTATAATAAGCCAGCGCCCAAAATATCTCCTTATCAGCGCATACAGCGAAAAAATACCACCCTCGCCATTGTTATCCGCCTGCAAAGTAAGCAGCACATATTTGATGGTGGTCTGCAACGTCAATGTCCAGAAGATAGCAGACAGGGTACCCAACGCTACTGTTTCGGTAATAATGCGATTGTGGAAAATTGAATCCTGGGTATAAAGTGGCGAGGTGCCAATATCGCCAAAAACAATACCGGTGGCCACCAGCATACCGGCAATGGTAATTTTACTCTGAAAGTTTTTGTTGGTCTCCGCAGATGTCATTACAGCAATAGTAATAAATCAAAATGCATTATTGCATGATTTCAGGCATCCTTATGCGAAATTAAATCAACCCAGCCTTGTAGCTTTTCAGGCAATGGCGGAGATTCTCTTGTAACACCCAGCATCTCAAAGGCCTCTTTTGGTTTAAGGTATTCGGAATGCAATGTGATGCAGAAAGACATACAAGGTTTCACGAAATGGGTTTATAACATGTCGAAATGGGATGGCGTGGACGATTTGCTCAAATAGGCGTTACGAGGAAATGGGGCGGAATTAAGTTATTCATTATGCAATGTGATGCTTATCGAAGCGAAGGACGATTTGCTCCAAGTTGGAAAAGGCTTTTTAGATAAACCACCGTTTTAGATGCCTTTTTTTAATGACACTATCCTATATTTAACAATATTATATCCATTACAACATATGATAGAGACTACCCGTACTATTGAAACAAATATAAATTACCCGGAACCAGCAAAATATGATGAAATGTTTTATTACTCTACTGGTAAAAGCTTCTTATATATGTTTTTGGCCGTTCCTTCCTTCGGGTTGGGGTTTTTGATTCTTCCGGTTGGTGCGTTTTTAATTATAACTGCTATCTTTTTATTTTATATGGGCTACAGGCAATGGAGTGATAAATCACCTATATTAAAACTTGCATCGGAAGGTTTGTGGACCAGAGAACTTGGATTTAAACCCTGGTCGGCCATTGAAAGCGCCAAGGTGCAGTCCAGAAGTGGTAGTAAAACTTTTAGCGTATGGCTGGAAATACGGTTAAAAGATCAAATTAATGGCACCGGTAAAATAATTGGGCTAAATGACATTTCCGGAAGCATTGATAAAGTTCAAAAGTGCATTGACCGCTTGAATGTGCAGGTCCCCATTTGACTCAGTAGATTAATCCTCAAGTAATCTATTCTTTCTATAGTTAACCCATGCACTCTTGTATCCTTTAGTCTATAACAAAAACAGCCCCACCGAAAACCGGCAGAGCTGTTTTAAAATTTTCCAAACATCCGGTATTCCTTTTCCCATCCGCAGCTTATTTTCCATTTCACAAAAGACAAAAAGTTTTTTCGCTATCTTTGGATAGTAAACGGATTCACCATGTTAATTGAGCGCACAGATAATAACCAAATTGTAATTACAGTTTCCTCGGGCGCAGATAGCTTCGGGCTTCAAAGGCTTATTGACTATGTAAATTACCTGGAGGCCACCGCCAAAAGTAAAGCAAACGGATGCTGATAAATTGGCGGACGAGGTAAACGCCAGCTGGTGGTCAAAAAACAGCAAACGGTTTGTCAAGTTAAATTCAAACCCAAAAACTTAAACTCCCACTAATCCCTGCACCGGTATTTTCAATCCCCTGCTCAGTTTGCGAATCATCTCAACGGTAAGCGAACGTTTGCGGTTCATTATTTGCGACACGGTGCTTTTGCTGCCTATGTATTCAACTAAATCGCTTTGGTGCAAACCTTTGGTACTCATTACATATTCCAAAAAGTCCACAGGATCGGGTGAGGGCATAGGATAGTGCTCTTCTTCGTATTTCTCTACTAATAGCGCCAGTAGTTCAAGTTCATCGCCTTCAACGGTGTTCTTTTTTACCGCATTCATTAATACAAATATGCGCGCAAGCGCTGTTTGGTATTCTTTTTCGGTTTTAATTATTCTTGTCATAACCAATCGTTTTTACATCAATTTTATCATACTGCTTATGTGTGCCTATCCACAAAATAAAAACCATACTGAATTTAAAATCAATGTAAGCTACCAGTCGGTAATCGTTTCCTTTAATATTAAAAACGACTCTATTATCGCCCACAACACTGGCATTGGTAATCTCTCTTTTTAATTCAGCCGGACTTCCCCAATCGCTCTCACTTATTAGTTTATGCCAGTTTAACAATGGCTTTTCGGCATCGGGATATTTTATCCAAAATTTTTTAAGCGTTGCTTTGGCGATAATCCGCATAATTATACGCAAAGATAGAAACTAAAGTTTGCATTTTGTAAACTTTAGTTGTCATTACGCAAAAAAACAGCCCCAACAATAAATTGCCGGGGCTGTTCAACTGTAAACCTACCTGCCGGTAGGCAGGCTGAAGACCGTAAACTGAAAACTACAGCTTCCTCTGCACTTCCGTCTCTTCAAATATTTCTAGGATATCAAGCTCTTTCAAATCCTGGTAGTCTTTAATCTGCACACCGCACTCTAAGCCGCTTACAACTTCTTTTACGTCGTCTTTAAAACGTTTAAGGCCGCTGATGGTACCGGTATGAATAACTATACCATCGCGCACTACGCGCACTTTGCTGCGGCTAAAGGTTTTGCCTTCGCGCACAAAACAACCGGCAATGGTACCCACCTTGCTAACGGTAATAACGTTGCGCACTTCCAGGTTACCAATAATTTTCTCTTCAATCTTAGGCTCCAGTAAACCTTCCATTGCGCTCTTAATTTCTTCAATAGCGTTGTAGATGATAGAGTATAAGCGTATATCCACTCCTTCTGCATCCGCAATCTTCTTGGCGTTAGCCGAAGGGCGAACGTTGAAGCCTATAACGATAGCGTCTGAAGCGGTGGCCAGCAACACATCCGATTCGGATATGGCACCCACGCCTTTGTGTATAATACGCACAGCAATTTCTTCGGTGGAAAGTTTCAGTAACGAATCGGCCAAAGCTTCTACCGAACCATCCACGTCGCCCTTTAATATCAGGTTCAACTCTTTAAAGTTACCCAATGCCAAACGGCGGCCGATTTCATCCAACGTAATGTGTTTCTTGGTACGTATACCGGTTTCGCGTTCAATCTGTGCACGTTTAGTTGCCAGTTCTTTAGCGTCCGATTCATTATCAAACACCTTGAATTTTTCGCCTGCCTGTGGCGCACCGCTTAAACCTAAAACCTGCACCGGTCCCGATGGGCCAATGTTTTTTACCTTGCCGCCCTTATAATCAAACATGGCTTTAATACGGCCGTAGTAAGGCCCGGCAACAATAATATCGCCCAGCTTTAAGGTTCCCGACTGAACAAGCACCGTGGTAGTGTATCCGCGGCCCTTATCAAGCGTTGCTTCAACTACCGAGCCCATAGCATTCTTGTTCGGGTTGGCTTTCAGTTCCAGTAATTCCGACTGAATCAAAATCTTATCCAGCAGCGCATCAATATTCAATCCCTTCTTAGCCGAAATTTCCTGGCTTTGGTAAGGGCCGCCCCATTCTTCAACCAATAAATTCATGCTGGCTAACTGCTGGCGGATGTTATCGGCGTTAGCACCGTCTTTATCAATCTTGTTAAACGCAAATATCATCGGCACACCCGCACTTTGTGCGTGGTTGATGGCCTCTTTGGTTTGAGGCATCACCGCATCATCAGCAGCAATTACTATCACTGCTATGTCGGTTACTTTGGCACCCCGTGCACGCATGGCGGTAAACGCTTCGTGGCCCGGTGTATCAAGGAAGGTAATGTTCTTGCCACTGGCAGTGGTTACTTCGTATGCACCAATGTGCTGGGTAATACCACCCGCTTCTTTACCGGCAACGTTTGTTTTACGGATATAATCCAGCAAAGATGTTTTACCGTGGTCAACGTGGCCCATGATAGTAACAATTGGGGCACGCGGTAATAATTCCTCTGTAGTATCTACGTGGTCTTCAACAAAGGCTGTTTGATCGGCAGCTGAGATAAACTCAATCTGGTATCCGTTTTCAGCCGCAACCAATTCAATAATGGTAGCATCCAAACGCTGGTTAATAGATACGATAACGCCCAATTGCATACAGGTTTGAATAACCGCCACCGGCGCAATATTCATTAAGCTGGCCAACTCCGATACTGAAGTAAACTCCGCTACCTGCAGGTGGTTATTTTCTCTGCCCTCCTGTTCTTCGCTGGCCATTTTTTCCTGAATGGCTTCACGTTTTCCTCTTCTGAACTTCGACCGGTCACTCTTGGCAGTTTGGGCCTGAATTTTGGCCATCGTTGCCCTTATTTTATCCTCAATCTCCTTTTCGCTGATTTCAGCTGGTTGAGCAGGGGCTTCGGGTTTACGTGGTAAAACTTCGCGCTTGCGCTGAAAGTTTTCTACTTTCTTATCATAATACTGGTCGCCAGCCAAAGGTGGACGCACCTTCTTTTGTACCAGCTTACGGGTTCTGTTCTTTTTAGCTGCATCGCCTGCGGCATCTTTCCCCAGCACTTTCGCCTCTTCCTTCTTCTTCGGTTTCTCGTCAAATTTCGAAAGATCTATACGGCCTACTTCTTTAGGCCCGTCCAGGGTTTGGTATTTGGTGGTAATGCGGTGTTCAGCTTCAGGGTCAACCACCGGCTTAACAACTTCAACCGGTTTTTCTTCTTTGCCCGGTTCGGCTATAACTTCCTTTTCTTCTTTTACAACCAGTGCAACAACCTCTTCAACCGGTGCTGTTTCAACAACTTCTTCTTCCTTCTTTTTAGTGGTTTTCTTTGGCTTGTTAAGGTCTACCGTGCCAACAACCTTAGGGCCTTCCAGCTGCACCTTATCGGCGGAAATGGTTTGAACCACTTCTTCCTCTTTTGGCGCCAGGTTGGATTTAACCATCACCTCTTTTTCTTCTTCCTTCTTCTGGTGCGTGGCTATGTTATTCTCTTGCATCTCCACACTGGCCTTCTTCTCAGTTTTGTCTATTTTGGTGTTATCGGCCTGTTCCTTAATAGCCTTATCAACACCAAAAGCCTTCTCCAGCACCGAAATCATTTCGGATGTTAGTTTAGACGTGGGTTTGTTCTCCAACACAAAACCGCTTTGTTTCAACTTTTCAAGTAAGTGGTCGGTACTTACGTTGTAAGTTGTTGCGGCTTTTGCCAATCGCATGCTTGGTGCTTCTGCCATAGTTTGTTTTTAGTATACTAATATTCGGTGACCGGTAGTTGGCTTTTACTAATCACCAAATACCAGTCACTTCTTTTTTTCTGTGTGTATTGCCGTTTTCATCGCTCAGCTCAGGCTTTGCCTTCGTCCTGAAACTCGCTCTGAAGTATCTTCCGTATTTCCTTGATGGTCTCTTCTTCAAGGTCGGTACGGCGTACAAGCTCATCATCATTCAGGGCTAGTACACTTTTTGCTGTATCGCAACCTATCTTCTTCAACTCATCAATCATCCAGTCGTCAATTTCATCTGCAAATTCATCTAAGTCGATATCGTATTCTTCTTCACTGCCTTCCTCGTTCTCGCGGTAAACATCAATTTCAAAACCCACCAAACGGCTGGCCAGCTTAATGTTTACACCGCGCTTACCAATAGCCAAACTAACCTGGTCTGGTTTCAGATAAACTGAAATCCTTTTGGTTTCCTGGTTGATATCAATAGAGGTGATTTTAGCCGGAGCCAAAGCACGTTGTACCATCAGCGAAAGGTTGTTGGTATGGTTAATGATATCAATATTCTCATTCTTCAGTTCGCGCACAATGCCGTGAATACGTGAGCCTTTTACGCCTACGCAAGCACCTACCGGGTCAATACGGTCATCGAACGACTCAACTACTACTTTTGCCTTTTCTCCCGGTTCGCGTACAATGTTCTTAACCACTATTAAACCATCAAAAATTTCCGGTACTTCCTGCTCCAGCAACTTAGCCAGGAACGCGTTGTCGGTTCTTGACAGGATGATGAACGGGGTTCCGTTTCTTAACTCCACTTTGCGCACAACGGCACGTACCTGTTCTCCTTTTTTGAAGAAATCCGTTTTAATCTGCTCAGATTTAGGTAACAATAATTCGTTTCCTTCTTCATCCAGCAACAAAATTTCTTTTTTCCAAACCTGGTAAACTTCGGCTGAAATAATTTCGCCAATCCGGTCTTTATATTTTTTGAAAACTTCGTCTTTTTCCAAATCGCCTACTCTTGACGCCAGTGTTTGGCGGGCAGCCAGAATTGCACGACGGCCGAAGCTTTCCAATTCAATTTTTTCGTATGTTTCTTCACCAATTTCAAAATCTTCTTCAAGTGCTTTAGCCTCGGTAATACCAATCTGCAGAATAGGGTTCTCTACTGCATCATCCGCAACTATTTCGCGTCTGTGCCAGATTTCAAGGTCACCTTTATCGGTGTTAACGATAATGTCGAAGTTATCGGTCTCGCCGTATTTTTTACGAAGCAGGGTACGGAAAACGTCTTCCAGCACCTTCATCATCGTAGGACGATCGATGTTCTTCATTTGTTTGAACTCGCTGAACGAGTCAATCAGGTCTAAGCTGTTCATGATCTTTAATTTTGTGTTTTGAAGATTTATGGTTTTAGTTCTGTAATTAAAGCTGTTTTATTAAAATTTAAATTGAAGCACCGCTTTTTTTATGTCGGCATACTTCACAACAAATTCCTTCGGCTCTTCTTCTTTAACGCCTTTCTTTTTATCCTTCTTTTTCAATTCCGGTAATATCTCCTGCAATGTTATCTGTTCGTCATCGGCTTTCAGCAAAGTTGCCTCAATATGTGTGCCGTCGTTTTTATCAATTTCAAATATCCGTCCAATCCTTCTTTTATACTGGCGTGGCACTTTTAACGGGTTACTCATACCCGGGCTTGATGACTCGAGTATATAATTATCGGGTACCAAACCGCTGCCGTCCAAATGACTTTCAACCAAACGCGAAATAATGGCACACTCTTCAATAGTAATACCAGTATCGCTATCGGCAAACACTTCAATTTTGCGGCCCATGGAAATCCTGACATCTACCAGAAAGAGATTTTTTTCTTCCAGCAGCGGTGCCAGCCATTCAGCAATTTTTTGTTTTACTACTTCCTGCTCCATTTTTCCTCTTCCTTTTGCCCCGTTTTGCCATAAAAACCACAAAAACGGCACCTGTAGAAAAAACGAGAGGGGACTCTCGTCCCCTCTCCTTCTTTAATTCTGATGCGAATATAGGGTGTTTTATTGAGAAAAGCAAAAATAGATTCATTCGCTTTAGGCCGGGTCAACACCTGGCATAATTACTAATAGCTGTTTAGCTTTTAATACCAGGGCAATTAAAATCATAAATGAGGGCTTAACAGAATAAGCCATGCAAGGAAAAATCATTAGGTTTGTTATCACAGTTTATCTATCATTTTATGCTTGGTAATTTATTTAAAAAGAAGGCCCCGGCCATTAAGAAAAGAAACCCCGATGAAACGGATTTCTGCTATTATCCGTTTTTCCAGGTGCTGGTTTCGGCCGATGGCAAGTATATGCCATGCAGCCATCACGATGGTTACATTACAAAGGATGGAAAACAAATTTCAGTAGATAAATTTTCAATAGAGCAGGCATGGAACTCTGAGTACATGCAAACCCTCCGTCAGAATTTTCATGATGGGGTGCGTAATAAAGGCTGTAGCCATTGCTGGAAGGAACAGGCCCTGGGTTTAAAACCTATGCGGTACGATTCGTACGGATATAACATACCCGAAAGCCAGGTTAAAAGCCCCGAAAGCCCCATGCGGGTTGAAATTAACGCCAGCAACGTTTGTAACCTGCGCTGCAGGATATGCTGGAGTAACGCCAGCACCCGATGGATAAAGGAGGCAAAAGAGCTTTACGGGGCGGATGGTGAAGTGCATTATAATATGACCCCCGAAAACCAGGCCATTATACGCAAATGGGTGCCCCACTTTAGCCAGATTGGTTTTTTTGGCGGAGAGCCTTTAAAGAGCGATGAGAATATTGAATTGATGCGCTACTGTGTACAAACGGGGGATAGCAAACATATTTCGTTGCTTATAAACACAAACGCCACCGTTTACAGCGATGAGCTGGTATCGCTGTTTAAACAGTTTCAAAGTGTATACCTGAATTTTAGCATTGATGATATTGGTGCCCGATTTGAATACCAGCGCAGCGGAGCCAACTGGGATGAGGTGGTTGAGAACATGAAAAAGTATATCCCCCACGGTGGATTTACCGGCAATGACCAGTTGCAGATAAAAATTTGCTGCTCGGTTACCAGTATGAACATTTACTATTTTCCGGAATATTTTGAGTTTATGAATGAACATTTTCCGGGCCTGCCGGTTTTTTGGAATCTGGTTTTTAACCCTTATGAACTTTCTATACAATTACTTCCGCAGGATATTAAAGACCTGATAGCTGAACGGTTAAAAAAGTTTGTGCGCACCACTTATAAAATGGAGGAAAGCCGTACACGTACTATTGAAAATCTTATAACTTATCTCAACGGCCAGGACGACCGCGATTTTGGTGCGTTTTTTAAACGAACTGACCTCCACGACCGCTACCGTCTTGAAAGCTTTGTTGAAACCTTCCCTGAATTTTACAGCGTAATTGAAAAATATAAACCGGTGGACCTGAAGATGAACGAAACAATTACTGGTCATTAGATAAGAGTGCTGCCGTTTGGGTGCTAATTTTTGTTTTATAGCGTTTCTTCCGTTTTTCGCTAAAGTGTAATTTTTGATTAATCAACCGCGTTCATGAGAAAATATTTTTCCTCTTTCCGCTCACTTCCTTATAAATACAAAATACCTGTAATTATATACATTGTATGGGGGCTTAGCATTTGTTTAGATTTTTTTTTGGGCGTTTCCTCTTTTCTTACCACCATTTATATTTATTCAATTGCGGCCTTAGCGCTTCTGGCAATTAGCCGAAAATTAAACATGAGTGCTAACTTTAAGTTGCTTATGTTTTCTGTACTTCTGGCATTGTTCGGCGCCGAGTTTGTATTGCGTTTTATAGTAAAATACCCCGTAACATATAGCGAAAAGCGGGGCGAAGGATACTATTCTATATATAAAAGCCCAAGCCGGGATTATATACAGTTTAAACTGCTGAGCAATAGAAAAAATTTTCATACCCTGGAATTTGATTCGGGTGAAGTGCGCAATTATGAATGCAGTGATTATCATTTCCCTGACGAAAACTGCAATGCACTTGGCCTTCGGGGCCGGTTACCGGCTAAGAACAAAAAGGTGGTTCTTTTTCTGGGCGACTCATTTACTGAGGGGGTTGGGGCACCTGCGGATAGCTGTATTCCCTTTCTGGTTAACAAACACATAACCGCGGCCGATTCAAATGCTGCTGTTCTAAATGGCGGGGTTGCTGGTAACGATATGTTTTTTGATTGGAAAATGTTACAGAAACTATCTCCCCGTTACCCTATAAAACAAGTAGTGTTTATTAGCAATACCACCGATATTGGAGATGTGCTTGTACGGGGTGGTAATGAGCGCTTTTGCCCAAATGGAAATCTGAGCTATAATGCTGCACCTTGGTGGGAACCCATCTATTCTGTAAGTTTTGTTTTCAGGCTGATTATGCATAATGCGTTAAAGCTTAACTACCTTCTTTTAACTCCTGAGCAAGAACAAATCCAGAAACAGGATGCGGCGAATAAAATGGCTTTGCTCCTTAAAAATGAAATATTGCCATGGGCCAAAAGTCGTAACATACCGGTACTTGTTGTTTTAATTCCAATGTACCCCGACATCGGGACTACCAATGGGGATTATAGCCGGCTTTACAACGCACTTAAATCTGTACCGGGCTTACAGCTACTTGATTGCATGCCTGCTATAGAAACTCAAGCCAATGTTCACGACCTGTATTGGCCCATGGACGGGCACTTTAAGCCTGTGGGCTATAATATTATCAGCCAGTACATCATTAACAGCGGCCTTCTGTAAACCCTCTTTTACTGTTCACAGCGCCCAGTTAATACCTTTTGTTGAGCCTAAGCTATTATCCGGTTGTTATTGAACCGGCTGGCCAATAGATGAGGTATCGGAAAAAACAGGTAAAAGCTGTTGTTGTAAAACTTTGGCAAATAAATAATAGCCCTGTGGTTTGTTGTGTCCATCCTGAGGCCAAAAGTAAGTATCAACGTTTTTTGCGCTCATGCCTTGCTGCTTAAATCCCTCCAGCATATCTACGCTTTCGTATCCTTTTGACTTTGCGTATTGCATTACGGGATAAGCACTCATGCTATCGCGCCTGACTTCTTCATTGCCCGGGTGAAAAATAAACACGCAGCGCGTATTATTGGCTGCGCACAAACTATAAAATCTGTCCAACGCTTCTTCAAGTTCAGCTATTGCTTTTTTTTCTTCGGCGGCCAGTACTGTGGGGGTTAAGTGGACATTAATATCAATATTAAACTGCCGGTAAAGTATAAGCCGGGCTATATAAAAATGCGCATATAGTGGTTCGTGCCACGGGCCATGGTTAAAGGTTGTGGTGCCGTCTTTGTTAAAGCGCCCGAACCCTCCATAGGCTATCATGTCATTTATATCCGATGCGTTTACGGTAAGGGTAACAATATCAGGATGGTAAAGCAAGGCCCGTTCTTTTAGTGCCATATAACCAAAATCAGGCTCGGTTCCGGCAACGCCAAAATTCATTACTTCACAATCCTGCAACATATCCTGCAACAGGGTAGGGTAAGATGAGTCGGCCGGTGCGCCCATCCCTTGCGTAAATGAATCACCAATGCAGGCAATGCGTAGTTTGGTGTGCTTTTTAACCGCCCATTCTTTATCGCAATAACCCTGCGAGTTAACTTTGTGCGAAAAAGTGAACTCTGCTGTTTTGCTGTTAGCAGTAGTGTTAGGCCTGCATATATTCAGCCACCCCGTGGCACGGGGTTCATAGGCTGATTGGTACGACATGCCCATTGCCTCATTGGCACTGGTATAGGTACCCGCAATCCTGAGCGCCATTTCTTCAAGTATAAGGCTGATGATAAGAAAACCGGTGAGCATAATAAACATAAAAGACATGTGCCGGGCATCTGGGATTGTTTTGCTTACAGAAGCTAACATGCGTTTTACCAGCCCAAACACATACCGGCGGCAAAATATGTGCAGGCCATAAAGCCAAAATGCCAGCATTAATACATAATTAATCCACCAAAACCGGGGAAAAACGTACCTGGAGGTTTGTAACAGGTTATGTGCAATTACTGTTTGCCCGTGCCAAAGCCTCAAAACGTTATCAGCAAAGTGTAAGTCATACCGGTACGATATATCCAGATAAGGAATATATAATACAATAATGCATATAGCTAATGCGTAAAGGGCAATAACAAAGCCTAAAAAAAATTTCATTTCGCTTATCTTAATTCCTCACTTAAATCCCCGGGCATTAATTACCGTATACATGCCAATGAATATAATGGTTTTATGCTTCCGGGCAACAAAGGTCGGGTCTCTGGCAAATTTCAGGCCGCGCGTTATCAAACCGGTCGCAAGATTCCCGAATTATCTTTTGAGTATTGTTATTAGTTGACTATTAATGATTACCCTCTTCAGATGGACATACTATGTCTTTTCTGTTAATTAGCTCCCGGGCTATTTTATTCCCCATAACGCTATATCCCAAAGTATTGAAGTGTCCATCGTTGGGCCAATAGTACTTTGTATAATTTTGTTCGTTAAGGCCCAAACTATCTAAAAAATACGGTAGCAAATCTATCGGCTTTAGTATGGCTATTTCTTTTATCAAACCATCTGTGCCTTCATCTCCGTATTCTTTTCTAAAAATATCATACTTCAAAGGATGAACCACAACCATCATTTTAATCCCTCTTTTAGCAAGTTCTTTATGTGCTTCTAAAAGCGCGTATTTTATTTTTGAACTTGCTTCGGCATTTAGTTTCCGGCCTTCAGATGGAGAACGCATTACACCACTATAGCCCATTATTTCCTGCGTAAAAAAACGCACCACATGCAGTGAGGCATAAAGCGGTTCCCATACCGGTGGCCGGGTAAAAGATACTGTGTTGTCAGCTTTAAACCGTTCCATGCCCCCACGGATAGCCACTTCCGGAATATCGGTGGTATTAACGCAAAAAATTACTTCATCCCATTTTACATCCCACAGCTTTCCTCGTAGTAAATGATAGTTATAAATAGGGTCGCAACCGGCAATGCCGGCATTGTAAACCATGTAGCTGTCGCGGGCGCATAAGTTAATGGCCCTTTCCAGTGTCCTTGGCCAGGAAGAATCCACACCGGTACCCAGCCCTTCGGTAAAAGAATCGCCCAGGCAAAGAATTTTTTTTGTGGTAGTGTCTTTAGGGTTTAGTTCCCGCTCAGGAATACCTAAACTGTTTGTTATTCTATTATAAGTATAATCTCCCCTGAAGTTTTGTAAAGTATCGTTTGGGGAATACAAATGCCAGAAGGCGTCCTCCTTATCGTGCCAGTAAGGCGACCGGTATTGCAATTCTCCAATCTTCTCTCTGTACGTCGCCTCTGTTTTTAGTACGCGTAATATGCCTTCAAAAACAATTAACGCAATAAATACAGAGGTTACCACCGCCTGCATGTTTTCCAGGAGGTTTTTAGGTGCCCTGATTTGTGTTGATTGAATAATGCTTATTAATAGACTGAACAATAAAAACGGGAAAAGTAACAACAGGCAAGCCGAAACAAATGAGGTATTATAATGAGCCAATACCCTGTAATCAATTATCCCTATAACTATCAGCACAATAAAAAGCAGCAGGTTCTTCAGCATCAAAAGAAGTTTTCTAAATGCAATAAAATCAATGTTTGCACCGATACAAAGCTATGATATATTCCTCTGGCATTACTATTGATTTGGTATTATACAATTCCGGTAAATATAAAGAGACTAGTAGTAAGTGCCATCGGCAAGCTGGCTGCCTTCAAATACTTAGCGGCCTTTTTCGCTCTATATGGTTTAAAGTACTCAACAGTGTTGTCATTGCTTACGGTAACAGTTCTAATTTAACCAAGGGCTGGCCGCTTCGGCCAATGCAAAAAAACACCTACTTTAGTTTATCTGTTTTCCTAATCTCTTTATTAATAGCGCACAAAAAATAAAAATTCAATGAGGAATGCTGTTGTAGCAATAAAATCTTTTTTTGCGTTTATCGGTATTACTTTTTTTCTTTTTGTGCTACTTGAGGTAAGCAGCTATGCATTTTTAAAAATCCACTACGGTATTAATCCGCTACAAACTGAACAGGAAATTTACAGCCAGAAAATAAGCGGCTATTATGTAAGTAAGAACTCGCCCTGTTTTACACTGAATACCTTTAACGGCTTAAACAATTTTGAACCGGATAAAACGGTTACCGACAGTAACGGTTTTATAGTGGACCAGCCTTTCAACAGAATAAAGCCGGCTAATACCATCAGGATATTTTTAATTGGGGGCTCAACAGCTTTCGGCTTTATTCAAAGCCAGGACCTTGTAGACGATAAAACATACCCGGCCGGCGTTTATGATTATCCATCATCTATCTGCGGTTTGCTGAAAAAGAAACTGCAACAAAAGTTTCCGGGTAAAAAATTCGAAGTTATCAATGCTGCCATTCCCATGCACCTTTTCCATCAGGGCTATTTACAGTACCTGGCATTACTGCACGATTTTAATCCTGATATTATTATTAATATAGACGGTAACAACGATGGCGGCTCTATTTCCACAGGCATGCCATTTAAGTGCGCCGAAGATCAGGAACTTGATAATTTGATAGCGCTTAAAGCCGCGCAACCCCGCCCCTGGCCATTTTCCTTATTTCTGATAAAGTATTACCGGGATAGAAATTATAGTCGTGCACATGCTAAATTTAACCCTCCCCCTCCGAATTTCACAGAAGCAGATTATCTTCGCATTGAACCTGAATTAATTCAAAAATCGGGCACATTTTTGTGGAGCATAAATGCCTATGAAAATCAATTAAAGAGCGATAATGTATATTCTGTTTTCGTACTCCAGCCTTTGCTGCACAGAACAGTTTTTCAAAAAAAGCTAACACTCCTTGAAAAAAGGCTTTTAAAAAATGACCAAAAAAGTAACTTAATGGATATGACTGACCCGGCTGTTCGTAAAAATATTGCAGAGTTTTCAGGTAATAATTATATAAATTTTTTAGGTAGCAAAATGCCGCAGTTTCTAAACATTGTTTCTGGTTACTATTACGACCGGTACTTTTCTGCCCGCGCCGATTCTATAGTTACGGGCAATGGCATGTGCTTTATTGACATGAACAAAGAAATTGTTAGCCTGCCCGATACCACCGAATTTTACGTTGACTATTGCCATTTAACCCCTTTTGGAAATGAGTTTACGGCCCAAAAGCTATTAGCGCCCGTTGCCAAATATATTTTGCAAAAAGATAGTATTTAAAAAGGTGGGAGAGCTTGCTGCAAAACTATTTCAGTAACTCACCTTTGTATCCGCATTCGGCAGCGGTTCCTTTAGTCATCACTATTGATTGGGTATCAAATGGCAAGCTGACTGCCATCAAATACAATAATATTTCTCGGGCCCGTTATACGTCAATTCTTTCCATTTCGGCCAGGTTCCCAATAAATCTATCAGATATTTCTACTTTCGTTTTCAATACATCATCATGTCAGAGGGCGGTAAATTGCCATTTTTTCATATAAAATAAAAACGGTTTGAAAATCGGCCTTTTTTTCGGTTCATTTAACCCGGTACATAACGGGCACCTCATTATAGCCAGCTACATCAGTCAAACCACTGATTTGGATAAGGTATGGCTGGTAGTATCGCCACAAAACCCTTTAAAACCCAAAGAAACCCTGCTGCGCGACCATGACCGCCTGCACCTGATTAACATGGCTATTGAAGAGAGTAAGCACCTGAAAGCATCGGGCATAGAATTTAAGCTGCCGAAGCCTTCTTACACTATTGATACCCTGGTTTACCTGCACGAAAAATACCCGCAACACCAGTTTTCGCTCATTATGGGTAGCGATAACCTGGTAACCCTGCACAAATGGAAAAATTTTGAAAAGCTGCTTACTTATCCCATTTATGTATACAAACGCCGGGGGTTTGATGAAAACCCTTACCCTGAGCGTAACAACATTCAGTTGCTGGATTTTCCCTTCCTCGACATTTCTGCCACTTTTATCCGCGAAAGCATCCGTAGTGGTATTTCTATGCAGTACTTTTTACCGGATCTTGTTTGGAAGTATATTGATGAGTCGGGCTGGTACAAAAAGTAGTGTTTCGGCTTATTGTATAGCCCAGCGTACAAAAAGTGATTTTTCTCGCTCCCTCTTGAAAACTATAGCATAAGCATAAAGCCCTACCCATTGTCAAACGGCATACTTTTGGTTTTTTAAAATCACGGCTGTTTTGAAAAATTTTTTATTCCCCCTTTTTTTCTGTCTTTGCTTTGCGATCAGCAGTTTTGCTACCGGTTTTGACATAAAAACCAGCTCAATTATTGACCAACCGGCCATTGAAGTGCTGGGCGATTTTAATAACAATTGGTACGTTATCGGTTTTGAAAAACCCAATTACCCCGAAAAACCAGCCCGGTTCTATATCCTTAAATATGCGGCCGGCTTTCCTACTGCAAAAAGCTCACCTGTTTATCCTCCTTTTGGCGAGAAAACCGATTATCTGAAAGCTGCCATTGTAAATGGCAAGGTCTCCATTTTTTATGCCCGCTGCGAAAGGGTAGTTGAAAGGCCCGACATGGTTGATAGCCGCGATGGCTATAAGCAGATACCCAAAATTTTGCGCCAGGATTACGACCCGGTTACTTTATTACCTGCGGGCGAACCCGTTACTGTATTTGACGAAAACAAAGAGCATTTTGCAGCCAGCGGTATTGAAATTGCCCAAAGCGACGATAAAAGCAAAACGGCTATTCTTATAAAACACTACTTCCGCCAGCAAAAATTTAAGGTTATTCTGGTAGATAACAGCAAGGGCGTGTTATTTGAAAAAAGTTATGAAATAAAAGCAGAGAAAGACCTTATCAACTTTAAGCACCTCGTAGTTGGCAATAATGGCCAAATGCTGTTGGAAGCCAAAACACAGGAAGACCCCCTGCACCTGGAACCCAAAGGCAACAAACCCCTGAAGTATTATTTTTTCTCAATAAACAGCAAAGACGATGACCCGGCTATGCTAAGCCTGGCTGCAACTGTTGGGGGTAATCAAGCCTCCGGAGAGCCTGCGATTGCTTTGCTCAATAATGAAGAGTTACTAATCAGTTACGACCATTATGTGATCGACCACAGCCCGGTGCTTAAAGGTATATCTGTAAGCAAGTACACGACCGATTTTACATTAACCTCTACTTATGATATAGTTCCTGATCAAAAGTTGCTGGATAAAGCCGCTTCGTATCAAAAAACCCGGGAGAACGGGCTTGAATACCTGGAAACACGGCAAATACTGCCCTTGGAGGTCGGAAATTTTATGCTGATAGCCGAATACCGGCGCAGTACTGATAACAAAGACAAAGTTACAAGTGCAGTAACCACGGTTTTGGACCGGCACTATCTGGCCGCCTTCCGTTTTGATGAGCAGTTAAACTTAAAGGGTTCAGATTTTATAGATAAAAAGCAAACCACCCAAAAGTTGGGCTACGCCTTTTCTTTTCAGGCTTACCATAAAGGCGGTGATGTTTACTTATTACACAACGAAGATTGCGAAAGCGATGATGAGCATGGGTTATACTTGTTGAATACGCTATTGCCTGCTATCGGGGGTGGGCAAACTACTCAAAAGATAGTTCACACCTCAGAAGACTTTTTTGTTAGCCTTGCCCATATTTACACGGCTGGCAACCGGATTTTATTTACCGAGGAAAAGGTAGTGGATTTTTCGGCTGAGGGCAGTGAGCTAAAGTTGTTGGAAGTAAAACTTAAATAGTAGGCTCTTAAACTTTCCGCTTATCCACAAAAACGCCTGTTGGTAACGCCAAAAAGCAGTGGGTAACTGATTATGAAATAAGTTTGGAAATGCGGGTTAAAAAACTCCCGGTTTTCCGTAAATAGTTGTGTTCATGTTATTCACGTAATCCACACTTACGTCAACATAAAGTTACCAAAAAGTTATGCTGATACGGCTGTCAACAGGGGTTTCCACAGCCTGTGCATAAGGTATATAATTACATGTTTTTCAAGTAGTTAAATGGCGCTTTATATGTGGATTACGGTGAACAACTGTATATAATTGTGAACGCAAAGTTTTAGGGCTCCAACTTAGGCTATAAATTCACACAGCTAGTAATAACTGTTCTATTGATTAATTAAACTACTTATTATAATACAAGGTGTGGATTGATTGAAATTTGTTGGTTGTGGCCACTTAATTTTTTCTCTGCCGTATACCCGAAAAGCGAAACCCCCGTTTGAATATGAGATTATGACCCTTTTAAAAACAAGTTTACTATTTCTGCTTCTGGCGCTTAGCTCGGGATTTACGCCCGAAAAGAGCACTTTTGAGGAAATACAAAAGGGTTTTCCGAGGGTAAAGGATGTTTATGAACGAAAGGAGGAGCTGATAAACATGAAAATGCGCTCCCTTGAGATACCCGAAGAAACTTTTGGGAACATGTTAATCAGGGTTTTTAAAATGGAGTGCATATTGGAAGTATGGGTACAAAAGCCTGATGGTAAGTACATTAAGTTTAAGGAGTTTAATATTTATGCACTTTCGGGCGTTTTAGGGCCTAAAAGGCAGGAAGGTGATAAACAGGTGCCTGAGGGCTATTATTACATCAAGGATTTTAACCCGCAAAGCAATTATTACCTGTCTTTAGGCATAAACTACCCTAACGAATCAGACATGAAATTAAGCACTGCCGAAAGGAAGGGCAGGGATATATACATACATGGGGCCAAATGCAGTGCGGGATGCCTGGCTATGAGTAATTACTACATTGAGGATATTTACATGTGCGCTGTTAAAGCACACAGCAACGGGCAACAACAAATACCGGTTGAGATTTTTCCATTTAAAATGACGGATAAAAACATGATGTATTACAATCACTGGGGTGCGTATCAACGTCAGGTTATGTTTTGGAATAATCTGCGCAAGGGCTATGCCTTTTTTGAAAAATACCACCGGGTTCCTGATGTTAGCGTTGCTGATAATGGAGAATATTTGTTCAGCGATCCGGCTAGGGTACAAGCTTCTAAATAGTTTTTTGCCTGTAAGAAATCCATTTTATGTAGGTTTGGCGAATGAAATTTTTACGTTTACTCATCTGCACTGCAGTTATACTAACCGTTTTTTTATTTACCTATTACCAGGTTTGGTTTCTTCGTCAGCCTGCACGGAATATACCGGGTAACGAACATGTTTTTGTTAGCCCCGCCAATGGTAAAATAGTTTCCATTCACAAATGGAATAGTGCAAGTTTGGTAGTTACCAAGGAAGAATTTGGCGCTATCAACGTGTGGACAAAAGATGTGGATACTGCGGGTACTATTATTTCTATCCAAATGGATGTTACCAATGTACATTTTCAAAGGGCACCGGTGGCAGGTAAGGTGCTTGCCGAAACTTATACCCACGGCAGTTTTCATAATGCGGTGCAAATGAGTAATGATTATGGTATCCGGTTCGAAAATGAGCATAATGAAATTTTAATGCAAACGCCATCAGGTAAAAAGTATAAGGTTATTCAGATAGCCGGTTTTTTAGCGCGCAGGATTGTGGATATGACGGTGCCTAACCAGGTAGTAAAACAAGGAGATGTAATAGGATTAATTAAACTGGGCAGCCAGGTAACGGTTTTATTACCACATGATGTAGAAGTGTTGGTTAAACAAGGTGATGTAACTGTGGATGGAGAAACTATTTTAGGAAAAGAATAGATTTGAGCATGCCTTTAATTGCCGATGTAGCTCAGTTGGTAGAGTAGCGCATTCGTAATGCGTTGGTCGCGGGTTCGAGTCCCACCATCGGCTCTTATGAAAATCAGGGAAATTATAAAAAGACTGGAGGATGAGGGGTGGATACTTATTAGACAAAAGGGTAGTCATAAGGTCTATAAAAGCAAGGTGTTCCTGAAATAATAGTTGTTCCGGATCATGGTGGTGCAAAGGAGCCTTTTGTTAGAGTACTAAACGACATTAAGAAAAAGGCTGGTTGGAAGTAGTAAAATCATTAAATTTACAGTAATGAATTATCTGGTTATATACGAAAAAGCTGAAGACGGTACAATATGGGCCAGAGTGCCGGATTTATCCGGCTGTTATAGCTGCGGCGATAATTTGGAAGAAGCACATTCAAATATTATTGAGGCTATTGAACTCTATCTTGAAACGGCAAGAATTGAAGGTATCGATATACCCCCGGCAAATCATTTTCAGGCTGAGTTGGTTAAGGTTGCGTAAAGTTTAAGGAAATCTTTTACCTGCTCAACAAAAAAATACAATACCGCTTCTGCAAATGCACTTCAGTCGCTTTTTTCCAGGCCTTAATTGTTTGCGATTTTATAAACTGAGTGGATAGGGTTAAGTCACAAGCAATACAAAGCATGGTATCATCCTGGCAGGTTTTTAATATTTCATCAAACATGTTTTGATTACGGAACGGGGTTTCCATAAATATTTGTGTGGTGCCTCGGCAGAAGCTTTCCATGTTTTTGATTTTCTTGCTTCGCTCGGGGTTTTGAATAGGTATATAACCGTTAAAACAAAATTGCTGTCCGTTAAAACCGCTGCTTATAAGTGCAAGTAATATTGAACTTGGGCCCACCAGTGGAACAACTTTTATATTGCGTTTATGTGCATAGGCTACAATTTCATGGCCAGGGTCCGCAATGCACGGATTGCCGGCTTCTGATATCAGGCCACAGTCAACACCTTTTAGCACATTTTCTAATAACGATTCACAGTTTTGATGGTCGGCGTGTTTATCCAGTTCGCGGATGGTTACTTCTGTGTCAAAATTCTTTTTGTAACCGATAGCACGCAGATACCGGCGTGCAGTTTTTGCATTTTCAACAATAAACTCAGTCATGGGATGCACCATCGTCTTTACCTGGTCGCAGATGATGCTTGCGTCGTCCTCGCCCATGAATGACGGTATCAGTATTATCTTCCCCGTGTTTTGGCTTAATGGTAAAGGCATCTTTTATTTTGGTTATGATGTTATTGAATACTACCAGGCTTTTTTTTTGACTGGTATCAATTGGAACAGGGGCGCAATCTAAATTGATGGTAAAACTTGAATCGCTGGGTAAAGAAAACTCATTTCGGGGCACCATTAAGGTTCTGTCGGCAAATATGCGCTTTAAAAAGCCGCCCGCAATAGGCATAGCAGCCGTTGCGCCAGCTCCTGAACTGTTACCGGCAAAATGCACACTGGGCTGCTCAAAGCCCACCCAAACACCTACAACAATGTTGGGGTTATAACACATAAACCAGGCATCGCTGTTACTTTGGGTAGTGCCGGTTTTTCCGGCCAGGGGCATATCCAAATCATAACGGCCTCTTAACCGTGCTGCAGTACCTTTGTTTATTACACCTTTCAGCATCTCAGTTACGGTATAAGCAGTTTTTTCAGGTATAGCTTCCTTATGTGTTTCGCCGAACTGGGCTAATACGTTACCATCTTTGTCTTCAATCTTTTTAATAAAATAAGGCTTGCTGTAAGTGCCTAAATTGGCGAAGCAGGTATAAGCGCCCACCATTTCGTATAAAGAAATATCCGCTGTGCCCAGGCAAAGTGATGGCACCGGGTCTAATGGGCTTTCAATTTCGCAACGCTTGGCAAAATCAACCAGCAAAGTGGGGTCACCTATTTCGCACATAATACGGCTGGTTATCCGGTTATCGGAAAATGCAAGGCCATCTTTCATAGGCACCATCTGGCCCTCTTCAAATTTACCACTGCCTTCAGGGTTCCAGCTGGCATCAATGCCTTTGCATTCGGGAGCCAGGTAAGGTATAAGGGTACAAGGTTCGTAATTTCTTTCAAGTGCTAATCCGTACAAGAAGGGTTTCATAGTTGAGCCAACTTGCCGTTTGGTGCTTTTTTTAGCGTGGTCTAACTGAAAATAACGGATGTTGGGCCCGCCAATCCAGGCTTTTATTTCACCGGTTTTTGCATCACAGGCAATAAAGCCAACCTGTATAATTTGCATAAAATACCGCAGCGAATCAAGGGGGCTCATCACCGTATCTACACTAGAGGCTTTGTTTCCATGCCACGAAAAAATGGTCATCGGGATTTTAGTGGCAAAGGCCTCTTTTATTTCTTCTTCAGTTTTGCCATCCGCCTTCATGCTTTGATACCGGTCGGTTTCATGTATCATCCGGTTCAGCAAATCAGGCTTTGCTTTTGAGCCAAACTTCCAGGGGTCTTTACCGTGCCAGTCTTTAAAATATTGGTCCTGTAGTTGCGACAGGTGTTCGGCCATCGCATCTTCCGCATCGCGTTGCATGCGCGAGTCGATGGTAGTAAACACCTTTAACCCGTCTTCATAAATATTCCATTTACTGCCATCTGGTTTGGGGTTTTTATCGCACCAGTTCTGTAGTTCCTGTCTCAGGTTCTCTCGTAAATAAGTAGCTAAACCGGTCCGGTAGTCGGGGTTGTGATAATTGAGCTTTATCTTTTTTTGTTTCAGCGAGTCGCATTGTATTTTAGTAATAAATCCGGCTTCGCTCATCCGGTCTAATACCAGGTTGCGCCTAACCATAGCCCGCTCGGGATATCTTTTTGGGTTCAATCTTGACGGGGCGTTTACAATAGCCACCAGCAAAGCGGCTTCTTCCGGTTTCAGGTTAATGGGGTCCTTATAGAAATAAGTAAATGACGCAGTTTTAATGCCGTATGAAAGTGAACCAAACTCAACGGTGTTGTAATAGATGTTTATCAGCTCTTCTTTGGTAAAAGTTCTTTCAAGGCGTGCGGCTAATACCCATTCCTTTATCTTCTGGCCTATGCGTTGAAACCGGCTGGCATGTGCAAAATCCTGGTGAAACAGGTTTTTGGCTAACTGTTGTGTTAAGGTGCTTCCGCCGCCTTCATCACGCCGTAAAATACCGGTCATAACAATTGCGCGGAAAAGGCCTTTCAGGTCAATACCGCTATGCTCGTAAAAACGTTTGTCTTCAGTGGCTACCAGTCCCTTTACCAGGTAAGGCGAAAGTTCTTCGTACGATATTTCAATCCGGTTTTCGGTATAATAGCTACCCAATACCTCATAATCCGATGAATAAATGCTGGTGGAAACAGAGTTGTTGGGGTTTTGTATAGCATCTAAATCGGGTAGTTTACCCAGTAAGCCATAGTTAACCCCAACAAAAAACAACACAATCAGCAAAATAAACGACCACAATGCAATCTGCACCCACTTAAATACCGACCAGAAATCTTTTGGATTAAACTTTTTTGCCATTGTTTGAGCTGTGTGCTATGAGCTGTGTGCTATGGGCATTGTGGCCCGTAATACTCAACTCACGGCTAAAATAGTTTTCAGAATAACAGATAAACGTATTTCTCCCGAAATCATTATAACAATAGCCGGTTATTGAGCAATAGAAAAGACATTTGAGGCCCGGAAGCGCTTACAGCTCATAGCCCAAAGCTCATTTTGTGAATTTGGCTTGCACCGTAAGTTCGAGGGTGTTATAAAACTCCTCGCCGTACTTGCGTATTAAAGGCTCTTTAAGGAATTTATATACCGGCACTTTTAATGCCTTGCCGTTTTTGCAGGCAGCTTTGCAAATATTCCAGCGCTCGTAATTAACAGCATCGTAATTTTTGTATTTGGTTATCCGGATGGGATATAGATGGCATGAAATAGGTTTTTTCCAATCCAGCATACCTGCGCGGTAAGCTTTTTCTATAGCGCAGATAACTATGCCTTTTTCATCATGCGCCAGCCACGCACAACCCTTGCTTTTCTCCATTAAAGGGGTGCAGTATTCTTTTGTTTCTTTTACGTAAACGTATTTGCCATGCTTTTCTATGGTGTTAATGCCGTCTTCGGTTAGCAGCGGCTTAACCGTTTCGTATATTTTATCCAGAATCGGCAGTTCGTCTTTATCCAGTGGTGCGCCAAAATCGCCTTCAATACAACAAGCGCCTTTGCAGGCGTTCAGGTCGCATACAAATTGTTCTTCAACTACGTCGTCGCTTATTGTTTTATCGTCTATTACTATCATGAAGTTATAATTGCAGAGGTTGGTTTCATTTTAATCGCAAACCAAAGTTCATAATAAAACTCATTTTTCACCGGAAAATTAATGCGAAGTATGGAGTTCCGTTATTTTTGAATCGTTGTTAGTGAATTTAATAACGATAGAAACATGAAAAAAGCAATTCAGGCCCTTATCCTTTTACTAATTGCCGGCAGCACCCAGGCGCAGTACAAATCGCTGTTATGGAAAATTTCGGGCAACGGGCTTAAAGATACCTCGTACTTGTATGGCACCATGCACACGGCTGATGCCCGCATTATAAACATGAGCGAACGGGCAAGGCCTTATTTTGATGGCTCAAAAGCTTACGCCATGGAAATTGACCCGGATGGCGAAAAGAATATGATGGGCCTGATGAGTAAAATGATGATGGGTAAGGGCTACAGCCTGCAAAAGATGATTCCTACCAAAGAATATACATACCCGGATTCAATTTGTACCAGCCAGATTGGTTTCCCGATGTCGATGTTCGACAATGTATCACCGGTGATTGTAATGACACTTTTTGAAGGCGTAAG
>CAISWS010000129.1 GCA_903889265.1 uncultured Bacteroidota bacterium
CCTTAACGGTAAGGCTGCTGCTTAGCTGTTTTTCTATCAGTGGAAAGTATTTTTCAGAGACTTCGAGCATGGTGTATGTTTTGCGCGCAAATTTAGCGACCGGTTACGCCATGCGCAAGATGCACTTCACCGGATGCTTACTCTTTAATTAAGTGGCTTCTGCCTATTTCTCTTATAAGTTCTTTCCACAAGTCATCGCTATCCTCTGATTTTGACAGACTGCTTCGCAGGTTAGGTAATCCATCAAGCACCTTGGAAATCGGCACTTCCGTTTCCTTTTTTAAAATATCGGGTTGGCGGTTGATATCGTTTCTAACACCTAACAGAATTACTCTGTGGCGACACTGCGGTATTCCATATTCCTCCGCATGGATAATGAAATCCTTTGCGTTATAAACCGGGTTGCCTTCTAAATCCCAACTTTTAGGATGTGACACCAACGAGTATATCTTATAACCGGGGCATGTCAATTCCATTCCTTTCGAGGGAAATTCCGCTTTGTAAGCTTCTACCGGATTTGAAAGATCCTCTCGGATTTTGGCAAAAACATGGCTATCCTTTGTTTCGGCTGAGAGAATACCCTTTACGTTTTCCATAACGAAAACCGCAGGATTGTGAATTGCCAATATGCGTAGGTACTGTTTATAAAGTCCAACTCTATGGTCGGTAACTTCATCAAGCACTTTTTCCTGTCGCCTTGACCTACCTACCACGGAATATGCTTGGCAGGGTGGCCCACCGATTAACAACCAGTTCTTTCTTCCGTTCAACGCCGCAGTAATCCTTTCATCAATTTCTTCATTTGGCGTCACTCCTAGCGTTGCTTGCCAAGCTTCATGCTTTGCGTGTGCCGCTTCTTTCGGCCATTTATTATAAAGAGCGTCCAACGACATATTACCCTTTACAAACTCATAGTAATCATTAGGCACTTTTCCTTTATCAAACTGCCTGAAAAAACTTCTTAGCGTTAAAGTTGTATGCGCGGTTGTTTCCTTTTCGATAGATAAGGCAATCTTAAAAATGTGCTTGTTTTCTGCATCACCCAATGCGCTAAAGCCCTCACCCAAACCTCCCGGTCCGGCGAATATGTCAATTACAGGAATCGCCATATCGCCTTATTTAGATTTCTTCTTAGCCTTAAAAGAAGGTGCATTGAAGAACTCAGTCAGGTCTATACCCAAGGCCGTAACTATTTTCTCAATATTTTGCAGCGATACGTTCCGATGGCCATTTTCAAGGCTGGTCATGTAAGTGCGGTCTATCTCTGCTATGTTGGCAAGCTTCTCTTGCGAGAGTTCTTTTTGCAGGCGGAGTTCCTTCACCCTCACCCCAAATTTTTCCTGTATTGTCATGCCCCGAAGCTACCCGCATGTTACGTATGCTACAACGGACTATGAGTCACATCTTTGATTGATGATTTATGAATGCTGAATGTGGAATTTCAGGGTATCAGGATTTTAATAGAGCTAACCATCTGTGCGGGGAAGAAAAAAATCGCTAAATTTGGGTATGGCAAAATCAGTAAGAAAAAAAGCAGCAGCCCCGGCAAAAAAGAGCAGTTCGTATTTAACCAAACGGGTTTTGGAACGGGCGGTATCTAAGGGCACACGCAACACTTCGGCGGTGGCAATGAAAAAGCGCGGCCACATTGTTACGGCTAAAGACGGATGGGTTGTAAAAATAAACAAAGATGGCAGCGAAGAGAAAATTTCAAAACTGCCTGTAACTAAAAAAAGCACACCCATTGTACTTGACTAAAACGCCCCAATTGCGCATGCGGGTATTTGCCGGGCCAAACGGGTCGGGCAAAAGCACCATTATTAAAGCCGTGCGCTAATACCCCAGCAACCCGCCGGTTGATTTTGGGATATATATTAATGCTGATGATATTGCCGCTGCGTTAAGAAATAATACTTTCTCTTTTACAGGTTACAGCATTACTACCACGCTTAAAGAATTTAAGGCAATAGCCATAGCTTCGGGTTTAATAGCGCACCCGTTTACTGAAAAATATTTTGGCAGCAGTTTTAAATTTTACAGAAACAGTGTCAGGCTAACACAGCCAAAGGCGGATGAAAGGTTGGCGCAGATACTTGCTGATTTTTTGCGTAAAAAATTGCTTGCCGAAAAAAAGAAGTTCTCGTTTGAAACTGTTTTTTCGCATAGCGGTAAGCTTGCCATTATGGAGCAGGCAAAAAGCGCAGGGTATAAAGTATATCTGTACTTTGTTTCAACCGAATCGCCGGAAATTAATATTGACCGTGTTAGTTACAGAAAAGAAGACGGTGGACATGATGTGCCCGTTGATAAGATAAGAAGCCGTTATTACCGTTCGCTTGATTTATTGCATGAGGCCGCTCAAATTGCTTATCAGGCTTATTTTTTTGATAACAGCGGGCGCCAACCCGATTTGATTGCGCATTTTAAAAACGAAAAAAGCGGTAAGCGCTGGGATCCTATTGACCCCGATAAAATACCATCCTGGTTCAGGCAGTACTATTTAGAGAAAATAGAAATGTAACTGCTCCGTAAGTCCCTTCCCTCACCCCAAATTTTTCCTGTATTGTCATACCCCGAAGCTA
>CAISWS010000130.1 GCA_903889265.1 uncultured Bacteroidota bacterium
ATGACAGCGGGCTTTGATAAGGATGGCAGATCTTTTTCCGAACCCGATGGTAAACACGTTTCTGAAGCCGGGCACGCCTTTATGGCGCAGGGCATTATTGAAAATTTGCAACTACATTTTGAGCAAACGGCTACCCAGATGGTGGGGTAATTATTTCAACGCCTGCTCCAAATCCTGAATAATATCAATGGCGTCCTCAATACCTACGCTCATACGCACCAGTCCGTCAGTAATACCGTATTTTTCGCGTTGTTCTTTTGATACAAATGAATGGCTCATGGAGGCCGGGTGTTGCAGTAGTGTATCTATAGTTCCCAGCGATGCTGTTAAATGACAGAACTTAATTTTCTTCATCAGTTTGTTACCTGCTTTGTAACCATCTTTTAAATCAAAGGCCAGCACGCCACCAAAGTTTTTCATTTGCTTTTTAGCCAAGGCATGGTCAGGATGGTCCTTCAGGCCAAGATAGTGCACCGCCTTTACTGCAGGGTGCGTTTGCAGGTATTTGGCTACTGTAAGCGAGTTTGAGCTGTGTTTATCCATGCGCAGGCTAAGCGTCTTCATTCCGTTGTTCAACTGCCATGAATCGAAGGCGCTGCATATGCCACCGGTTATTTTCCGGTTCTTCCATACTTTGTTATTCATAAACTCATAGTCGCGCCCAACCAATATGCCACCAAGTGCAGTGCCGTGGCCGTTTAAGTATTTAGTGGCAGAGTGGATAACAAAATCGGCTCCGTATTTAAGCGGTTGTTGCAGGTAGGGCGAGGCAAAGGTGCTGTCAACGGCCAGTTTAACTTTGTATTTGGCGGCCAGTTTACCTAAAGCATTCAGATCGTAGCAGCTTATAGTTGGATTGCTGGGAGTTTCGCAATAAAGCAGTTTTACGTTCTTTTTACTTTTTAGCAGGGCTTCTATTTCATCTGTATTTTTGAAGTCGGCATATACCACTTCCATTTTATAAACTTCGGTAAAGTGCGAGAAGAAATCGACTGAGGTACCGTATATGTTTCCCTGGGCAATAACACAATCACCGGGGCGCAGCAGGCTTTGGAAAAGATTGGTAATAGCAGTCATACCAGAGGAGAAAAGCAGGGCTTTGGCTTTTATATCCAGCCCGAAGGTTTCCATCTTTTCCAGTTTCTCTTCAACCAGTTGTGCGTTGGGGTGCGAGAAGCGGCTGTAAGCAAAGCCATCAACTTTACGGCCAAAAATCTGTTGTGCTATCTCCGGCGATTCATAGATAAAAGTTGAAGTGGTATATATGGGTAGTGTGTGGGGGAAGGCCCTCATCTCTTTGTTAAATGTATCCTGCGAAGTGATAGAGTTAAAACCCTTTTGAGATTTGTTTTTAGCGTTTTTCATGACTTTTAATTGAGAAAAAATAATTTCGTGTTCCGAAAATAGGATTAAGCAATTTAAAACAACGTTAAAATATGTACACTATTCACCGTCACCTGAAGTTTAATGTTTGGGCCAACCAGAAAGTTGTTGATATGCTGGCCAATGTTGATGAAGCGGTTTTTGAAAAGGAAGTGATAAGCAGTTTCCCGACCATAAAGCAAACTTTACTGCACATTTGGGATGCACAGTTATTATGGCTTACCCGTATGAAAGGCGGCCTTACACCCATGTGGCCCAGTACAGAATTTAAAGGCGGTAAAAAGGAATTGCTGGAAGGCCTGGTACAAAGCGCACAGGATTTAGCAGATTATATAGCCACCCGCGACCAGGCATTTTTAGACAGCAAACTCACTTACAAAAACATGAAACTGATTGAATACACCAATGGTGTTGAAGAAATATTGTTTCATGTGGTGAACCACGGAACTTTTCACCGGGGGCAGTTTATAACCATGATGCGCGAACTGGGCTATACCTCATTCGAGAATCTGGATTTAAGCACGTATTTCAGGCTCTACTAACCGATACTTTAATCAAAATTTTTATGGCTTGTTGGTGATAAATTTATAAGATTTTATTTTATTCATACTTGCGATCTCAAACAGGTGTTTTTTCTGTAAGAAAAGGCCACTCACTCCTGAAAAAATATCACCAGTCAGATATAATAACAATAACAATACCCAAAACAATACCGTAACAATAATATGTAATGCTGATTATTAAAAACATGTCAAGTTGGTGATATCAGTAATAGTAGGAATAGCAACAGTCTACAA
>CAISWS010000131.1 GCA_903889265.1 uncultured Bacteroidota bacterium
AATGTAAATGGCCATCATATAAAACACCCAATTGTAAACATGCAGGTCCAACAGGGCCAGAACTGCCGCAATGGTAAGCAGCAGATATATAAAGCAGTGCACATAAACCACCAGTATCAGGTGCGAAAAGTAGAGCGTTTTTCTACGAAAATACACCAGCCACAGAATGAAGGCCAGCAAGGGAATAAGCCCCAAAACCACTTTAGCGAAATTATGTTTTAGCTTTTCGTAAAACATTTCGCGCGCCGCATCATCTCCTTTTACAATAGCTTTCAATCTTTCTAATGCAGTTTTCTGCAGCAAAGCGGCCCTGCCGGTTCCCTCAATTTTGATCGAATCAAGCACTGCCTGTTTCAGCGAATCTGTAACCTCTTTTTGAACTATGCTGTCTTCCACCGAGTCCTTCGGATATGACCAATTAATATGCATACCAGCTTTCGGTTTCTCTTCATTTACGTTAAGGTTTACCAGCTTCGCATCTGAATCTTTAAAAAGAATAAAAAACACAGCCGAAAGAAATATCAAAGTACCCACCGGGTTTATGTGCGAGGCCCGTTCACCTTTTAAATATAATTTAGGCAGGTACCCTGGTTTAAACAACAATGGCACAATACTACGCCGTAGCTTTGAATCAAAATGAAAGTAATCGGTAATAAAATGAGTAGCCAGATGAAAAAAACTATCGTGCAACTCAACGTTCTTTTGCCCGCAATGGCTGCAAAAGGTATCTTCAACCTGGTGGCCGCAGTTCAGGCAGGTCTTATCGGTTCTTAGTTTTTCGGCAGACATGTATCAGATTGGTGAATGATTTTATTCGCTCTTAGCCCCTCTCACCATCTTTTCAATGGCATCCCATTCATCGCCGGTTACTTCGGTAAACATATTAAACTCACCGGCGCCTTGCAGCCATTCTCCGCCATCAATAGTCACCACATCGCCATTAATGTACGCCGAGTAATCTGAAATTAAATAAGCAGCAAGGTTACAAAGCTCCTGGTGTTCTCCCACCCTTCTTAAAGGAACTTGTTTCTGCAGGTCAAATCTCTCGCGGAAAGCCCCTGGCACTAAGCGGTCCCAGGCTCCTTTGGTTGGAAATGGCCCGGGTGCAATAGCATTCATCCTGATACCGTATTTAGCCCACTCCACAGCCAGCGAACGCGTCATAGCCAGCACCCCAGCCTTGGCACAGGCTGACGGCACCACAAATGCCGAACCGGTCCATGCATAGGTAGTTACAATGCTCAGTACGGCTTTATTTGCCTGTTTTTCTTTTATCCAGTGTTTACCTAAAGCCAGGGTACAATTGTACGAGCCCTTTAAAACTATATCCACCACGGTATCAAACGCCCGCGCCGAAAGCCTTTCAGTAGGGCTTATAAAGTTACCCGCTGCGTTATTTATCAGCACATCCACCTTACCGAATTTTGCAATAGTCTGCGCCAGCATATTTTCAACTTCAGCGTAAATGCGCACATCGCATTGTACCGCCAGCACCTGTCCGCCCGTATCCTTCATTAGCTCATCGGCGGTTCCTTGTAATATCTCCAGTTTACGGCTGGTAATAACCACGTTGGCTCCCAGTTGCAAAAAGTATTTGGTCATTGATTTGCCCAAACCGGTTCCGCCGCCTGTTATAATAATGGTTTTGTCTTTTAGCGCTCCTTCCTTTAGCATCCCTTCGGTGTAGTTCATAATGTTTTTTTTAGGTAGTTTATATTTTAGTTCCCAATTTAATATTGACCGGTATTCAGCAGAACAAGGGTGCACGCTTCTTCAGTTGCAATTCCTTTTTTAGCCGCCAGCTTTTCAAGCTCCTCATTTTCTGTGCCCGGGTTAAAAATTATCCTCCGCGGTTTAAGGTTTAGTATTTTTTGATAGTATGCTTGTTGCCTCACCGGATTTAAATACAGTGTTACTGTGTCAATTTCATCATCTGCCGGTATATCATGTATTATACCAACTCCATCCACCGAGCCCTCATCCTTGCCTACCGCAACCACCTCATGATTATGAGTCCGCAACAATCTTATTGCCTTATTAGCATAACGGGAAATATCAGTCGAGGCACCCAGCACAAGAGTTTTCATAGTTCAATATTACATAACAAACCTAAACCAATTTATAATTACTTAAAAACTATAAACAGGTACATCCAAAATTCAAGTTGCAACAAATAAAAAAATTTCTACTCTTGTTGTTAAAACACCGGTTAAACCGGCAACTTTTTACGGACTGCTTCCGTAATACAACATAGATATAATACCCCCCCCAATGAACCAGGCAAAAGAAATAAACAAAGAGGAGTTACGGGACGTTAGATTCAAAAGTTCCGGGAACAGTTTTTCAATGGAAGAGTTGAGAGACCAGCAGCGCAAACTTCAATTATCTATCCTGCTCTCAGAACATGCCGCCGGCATGGCCAAAATTGTATTTAACACCATCGACGGTTATCGGGAGGTTAAAGCAGCAATCTGGGGCGCTACTACCAGGTATATACTCCTTTCCGGCGGAGCCTTTATACCAGTGGAATCGGTTGCCAGCTTATCATTAGAGCAGCAATCGTAACGGCTCCTCCAGTATTTTTTTCAGGCTTTGCAGAAATTTTGAACCAGATGCTCCGTCCACCACGCGGTGGTCGCAACTCATAGTCACTTTCATTTTGTTCACCACCTTTATTTCGCCATTTACCACCCCCGGTTCCTGTCTTATGCCACCTACTGCCAGAATACAGGCATCAGGCGGATTTATAATGGCCGTAAATTCATCTATCCCAAACATGCCCAGGTTAGATATAGTAAAGGTGTTTCCTTCCATATCCTGAGGCATTATTTTTTTGCTGGTGGCCTTCTCAGCAAAAGCCTTAGCCTCAACGGAAATTTGCTGCATGGATTTTCCATCAGCAAACTTAATAACCGGTACCAACAGGCCATCTTCAACGGCTACGGCCATTCCAATATGTATGTGGTCGTAATATCTTATAGTATCGCCAAGCCAGCTGCAATTTATATTCGGATTTTGGCGCAGTGCCAGGGCCACCGCTTTAATCACAAAATCGTTAAACGAAACCTTGGCTGGCCAAATGGCATTTAGCTGGGTACGCAAAGCGATAGCAGCATCCATATTAATATCGTAAGTGAGATAAAAATGCGGCGCGCTGTTTTTGCTTTCTAATAAGCGCTTGGCAATAGCCTTGCGCATTTGGCTCACCCGCACATCGCGCTGGCCCTCTTTACCCGTAAATTGAGGAATAGCTGCAACAGAAAAGGTGGCCTGCTGTTCCAAATCGCGTTTTATTATCCGGCCTTCTTCACCACTTCCTTTCACATGGGTTAGGTCAATACCCTTTTCTTTGGCTATTACGCGTGCCAGGGGAGAAGCCTTTAAACGCTCCGGGCCGCTGGTTGTGCTTATTTCTTCCGTTTTCTCAACTACTTCAACTTCCTTAACCTCTTCTTTTTTAGCTGGTGCAGCTGTGTCAACCTGGGCCTTGGCAGGTTCAGCAACCTTAGCACCATTTAACAAGCCTGAATAATCTTCCCCCTCTTTACCTATAATCCCTATCAGGTCACCTATTTTCAGCGTATCGCCCTTTTTGGCCGCCACAAATAAAACAGTGCCGTTAACATACGATTCCAAAGGCAATGTGGCCTTATCGGTCTCAATCTCGGCCAGGGTATCGCCTGACTTTACTTTATCGCCAACTTTCATACTTACCTCTGCCAGAAAACCCTCTTCCATGGTATCCGTCATCCTGCCCAAACGTACTGCTTCAGCCATAAATCAATATTTTGTGTTCAGGGCAAATTTATCTAAAAAATATTCGTACCCCTATTATAAAGCAACAGGCCCAAAAATAACCAGATCATTTGTGCCTTCAGGACAACGTTTTGCAAATAATCTATAAAACTCACCGAAGGGTAAAGCAGATGAAATTGCAACCGCCTTTGCTTTCGGTATATGTTGCCCGCTCCCCCCTAAAAACTTTAGTAATACCCTTGCGTTTAAACAGTATGCCTTTTATGATAACGCGAAATTCATATTTTTGAACCGGAAGAAAGCAATGAGGAAAGTTCGGGCAGTAATTATGGCTTTGGTGGTGCTTTTTGCGTCTTGTAATAGAGAGGCGCCCGTAATCCCCCCCCTTGGGCCCGATCTAACAGCACCCACACTCGATTTTCCTTTTGCAAGTTTCGCTTCAGCTAACAGGTTTATTCCTTTTGGCGATACTTTGCCCGATTTAAGCCTTAATAAAGGCTATCTGGTGCAGCTCTCAGATACAAATGAGCTTCTCCTCGCCGCCTCTTCCGGTATTGTAACTGCTGTTACTCCCGATACTACAGGGGGCAATTTTATAGCAGTTAAGTTCAGAAGCAATTCCGTTTTTTCGTTTTTATATGGGGGAGTCACCAATGTGAGGGTTCATGTGGCTGATAGCCTGTATGGCGGAAGTATTTTGGGGAAGATTACCGGCTCTGGATACGTATATTTTGAGATTATAAAAAACAATGAGGCGCTTTGCCCACAGGCGTATGGCTCGCCCGGTTTTAATACCGCCATTTCAGGTGCCATTTCCCGTAATAATTCCTACTACCCCTTGGATTCAGTTTCAACTCCATGCTACATTCAGTCCCTACCTGAATAACCCTGCTTATTACAGAAAAGTAGCAACAATGGCGCAACTGTTGACTTAGCTGACAAAAATCACTATTTGAATAATTGATTTTCAGTCACTATTGCACCGTCCCTCGAAACACTTTAGCAAATTGAACGTAAGCAAGTAGAATGTTTTCTTTTCTTAATAACACCTGGGCCGGGTTAGTCGAAACCGGAACAACAGTAATGCATACCGAGCGCGAAAAACGCGATTTAAAGCTATTTAACCGCGCCTGGTTAACTGTGGTTATTATACAGGTATTATGTCTTATCTCGCACCTTTTTAACGGATTGTACAGCCCTGCATTAACTACCGTATGTTTTATCGGGGGCCTCTCCGGTATTTATTTTATTGTAAAAACCGGACGCGTAAACGTTGCCAAAATGGCGGCTGTTGTTTTAATAAGCATTGACACCAGCGTAAACGCAGTTGTTTTTGGCGAGCAAACACACGTAATAGATTTTTTATTGCTGGCCGCTCTTTCGCCGCTTTATTTTTTCGAGTTAAAAAATAAAAAACTCATTTATACCGGCATTGCCGTTTGCCTTATACCGTTTGTGCTGTTTCATGTGGTGGCTCCTTATGTTTCTCAATACGCCTTGCCGGCTGCAGCGCAGTTTAAATTATACCATCTGCTAACCTGGGAAAAAGCCTTTTGCATGATGGTTTTACTCTATCTTATCTATAATAAAAATGTACAGTTTGAAAAAGAGATGCAGCAGAAGGAAAACGAACTTGTTGGCCAGAAAAAGACTTACGAATGCATCCTTGAACAGATACCCATTGATATAGTAACTTTCGATAAAGACCTGAACTACACGTATATCAATAGCGCCGCTGTTAAAAACCCCGCTGTGCGCGAATGGCTGTTAGGCAAAAGTAACGTAGATTATTTTAAGCACCGCAACCTGGACATAAAAGGAGCCGAAGACAGGAACCGGATGCTTCATGAAGCGCTTTGTAAAGGGGAAGCTGTTGAATTTGAAGAAATGTTCCTGGATAAAAACGGGGCTGCCAGATATTCGCTTAAAGGGGCTTCACCAATATATGCGGCAGGCAATAAAGAGTTAAGCGGATTGGTAGGATATGCTTTTGATATTACCGCAATTAAAGAAGCCGAGAAAAAACTGAAAGAATACTCAGCAGAACTTGAACGCAAAAATGATGACCTGCATCATTTTGTAAACGCTACCTCCCACGACCTTAAGTCGCCTTTGCGCAATATCGCTTCGCACCTGCAGTTACTACAGCGAAAAAATGAAGATAAACTGGATAGCGATTCGCGCGAAATGATAGCCTATACCATTAAATCTGTTAAGCATCTTAACCAGCTTATAGGCGATATATACCAATATTCTATAGCCGACAGAAACGATAAGCCCGTATCAATAGCCAACCTGAATGACCTGGTACAGCGCAGCATAAAAACACTGGAAGATGTAATTACATCAAAAAACGCGGTGATAAGTTTCAGCAATCTTCCAACACTAACCATATCTCCTTCTCACATCGAAACCCTGTTTGCCAACCTGATAGGAAATGCACTAAAATATAATACCGCCGGCAAACCACTTATTGTAGTGAGCGCCACTCAAACCGATACAAGCCACATTATTTCAGTTGCCGATAATGGAATAGGTATTGCCCCTGAATACCAGAACCAGATTTTTGAAATATTCAAACGGCTGCATACTGCCAGCGAATATGAAGGCAATGGTGTAGGCCTGGCCATTTGCAGTAAAATAGTTGATAACTATGGAGGCAAAATATGGGTGGAATCCCAGCCAGGACAGGGCTCCACTTTTTATTTCAGCCTCGATAAAGAAATGGTAGAGCCTGACATGCACCAAACGCATAACATTTCTCCTTATAAAAAAATGGCTATTGCTGGCTAGTAACTTGCCAGCCATTATCTCCGCAAATCAATTACTGCGCCCGTTTACAAAAAGTTTTATACCAGTTTCAAAGGCACAATAATTTCAACAAAAAAATGGCATGTAATCATTTTATACTTTAATCAGAATTATAATAACAATTAGCGGGTTGTAGCACCCCATTAAATACTTGTCTTCACTTCAAAAAAACAAACATAAGCTGTAATCCGTTATTTTCTATTACACCGGCACAAGCAATTAATTACCGGCAAATTACGTCACAATAACTTTTCTTCCGCCCAAACCGGTAGGCAATAAGATAGAAACTTTTTTTACGCCGGTTAAACCTGCAACTATAACGTCAATAATGCCGTAAGCACTAAAACCATGATCCGCTTTTTAAACCATATTTGGAATAGTATATCAGATGCAGGCACCCGCTCATCTCAAAACGCACGGGAACGCAATGGTATTATACTCCTTAACCGTGCCTGGCTCATTCTCACGCTTATCCAGGTTCCCTGCTTTTTTCAGCATATATTGAATGGTTTCTGGTTATCCGCCATCATGACCGCCGGTTATATCGCCGGACTTGCTCTGATACACGTGTTTGTACGCCTGGGCCATGTTAATGCAGGTAAAATATGGGCTATTATTGTTATCAATCTGAATACCACATTAATGGCCGTATTTTTTGGTGAGCAGACCCATCTGATAGATTTTTTAATGCTTACCGCTTTGCTGCCCCTTTATTTTTTCGAAATAAAAAACCGGATGCTTATTTTTTGGGGTATTCTCGCTAGTATCCTTCCCACTATCATTTATCACTCCATTACACCTTACATAAAATCGTTTGCATTACCGCTCGACGCCCAGCTCACAATTTACCATACAACCAATTGGGTTAAACAATTCTGCCTGGTGACATTACTTTACCTTATTTACAACAAAAATGCAGCCTACGAAAAGGAAGTATCTGAAAAGGAAGGCGACCTAACAGGCCAGAAAAAGCTTTATGAAAGAATCCTTGACCAGATTCCTATTGACATTGTAACCTATAACAGCGACCTTAGTTTTACCTATGTTAATAGTTCAGCTGTAAAAAATGCCAATACAAGGCAATGGATGATAGGCAAAAAGAACAACGACTTTTTTAAAGCATGCGAAATGGACCCATCAAGCGGGGCCGAAAGGGAAAGGATCATTTACGAAGCGCTGGGTAGAAAAACACCGGTTGAAAGGGAAGAAACCCTTTTTACAAAAAACAACACGGTAAAACATGTTATGAACGGAGTTTCGCCGGTATACGATAAAAACGGCGAAGAACTTTTAAGTCTGATATGCTATTCGGTCGATATTACACATATTAAGGAAGCCGAAAAGAAGTTAAAAGAATATGCCATTGAATTGGAAAGAAAGAACGACGACATGCATCATTTTGTTAATGCAACCTCACACGACCTTAAATCCCCGCTACGCAATATTGCATCACATCTTCAGCTGCTGGAGCGAAAAAACCTAAACCGGCTGGATGCCGATTCTCTGGAGCTGATTGAACACACCGTAAAATCAGTTAAACATCTTAACCGCCTGATTGGAGATATCTATCAGTATTCAGTGGCCGACCGAAACGACAAGCCCCTGGAAAAAACAGATATGAACGAGACGCTTGAGCATACCCTGCGCGAAATGTCTGAAACAATTGCAGAAAGAAACGCTGAAGTGCGCTGTAATATCTTACCGGCACTAAAAGTTGCCGAAACACATATGGGCATGTTGTTTGCCAACCTGATAGGCAACGCCATTAAATACAATACTTCCTCACAGCCAAGAATAACCGTTAACTGCGAAATTACCAATGAAGAATACATATTCAGCGTGGCTGATAACGGCATTGGCATAGCACCTGAATACCGCAAGCAGATATTTGAAATTTTTCAGCGCCTGCACACCAGTGCCGAATATACCGGTACCGGCGTTGGCCTGGCCATCTGCAGTAAAATAGCCGAAAACTACGGTGGAAAAATCTGGGTAGAATCTGAACCGGGACAGGGATCAGTATTTTATTTCACCTTCTCAAAAAACATTGCCGACCCGGAACGCAATAACGACCATCATATATCCGGTAATCAAAAATTCGCCATCGCCAGCTAATAGATTGGCTTAGCACATTATCCCCAAATTTTACTCAATCTCTTTTGCATGCCTATGCGGTAAATTGCATTTGCATTAGTTGCATATATGATAAGCATCAGGCACAAACAGTTCACCGGTAGGTAACTGATAATCAACATTGCTGCCGTTCCACTGAGCGTTAAAGTTGCAGGTATCGCAATGCACAAATACCTTGGCAACACTCGGGTCTATACCTTTGCCGAAAAAATAGCGCAACAGGCTTATGCTGCCATATATAGTAAAGGAAGTACCGTACAAAGTAGTTCCTGTTACTTTTAAGTTGTAACTCATTTCAGGGGCGGCCCCTGCATAATAGTTTCCATACCAAACCGTACGACTCGCAAACCCGGGGTATTGAAAATTTTGAACGCTGTAAACCATGGGTATGCTGTCAATACTGTCCCTTATGGTAATAATTACCTGCGCCATGTTCCTTGTAAAATCAACAAGGCTGTCGTTGATGCTTGTGCTATCGCCTGGCGCAAAACTATTGGGAATCCAAAACATCGCTGAATCATTGCCGTGGTGCTCAATAAAAACGGGGTTGTAATTGGGGCATAGCTGTTGCACCCTTACCACTTTTGTTGGTTCAGGTAAACACGAGGCCAGCATGACGCAAACCAAAACAACTGCCACCAGACTTTTAATCATCTATCACTGCTTTACAAGCCAAAAATAACTGAATAAACAAATAACCGACGCTACTAATCGCACCCCATTTACAACCATTAACTACTGCCACTTAAAAAAGCGCTTATTTTATCGCAATTTGCAACACAAAATGCGTTAATGCTTAACGGTAAAGCTTTTCATATAATTTACGAATGAACATTTTTATTAGAAGTTTAATCCTTACTCTTTTTCTGGCTTCAGCACCATCGCATATAAAGGCCCAGAGCATCATTTACATACAGATAACGCATAACTGTGCCGATTCTACTTTAGATACCCTGGATTTATATTTTAACGGTGCCATTCTTGACTCCAACGTAACGTACCATTCTGCCACCGGTATGTTTGCGTATAGAGTGGATACATCGTTCAACATTGGCGTCTCATACAAACACTCAGGCGGAATTCCCAACTATATCGACACACTCCTCGTTCCGGCCGCAACTGAAGCCAACGCAAACAAACGTTACGTATTTGTAATTTCAGGTGTAAACAGCAATAACTTTACACCCTATTTACCAATCAGCATCAACGAAATTGCCGCCGTTGATTCTGCTGTTGATGACACCTCCCATCTGGTAATGCGGTTTTTTCACGGAGTTACCGATCTGCCCGCTGTTGATATCAAAGCACTGAACACCGGTACGCCATACTTCAATAACGTGGCTTATGGCATTACCTCTCCGGCTGATTCCTTTCGGTTTAGGCATACAGTTTACGAATTTCAGGTAACCGACCATAATACTTTGCAAAATTACGGCACCTTCTATGCCAACCTTTCAGGATTGGCTGGCCAATCTGTTATCCTTTTAAGTTCAGGTTTTTTAAACCAGCAGGCCAACGATAGCGGCCCGGCCTTTGGCCTTTTCGTTTTAGAACAATCAGGGGCAGTTTTAACGCTTCCTCTCGAAACTACCGGTTTTCAGCTACTTCATAACTGCGCCGACACCGCAGCAGATTCTTTAGATGTTTATGTCAATGGCGAACTTTTGTTCCCAAGCCTTGCGTTCCGGCATGCCACTCCGGGCATTCTTTTTAAAGCCCATGCCACTTATTATATTAGTATTGCCCATAAAAATTCAACCTCGGCCAACCAGGCTTTTTGGAAGGATACCTTCAGCTTTCCCCGCGATACTTTTTATGTTGCCACCATATCAGGCCTTCTAAGTCAAACAGGGTATGCCCTTAATCCCCAGGGAATAAGCACGGCATTTAATGTGTTGCTCAAAGTGCCGGCCGAATTCACAGCCTCTGCCCAAAACAATTTCGATTTCTTTATGATTAATGGCGTAACGGATGCGTCCCCGCTCAATCTGGTGCCCACCGGGGGGCCGCTGCTTTTAAGCAATGTAGAATATGCCGAAGAAACCAGCTACGTTTCTTTGCCTTCAGAATTTTATACCCTCAATGTTCAGGATACTTCAGGTAATACTTTAGCCAGCGGTTTCGCTAACTTCATTTCATTTCCCGGCCAAAGCGGCGTGCTGCTTACTTCCGGTTTTTTAAATCCAGCCGGCAACAATAATGGCCCAACAATGGGTTTATATATGGTGCCCGTTACCGGTGGTCCGTTTATTCCTTTGTTTAATGCGGCAGGAGTAAAAGATATCCCCGCTATCGGGTCTCTCCAAATTTTCCCTAACCCCGCCACCAGTCAGCTACACATTCTATTCAATTTGCCTAAAGCCGAAACAGTCTCGCTTCAGCTTACCGATATAAGTGGCAATGTCGTTAGCCAGGTACTTAATTCAGCGGTCCTATCTGGGTCGCAAAGTATTACCACCGGCCTTTCCAATCTTTCCGAAGGTATTTACTTCTGCAGGTTAACTACTTCATCGGGAACAGGCAACAGCAGGTTTGCAATTGTACGGTAATATTTCAGAGTTAAAATTGTAACGGCCGCCGGGCATCTTTAAACCCAGCCATTCCCCCTTCGTCTAAAACCCGTAACTCTATTTAAACCCAACAGCATAAAATGAAACACTTCAACTTCCCCTTCAAGGCCCTGGCAATTTTATGCGTTGCTGTAGCTTCATTCTTTAATTGCACCGCACAACCAGCTAATACCAATATCAGCAATGCCGCTACTTTTGATGGCGAACCCTATCTTGCCGTTAACCCAACCAACAATCAAAACCTGGTGGCTGCATGGATGGGTTTAAAACTTTCCGGTGGTTCTGTTGCTATCGCCGTAACCATCCGCGCCAGTTTTGACGGTGGCAATACCTGGAGCAACGCCACCACCCTGCCACATAACGGAACCGGTTACACATCGGCTGATGTATCTATGGCATTTGACAAAAACGGCCTTTTATACATTAGTTATATTGATTATAACAAAACCACCCTCACCGGTGGCGATTTTATTAGCCGTTCGCACGATGGTGGTTTAACATGGGATACTCCCTCGCAGGTACTCAACATCAGCGAAAGCCCCTCCAAAGTGCCGCTGGACCGTCCCTGGTTGGTTATTGATAATTCAAACACCTCCAATTTCGGAACGCTTTACGTCACCACCAAACCCGCTCCCTGGATTGCCCCACCCAACCGCAACTACTACAAGGTTTCAACAGATAGCGGCCATACCTGGAGCGCCCTTGCCAATGTAGATGGTGGTAATCACCTGGTGGGCAATGATATCCCTGCACCTATGGCTGCGCCCTCAACCACCAGTAACGGCAATTTCTGCGCCATTTACCCCAGCTATTTAAGCTCACAAAATGTTTTACCGGCCTTCTACCAGGCTACCTCAAATAATAGGGGGCAATCGTTCAACTACTCCACCGTTTTTACTTACGTTCCCGCATCGCTCGATAGCAATTTAAAAGGCGGCTACAAACTAGCCGCCGACCCAACAGATAGTAATAACCTGGTTTTCCTTTTAGTAGCCAACAAATACAGCGATGCCGATATTTTTGCACTTAGCAGCACCAATGGCGGCCAAACGTGGAGCAGCACCCCGGTTCGGGTAAATGATGATTCGGTAAGTAACGGAAAAGACCAGGATATGGTTTGGGGCTCATACAACCAACAAGGCAAACTAGCTGTAACCTGGCGCGACAGGCGCAATGCATCCTCTACCGGCTTCTGGGACGTGGGTTACGATTTCTACTACGCAATCAGCAACGATAACGGTCAAACATTTTCCGCTAACAAAAAAATGTCCAGCCAGTTTATTACGTTCGATTCCATCATTGCTCAAAACGGAAACGACTTTATGAGTTGTGTTTACAGTTCGGATACCCTCTATACTGTTTGGGGTGATACCCGCTCTGGTTCCATGAACATTTTCTTCGCCAAAACCATTGCCAGTATTGATTCAACCGTTGGCATTACGCAGTTAGAGGGCAACCTGCCGCGATGGAATGTCTATCCCAATCCGGTAGCCGATATTTTAAATATTCAGTTAAGCCCCGAAATGATTGGTAAGGAAATATCGGCTTATGATGCTACCGGGAGAAAAATTTATAGCGCACCAGCTCAATCTTCCAACATCAGAATCCAAACCAAAACATGGGCCGCAGGCGCCTGTTTTATTAAGGCAGGAAACGATTTTAAAAAAGTGGTAAAGCAATAATCAGCGGGCCTCACAAAAAAATAACGGCCGAACCCCACCGGGCCCGACCGCTTCCGAACTGTAAATATATCTTCTAGTACCTCAACACTTTTACCTCTGTTTTTCTGTTTTCCTGATGTTGCTCCTCCGTGCAAGGCGAGTAATTGCTGGGTTCACAAACACAGCCATTCTCTATCTGCGATTCACCATAACCCACCGCAATAATACGCTGCGCCTTAATGCCTTTTCTTACCAGGTAATCAACCGCCGCCTTAGCCCTGCGGGCAGATAAAACCATGTTGTACCTTGAACTAGCCCTGCAATCAGTATGCGAAGTCAACTCAATTTGCAGGCTGGGGTTTTGTTGCATAATGGTTGCCAGCCTGTCCAGTTCAACCGCAGCATCGGGCCTTATATTCCAGCGGTTAACGTTATAATAAATGTTGGGCACCACCATCACCTGCCCAATATGGTATGTGCAACCGGCTATCAGATCATTTCCCGGTCTTACGCCTTTGGTTGAAATAGTATCGCTAACATCGCCATGTGTAATTATGTATTTGGCATTAAACCGCAGATCAAACTGAACCTCGCCCGATGCATTGGGTTTTATTTGCATGCTGTTTCCGGTCTTCAATTCCGTTACCGTTACCTCAGCCCCCTTGCAATTGCTGCTTACCGGCACAAACATAGCAGTGCCTTGCTGAACCGATGAATGAGGTTTGGCTTTAGTTTCCCGCATTTGCCTCTTAGTACTCATGGCCGCTTTCGGCTTGCTCTCTTGTGCTTTGCCTACAGCAGCCGTTGGCTCCATTGACTTTGCCGCCGCTTCCGGTACAAGGTTTGTGCTATCCGGTTCCAGCGATATAATCAGCATACCATTGGCATTGACCGGCGATATTTCTACAATGCCATTTTTATAACCGGGGCTCCACGCTTCCACAATACATGATTTGCCACCGGTTAGGGTAAACACCTTTTCACCGTTTTCATCCGCAACAGTATTGGCACCGGTTGATACCTGGCAATCCAAAGAAAGCGATGCTGCAGCCAAAGGCTTTAGCGTGTTCAAATCCAAAACGCGTATCTTAACATTATAATCAAGCTGGCTGCCATCATAGGTAAATTTGTAAATATCATCCTCTCCCATACCGCCCGGCCGGTTCGAAGCAAAAAATCCTGTTTTGCCTGCGGCGTCAATTATCAGCGAAAAATCATCGTAGCTCGAGTTAATGGGTGCCCCCAGGTTTTGCGGTTTGGTCCAGTGTCCGTCAACAAAAGTGGTTTTGTAAATATCAAGCCCTCCGAGTCCGTAGGGTGCGTTGCAGGCAAAATATAATGTTCCATCGTCCGCTATAAAGGGAAATTTCTCATCGTAAGCGGTGTTAACCGCATCGCCTAGGTTCTGCGGGTCGCTCCAAACTCCGTTGGCATTTAAAGTGCTTACATAAATATCGGTTCCACCCTGTCCCCCAAGCCGGTCGCTGGCAAAATACATCGTCTTACCATCTTTTGAAACAGAAGGATGCGCATTACTGAAATCTCCATTTACAGAAAGTGGGGCCAGGTTGCTGGCCAAACTGCCAGTAAGCACCGCCGAATATAAATTCAACACCGGCAACCTTTTTCCGGCAATAAGTGTAGTGCTCTTCTTCTTAAAACTCCCTGTGCTGAATATAATTTGCGACCCCCACGATGAAAGCACTGCGCCACTTTCAAAAGACTTTGCTTTGGGATGTAGCCTTATCATTTCTGTTTTTGCAGTACTATCAAGGGCTGCTGCATAAAGCCTGCTAAATTTGCCCATTGCCCACTTATCATACAAAGCTTTTTTATTGCTGCGGTTCGAAGTAAATATCAGTTTGCCATCCCCATAAAACACCGGTGCATAATCACTCTTCGCACTATTTATTTTCAGTGTAGAAATTTTATAAGCACTATTCTCAATCGATAATGCAGGGATTTTATCCATTTGCTGAACGGCTGTTGCTGTAACTTTACTCCCTGAAGATTTTGCATACTCCTCGTAATACTTTCGTGCGGAAGCATAGTTTTTATCTACCCGCAACAATTCAGCGTAATAATATTTATTGATGCTGCCTGCTTTAGCGTTATTAGCCAGGCCGGCATATACCTTTTCGGCATTTACCTGGTCGTGCAATGCACTGTAGCATGCTGCAATGCGCTGTTGTAAATAGATGGTATCCTGTCCTTTTGCAAGTGCATTGGTGTAGTGGCTGATGGCCCGTGCAAACTTTAACCTGGCATAGGCCTTGTCACCAGCTATAGTTTGTCCATCCTTTTTGGGCGCTGAAGAGTTATTGCCTGAAGCAATTGCAGATAAACTAAAAACTAAACCAATCACCAATCCCCAAAACCGCAGTTGCATTAATGATTTCATCAGGGCTTTTTATTTTTTTGATATGCGATCAATGATTTCCGCTAAATCGCACTCCAACAAAAATGCACTATTTACTCCCGCCCGGGCAGCTTGTTCCCCCATCAACTTTGTTGAGTGTGCACTTTTTTCGGCAATGGGCTATTTGGGCTGAACTAATAAGGCCTCCCAATACTCAGCAGCCCTGCGTGTGTGGGGCACCACTATTGAGCCCCCAACTAAATTGGCAATGGCAAAAACCTCGTACATCTCCTCCGTAGTGGTTCCCAACTCATAGCATTTGCCAAGGTGGTATTTAATACAATCATCGCACCGCAGCACCATGCTGGCAACCAGGCCCATTAGCTCCTTGGTTTTCGAAGGCAGTGCGCCATCTGAATAAGCCTGGTTATCAAGGCTCCAGAATCTCTTTAGTACCAGGTTGTCTTTGGCAAGTATCACATCGTTCATCTTTGAACGGTAACTATTAAAGTCGCTTATCAGGTCGCTCATACAATTTTCGGTTTTGCAATTCGTCAAATGTAATAATTATCAAAACATGTGAATTTTGCCACAAAGACACCCAGGGCACTAAGTTTTTCCAAACAAAACTTTATTTAAACGCTTTACCTTTCATTTCTTTGTGCATTTATGTCTGGCAAGTAAAGCATGCCATTAAAAAATTTATACCTTTAACAAAAATAAAATCA
>CAISWS010000132.1 GCA_903889265.1 uncultured Bacteroidota bacterium
ATGGTAAAGAGGGAGACAATTAGCACTTGGGAAACAGGTAAACATGAACCACAGGGGGCAAACCTGAACCGATTGAATGAAGTATTGAGCAACTGATTTTAAGGACTGTTTAGAAATAGACAGTCCTTTTTTATGTATTTCTCTCCCCTTTTTACCCTAAAAGCCAAAAAGCCGTGAGCGGCGTTGAGCGAAAAAAAGAGCGGGTTCGCCGAAGGCAAAGGATGTATTTTGTATTAGCGCTCCGGCTTCCGGTGCGCTTGTATTGGGTTAAGGATTGAGGCGGCATCCCCTGAAGCTTTGTGAAGGGATATAGCCGAAAGCCTGGGCAGGCAGTCTTACAAAGTAAGTCTGCCGCAACCCCAAAATGATTATTCTTTTTTCTTATCCTTCTTAATCGAATCAGATACCAGTTTCGTAATTGATTCCTTTTTTTGTTTCATTATATCTTCCGAAACCGCGTTATACTCCACTTTCACCCGATACCCTTTAATTCGTTTTTCTGTAGACGCTTCTTTTGCAATCTCATTATCCAAATAGTGAAATAATTCGTCCGCTTCTAACACGAAAACTTGCGACTGAAATTTAGCGGGAATTTTCTCGTTTACCTGCTTTTGCATTATCTCCACCGCCTGTTTATCAACCGGCACGGCAACTACTATTTCATACCCTGCGTTCAAACATTTTTCAACGTTATGTGTCTCCCAAACTTTGCTTGTCGTAACTCCAATTTCACACGCAATCTTCCTTCCGTTACGTTCCAAACTCACATCAACTCGTCCTTGTCCGTCCGGTGTCGGTTCTTCGATTGAGGCCACAAACCCACGCGCCTCAGCCATTTTTTTAATCAACGTTTGCAAGTAACGGTGCTGGCTCAACTCTTTCTGCTTAACTAAATCTTCTTTTGTTTTTGCCTTTTGTGTTTCATCAAGCGCGGGAATATCAATAACCGTATCGGATTTTTCCGATACGGTTATTGATGGCTGTTTTTTAAGCGGTTCTTCCGCTTTAAATTCTTTGACCGGTTGCTGAATTTCTTCTTGCTGTTGTTCTCCGCGTAAATATTCAAGTGATTTTTCGACTTCCTCTCGGGGTGTTCCATATTTTCCGCGTGAAAGAGATATGATAACTTCTTTTCCCGCTATTCCTTCTTCGGTAGCTTCCTTTAACTCTGCGGTATCTATTGTAAAATCATACTCAGGCCGCTCAATGCGCACGATGGCCTGACCTACTCCTAAGTTCTGCAAGTCTTGTGCTTCAAACGAAGAAAATCCATCCTCGAAGCGTTTCGCGTCAATATCTCCAAGCCTGAAACAAACACGGGTTCCCGCGTTTGAAATGACTGCGCTTGCTAATTCATTATCCTGTTTTTGAAGCTGTATCATGTCCTGATGCGCCAAAATACAGGCTAATCCATACTTGCGGGTGCCGGACAAAATGAAAGACATTGAAGGGGTTATGAAATTCTGAAACTCGTCTATGTATAAAAAGAAGTCCTTGCGATCTGCTTTAGCTTGCGCCTGTCGTGCCATTGCCGCCTGGTATATTTTAGAAACAAAAAAGGTTCCTAATAAATAGCTGTTCTCTGTGCCTATTAATCCCTGCGAAAGTTTTATTAATAGAATTTTTTGCGTGTCCAAAATGTTTTCAAAGTCCAAACTTTGCTTTTGCGCCACCATGTTTCTAATGACTTTTGGCCGTAGGAATGAATCAAGCCTTGTAAGTATGGAGCCAATGGAACTACTTTTTAATAACGGGTATTCTTTCTGCCAGTAGTAAACGATGTTAGGGTCTTGCACCGATTTTAGAAATTCATCGCGGTATGGTTTTTCAATAAGGAACCGGCGCAAGTCAATCAGTGTGCCGCCAATAGTGCTTTCGAGAAACGCTAAAATGGCGTTGGCTAAAACGCTGTGCATTTGGTCGCCAAATGAAGTTGAAAGGCGGCGAAACACTGCAACCAAATCAGAAGCAAGAATATCTTTTTCAACTTCCGAATGTGCTGTGAGAATGTTGAACCCTACCGGATATGCCGCGTCTGCGGGGTCAACAATAACTACATCGTTTTGCCTGTGCTCCGGCATATACGGCAATATGCTTTCAATCAAATCACCATGCGGGTCAAGGACGGTCACACCATTGCCTAACATGATGTCCTGAACGATACAGGACTGCAATAGCGTGGATTTGCCGGTGCCGGTGGCACCTATCAAATGCATGTGTTTCAATCGCTGTCCCGTGCTTAGTGTTGCAACTCGTTCAACTCCTTGATGTAAGTTTCTGCCAAGAATGAAGTCGTTGCCTTCGGCAATTTTCGGCGCGGCTTTGGTTTTCCGTATATCCCGCTCTAATTTCTTTGAACTGATAGCAAAGGGATAATGAACAAAAGTTGAAATTTCCTTTGCGTTTAAAATCATGCCACCTCGGCGGGATTCGCGTAAAATAACGTCAAGCTGATGGTCTGCAAGCGGGTAGCCGTTATTGTTAAGCGGAATGAGCATGTTGTAAGTAGAACGTGAAGATTGCACCAGTGCCGAACCTACTTTATCAATTACGTTCCATGCCGTGTCCTCTGTAGAACCGTGCCCAATAACCCGAATAACTACGCCAAATAACGGGGACGAAATTTTCTCCTGTGCAAGCTTTGGCATTTCCGGCGCGTCCATAAAGAAAGAATCTCCTTTGCCATCACTGACTGAACGCATGATGCTTTCTGCCCACGAGTTGACTGCACCTTTAAAGAGAATTTGAACGGCGGCTTGTTCTCCTTCTTGCAAATGCTCCAACACTCCAAACAGTCCGGTTAACGGGTCGGGTTCAAATTTTAAATCAAAAGCAAACGGGCGTGTAAACTCCTGTTGCAACCCAAAATCCACAATTGAAAAAAATGATTCTTCATTAATAATTTGATGAAGGTTCGCCGTTTGGTCTTGCAGAATACAGGTCGGAAAATATGCTTTCAGTTGGCTTTGAATATGCAAGGCATCAGGCTCGGCACATACGAATTGTAAACGGATGGACGTATGCGTTGCAATGATTTCAAAACTTACCTGCACCTGGCAATATGAAAGCATGACCAGAAACTTTTCAATTTCGGGGGCTTTCAGTTTCTCGCCCTGTGGCATAGAAATTGAAAAACCACGTAATGCATGGACGGAAATATATCGGTATGCCTGCGGTGGTGCTGATTCTGTATATATTTCAGGGGTGGCTTCTTTGCGTGGTGTAAGCGCCCCTTTTATGGATGCGGATAAGTAGCTTAATATGGTATGCCGTTTACCATCATCAACATAAGGAACATCAATGTGATGCCCCCAAAACGGCTCAAATATCGGCTCTAACTCAACCGGTGAATCAAATACATACCAACCCCTGCCGTATTGCTCCCATTCATAGAATTGCGCGGTAAGTTGCTCGGAAAGGGAGGCTGCCATATCGGGGACTTTTCAAAGCAAATCGTAAGCATCCGGTGAAGTGCATCTTGCGCATGGCGTAACCGGTCGCTAAATTTGCGCGCAAAACATACACCATGCTCGAAGTCTCTGAAAAATACTTTCCACTGATAGAAAAACAGCTAAGCAGCAGCCTTACCGTTAAGG
>CAISWS010000133.1 GCA_903889265.1 uncultured Bacteroidota bacterium
AAACTCCATCAGGGTACGATGAAAGATCAAGTTGAGTTTGCATTTCGGTTAGTGGTTTGCTTTGTAAAACCTGGCCTAATACGTTTTCAAGTTTAATGCTGGTGCCGGTTGCAATTTTGCTAAGCTGAATAAAGGCCTGGGAGCGTGCCGGGTTAGGATAAACACTAAAGCTTAACTCGTCGTTTACAGTATTAACTGCAGTGCCATAAGTTGCATTAATTGTAGCAGAGGTGGTTTGGAAGCATCCGTTATGATCGGTAATTGTAACCGTGTAAGTACCTGCTTCAAGATTTGAAATGTTTTGGCTGGTTTCCCCATCGCTCCAGGCATAGGTGTAAGGCCCTGTTCCGCCTGTAGGATCTGTAACTGAAGCGCTTCCGGTGTGCTGGCCGGTAAGCGTGTTAGTAGCTGTAACGGATGCCTGTATGCTTTCGGGCTGTGCTACAACGGCGTCAACAACAGTGGTGCATTGGTCTGCATCGGTTATGGTAACAGTATAAGTGCCGCCGGTAAGGCCTGAAATGCTGGTAGCAGTTGAGGCATTGCTCCACAGGTAGGTGAGGCCACCTGCACCGCCAGAAGCAATTACCGAAGCAGTGCCGGTTGAAGCAGTACAACTACTAACACCAGTGCTGCTGGTAGTAGCGTTAATGCCTGCAGGCTGTGATAACACTTTCTTTACAACATAGGTGCAACCCACTGCATCCGTAACGGTTATAGAATAACTACCTGCGCTAAGCGTATTGGATGATGATGAGTTAAGGCCGTTATTCCAGCTGTATGTGTAGGTTGGTATGCCGCCGGCAGGACTTACATCTATTACCCCGTTATCAGCGCCATTACAGGTAAGGTCAACAGCTGTAGCTGTGGCTGTTACCCTGGGCAAAACGCTTACTATATAAGTTGCATTTTTTATTACCCCTGCACTATCAATTTTAGCCGTATAAACTGTTGTTCCGGTTGGATTGGCGTTGGTAAACGCGCAACTTGGGCAACTAAGGCCTAAAGTTGGGCTCCAGGTGTAAGAGGCATGGTTTATAATCGGGGCGTTTAACTTAATAGTGTCGCCTACGCATACCGAAACGCGGGTGGCATTAGCTGTGGCTGAAGGATTTAACGGCTCTATACCTATCAGCGCTCCTTCCTGGGTGCTAAAGTCATATCCGCCTGCAGTAAGGGAGTTAACATTGTAATAGCCATCCGAGTTGCCACCCCAGCCCCAGTTCATGTGTAATAAACCATTGCCATCGTAACCATCGCATACCCAGGTATGGCCACCATACTGTGGGTCAGCACCTATATACTGAACCGGGCGACCCGCATCCAGATCAGTTTTCATCAGGTTAAACCAGTCAGAGGCACTATAGCCTGATTGGTTCACGGCCTGTAATGTATTAGGGTTATAAGAGAAATAAGCTGTATAGGAATTCTGTGCTGAAGGCCCCCAAAGGCCTGCCATTACTCCAGCTGCACTACCACCTTGCGCATCGGTACCATAATCCATACCAACACTGATTCCACACTGATACATAAGGGATGCAATTGGGGCATTGAAGCCGCTGACCGAAATTGGCATGGCGGCCCAGTTATAAGTAGAGTCGGCAAAATTGGCTGAAAGGGTACCGTTATTATTCATGTAGCCATTGCTCTTTGAATCGTTATACGAGTATGCACCAGTGCCCTGTGCCGGATAACCCCAGTATTTCAATATCTGGGCCATCGTTGTAGCTACGCAACCGGTTACGCATCTCGAACCGCTGTCAACCGGGCAATAAGCGTTGTAATTAGGTTCCTGGTTCCACAGGGTATAAACCAGTGGCGCCACAGCGGTGCTTTTCATATCGGCCGGCTGCTGCCCGTTTGCATATGCGGTCCACAGGCCTTTTATATGGTCATTGGCCGGAATATTCTCCTGAATACCTCTGTATACATGTTGTGCCGCATGATTCATCCAGTCAACAACACCGGTTTTATTCAGGTCGCTTTGAAAGTTTGAGGTTGTTGAATATGCCAGGATAGGAACTATAACATCATTGGCCGAAACAATTACAAAACCCGGGCCCGGGGTAACGTTAAATACATAATAATCAACTGTATTATCGGCCTCGGTACGGGTATAAGAAAGGACGGTATTTACATTTGCTGCCCCATGTCCTGCCGGCGATGTTACGTTAAAAAAATTGACGGCTATTGCTCTGGCTTGTTCAACATTTACTGTTGCAGCAAAAATTACGGGGGAGGCAAACATCATTGCAAACGCAAAAATCAGAAGGCTCTTTTTCATGTAAAATTGTTATTTATAGCTACCGGTTTTTTAAAAAAATGCTTTACGAATGTACGAATAATTACCAGGACAGAGTAACTTATTTTACACACAATAACAGATTTGTTAAAAAGAAGTTCGGCTACCCACTTTTAAAGAATATAAAGACATTGAAGATTGGTTGTTTTAAAACAATTGAGGCAGATTTCCGGTTTCGGCAAAAAAGAACTGCTGAAATTGAGGCGGGGGTATTAAATTGCGCTCCCAATTAATTATGATTTCGAAACCTACCATACAGAAAATAACAGAGGAAGCCCGTGTTGAAGACGTGGTAGGTGAGTTTGTTACCCTAAAGCGAAGGGGGGCTAATTTGCTGGGGTTATGCCCGTTCCATAACGAGAAAACGCCTTCATTTAACGTTAATCCGGCCCGAAACATTTATAAATGTTTTGGCTGTGGGAAAGCCGGCGGGCCATTGCAGTTTTTAATGGATTACCAGCAGCTTACCTACCCCGATGCGCTGCGCTACCTGGCCAAAAAGTATAACATTGAAATTGAAGAAACCCGCGATGAGACCGACCAGAAAGAACAGATAGAAAAGCAAAACCTGACGGAGAGTATTTACATAGCGAACGCTTATGCCCAGAAGTTTTTTACCGATTATATGTTTAATAACGAAGCCGGTTTGGTGGGACTGGCTTATTTTAAAGAGCGTGGTTTTTTAGATAAAACAATTGAAAAGTTTCAGTTGGGCTATGCACCCGATGCAGGCGACATGCTTACAAAGAAAATGCTGAAAGAAGGTTTTCAGCTGGATATATTAAAGAAGGCGGGCTTAACCTCGCCAAAAGAAGGCAGCACCTACGATTTTTTCCGCAACCGGGTAATGTTCCCGATACATAATATGACCGGTAAGGTGGTGGCTTATGGCGGACGTATTATGGTTAAGGATGAAAAGGCACCGAAGTATGTTAATACGGCTGAAAGTGAGGTTTACCAGAAAAGTAAAATTTTATACGGCGGCTTTTTTGCGAAGAACGAAATCAGAAAGAAGGATGAGTGTTTAATGGTAGAGGGGTATACTGACGTTATTTCTCTGCACCAGTCCGGCATTGAAAATGCTGTTTCATCGTCGGGCACCTCGTTAACCATTGAGCAGATTAGGCTGATAAAAAGAATTACGCCTAACATAACCATGCTGTATGATGGTGATGCGGCAGGTATTAAAGCGGCGCTGCGCGGAACTGACCTTATATTGGAGGAGGGAATGAATGTGCGGGTGGTTATTCTGCCAAGCCCCGAAGACCCGGATAGTTATGTGAAAAAAGTAGGCACCGAGGCCTTTCAGAAATTTATACAGGAGAACAAAAAAGACCTGATACTTTTTAAGACTTCATTATTTGCGGCTGAAGCTAAAACGGACCCCATTAAAAAGGCCGAACTGATTCGCGATATTGTAGATTCTATTGCCAAAATACCTGATACCATACAACGCTCGGTTTACGTAAAAGAAAGCAGCCAGCTTTTTGATATGAGCGAGCAGATATTGATAACCGAGGTTAATAAGGCAAGGCGTAAAAAGCACGGCGAACAGCAGAAGGAAGAAGAGAAGCAACAACAGCGCGAGGAAGTTAAGAAGGATGAACTTACCGCCGCTGCCCATAAGCAGGAAGTTTTTGAAAACCCCACTAACCTGCCGATACTTGAACACGATATTATAAGGATATTGCTGGAATTCGGTTCCTGGAAAACGCAGGGTGATGAAAATGAGATACCGGTGGTACAATACGTGCTGGATGAACTGGAAGGGCTGGATATTGAAACACCGAAGTATAAGGTTATTTATGAGCTGATAAAAAAGGACTTTGCCGATGGACAGGTGCATGATGAAGCGTTTTTTACAACGAGCGATGATGAGCAGATAAGAAATTTAGCTATTGATATTTTAACCCAGCCTTATACCCTAAGCGATAACTGGTGGATAAAATACAAGGTTGCCATAGCTGAGAAGAAAGACAGGTTTGTAAAGGATATTC
>CAISWS010000134.1 GCA_903889265.1 uncultured Bacteroidota bacterium
CAATTGGCGCGGCTGGTATTCTTTTTGCAACGCCCACTTTAGTAGCAAAGGCCTCATTAAATATCATTTCATCGCGATGGAGCGAAGGGGCTTTGGGGGCAACCGTATGAATGTATTGTGTGTTTAAAAGCAATTCGCCGTTTTGGTAATTAATCAGCCAATCAAAATTGAATTTGGATTTATTGCCATAGGCAGCAAGGCCCATTAATTTGTATTCGTCACTATCTTTTGTAAAGCCGCAGTATTGGGTTATAAGTGAGTAGAAAAGGCCTGGACTGTTGGGCCGGTCAAATCTTTTTAAAACTTCAATTTTGCCATTTTTTCCTGTTGCAATTTGTAGTGAAACACCATCACCGGAGTTATCCATGCTGATGATTAAAGCTTCATCAAATCCTGAAGAATAGTAAGAGGCGGCAGCGTGACAATTATGATGGTGATACCTTTTTATTTTGGGGCAGTATCCAAAATGGCTTTCGAAATATTGCCGGATTCGCACATCTATTTCATCTTCCCAGGTTGAGCCGTGGTACGCTATTAGATCAACATCGTTAATAGTGATATTGGCAATTTTCAAAACTTCCAGAGTGGATAAATAGGGGAGCCTGCCCGCAGAGTGTTTTATGCGGCTTAGCCTTTCTTCTTCTATGGCAGCAATGACTTTTCCGTTATCTATAAGTACTGCACTTACATCCTGATAGCCTGCCCTGAATCCACCATTTATACCGAGAATAATCATTTTGCTCTTGTTTTTCCCTACCCTTAACTGCCAAATGTGCGACCCCTCCGGGGTCGTATTTTTACTGGTGCTGTATTCTATAAATATCCGACTCCTCCGGAGTCGGTTGCAATAACCTATCGGCCCTTTCTATTTTTTTCTAACTCGTCAAATTGGGTGCCTTTCCATTTTAATGGTTTAAGGGTTACGTCCACTACTTTTAAATCGCCGGCAAATTCGTTGAATTCTCCCTGTGCCAAAATTCCTTCTTTATTTACTGCCAGCGAGCAGCCAATCATTTTTTTTCCTTCGTAGGGGCCGCCAACAATGTAGCCTACGCTGGTTACGCTTACAAAAACTATATCATATAAACTTGCTATCTCGCTTAATGGCTTTATCCATTTATCGCGGTAGGGGTCCATCTCTTCCGTAATAAAATGGTCGACTGTCCAGCTAGATGGAGAAAGTATTAATTGTGCGCCCATGCGCGCCAACACATGTGCGTTGTGAACGGAGTTGATGTAATTATCGGCACAGATATTAATGCCGATGTTGCCGAAGGGGGTTTCAATTACATTCAGGTTCTTGCCTACCTGGTAAAACGGAAACTCAACTTCAAGCAAATTTATTTTGTGGTAGGTGTGTTTGATCTGGCCGTTGTTGTCTATTAGTATAGCAGTGTTATATCTGCCCTCTCCTTTTTTTTCGGTAAGGCCGAGACAGAGCCAGATATCTAATTCTGCAGCCAGTTTGCAAAAAAAATCAGAGAATTTGCCGGGTATGGGTTCTGCCTCATTAAAGGCAGAGGGATGAGTCCAGGCCAGATCGAGGGTTTCCGGCAATAAAACTAAATCGCAATTTTCAATTTTTGCTTGTCGCACTAGTTTTGAGGCCCGCTCTAAATTGCGTTCGGGCTCACCACCTTCCACCAGTAATTGTGCCATGCCTATGCGCATCTGCTATCTGAATTTAAGGGTGAAATACTTATCATAAATAACCTGGGTAAAAACGCCAAGCTTTGTCAAAATTAAAATAGGGAACTGAGCCAGCTTCATCCATTTGTAACTGTTGGGATAATCCCACCAGTTTTTGGGAGGTAATTGCATGTATGAATTAAATTCCTCCTCGGTAATGCCCAGGCGTTTAACGCATAAGGAAATCACTTTGGGGTCTTCTATCTGGTATGGTTGCTGCGATTTTTGCAATGCGGTTTCGCGGGTCATTTGCCCGCTTCTTATCAGGGCAGAATATTCTATAAGCCTGAAACTGATATTAAATTTGGTGCGGTGCACATAAGTAATAAGCGCCCAGTATAAATCATCGAAATAATGTGCGCCGGGGTAAACCCAATCCAGTTCCCTGCTTAATATTTCTCCGGCTTCCTCGCGTAAGTAGGGATAATTGTAAAACGGCGAGTGAACGCGTATGCCATTTAATACTGTGTAATAAAACATCTCTTTAATGCCCAGATTAAATCCGGGTTCATCAGGCTTCCATTTACGAAGTGGATATTTTCCAAACAGTTTATGTACCGCCCTCAGGTGATCGCCATCAAAGTAAGCCCAGCATAATGGCCTGATACCTTCAGTTCTGAAGCTTTGCCCGAATAAAATATGCTTTATGTTTTCTTTATATGCAACGCCATATAATGAAGCGCCTATGCCCACATCAGTGCCGTTGTTAAGCAGAGGGGTTGAGGCCCGGAGGTCTACTAATTTAAGGTCTTTACACTCGCGGAAATCGGAGGTGATAGTGCGTAACTCAACGCCTAGTTTGCGCACGGCTTTAAGCATATTTTCGCCGGCGACAGGGTTGTCGAAACCATCATTAAAATGTACAGCCAGCGGACGAAGCTTCCATTTTGTTACCGCGAGATATAGCAAGTACATACTATCCCTTCCGCCACTGACACCAATAATGCAATCGTATTTTTTGTTGAGGCCATCCTTCCGCATCTTTTCAAATTTCTGCCCGAGAATTTTGGATCCGCGCTCATCGTTAGGAAAGGTTTGGTCGAACTTATCATAGATGTGGCAGAGGGAGCAGATTCCATTTGAATCAAACTCAATGGCAGGGATGGTGGAGTCGCAGATGCAGCGTTTGCATTGCCGGTATTGAATATCCTTTTTAAAGCCGCTGACTATGAGCATGGTTAATTGTAAACTTCCTTGTTGAATGAAATAATTTTTTCTGAAACGTAATCAATTTGCCTTACCTCTTTGCCTGTCGGCATCTCCTTTCTCCATCAGAAAGCTAAGCTTCGCAAAGCAATCTGACAGAGAGGGGAGAACCAGAAGAATGGAAGTGGTCATATTGTAATTGATTTATTTCCAAAGATGGATGTTAGTTTAATGATTGTTTATTGAATGAAATAATTTTATCTGAAACGTAATCAATTTGAGCATCGGTAATATCTATGAATAGTGGTAAACTAAGGGATGTATCTGCCAATTCTTCAGTAATCGGTAAATCACCTTTTTTATAACCAAGATGTGCCAAAGCAGGTTGTAAATGGTTTGGTATTGGGTAATGAATCAGTGTTTGTATGTGCTGACCCGATAAATACTGCTGTAGCTCATCTCGCTGTTTGTGGCGGATAACAAACAGATGATAAACGTGTTCAGCTCCTTCAATTAAACCGGGCAGAACAATGGTTTTTTCATCTTTTAAATTATTGAGGTATCTGGCAGCAATTCGCTTTCGATCGGTATTCCATTCATTTAAGTATGGCAGTTTGCAACTGAGCACGGCTGCCTGAAGTGTATCGAGCCTTGAATTATAACCTTCAAGCTGATGATGATATTTTACAGAGGAGCCAACATTGCGGAGCATACGGGCTTTGCCGGCAAGTTCGTTATCGTTAGTAGTTATACCGCCCGCATCGCCCATGGCGCCCAGGTTTTTGGATGGATAAAAACTGGTTGCATTTATTTGCCCGAAGCTGCCGGCAGGTTGTTTGTTGAAACCAGCCCCTTGCGCCTGGGCGTTATCTTCTATAATATATAGTGTATGTTGTTTGGCTAATTTTCCGATGGCATCCATGTTGCAGGGTTGGCCGAAAAGGTGAACGGGGATGATAGCTTTTGTTTTGGCATTGATTGCAGGGGCTATATTTTCTGCACTGATATTATAAGTATGCTTATCCGGCTCAACTAAAACCGGTATTGCTCCCACTTCCAGTACAGCCAGCACAGTTGCTATATATGTATTGGCAGGAACAATTACTTCATCGCCTTTGCCAATTGCCAGGCTTCGAAGGCAGATTTTAAGGGCATCGAGGCCATTGGCAACACCAATGCAATATTGAGTTTGGCAGTATTGAGCGAATTCGTTTTCAAAATCACTCACCTCTTTACCCAGGATAAAATCTTTTCTATCAATAACGCTGCTTAACCGATGTAGCAGGTCTGTATTGATTTTAGCCTGAACTGATTGTAAAGAGTAGAAGGGAACCTGCACTTGCTGTTTATAAGATTTAGAAGGGTGTAATTTCAAGAAAAAAGGGAACTTAAACAAACCATAAAATTGCGTGAAGAGGGACGGTGGCTTTTAGTTTTTTGAAAAAGGGCGCGTTGAAATCATATGCAAAAATTTGTAAAAACAGAATTTTGGGTGAATTTTGGCAGGTTAGTTGTTAAGACTACTGAAAAACCAAACCCAATGAAAAAAGAATCCTTCTTCCCATTAGTATTTTATTTATTGTTTGTTTAACCGGCGCAGCTCAAAGTGCGGGCGCATTAACGGTCTTCTCGGAAGATGGAGATAAATTTTATCTCATACTAAATGGTCAAAGACAGAATAATGTGCCACAAACCAATGTACGGGTGGAGGGATTAATCCTGCCAAACTATACGGCCAAAATTATTTTTGAGGATAACAGCCTGCCCGAAATAAACAGAAATTATCTTGGGATAGCCGATGGTAACCAGGTGTTGATGGATGCTACTTATAAAATTAAGCATGACAAAAAAGGGATGCCTAAACTGGGATTGATGCCAACTACCTTTGTTCCGTATAAAGCGGCAAATGTTGCGGCAAATAATACTGTGCCGGTTGCCACCACTCCGCAAACAATAAATAGTACGGCCACGGGTGCCGCAGACAGGACTGAAAGGGATCGATTGGAGCGGGAACGTATAGAAGGAGAACGGTTACAGCACGAGCGAAATGAACGTGAGCGGAGAGAACATGAAGGCGAAGTACATAAAGGATGTACAGGCAGAATGGGGATGACCTTTGATGATTTTGCAAGCGCCCTGAATACAATTAAGAATGAGGGTTTTGATGATACGAAGCTTTCTACCGCCAAGCAAATTGCAAGTGGTAATTGCATGAGTGTTAGTCAGATTGCGGATATATGCAAGACTTTTTCGTTTGAGGACAGGAAGCTGAATTTTGCCAAGTTTGCATATGATCGTTGCACTGAACCAGGCAATTACTTTAAGCTGAACAATGTTTTTACTTTCAGCAGCAGTGTTGATGACTTAAACAAGTTTGTGCAGAGCAAGCAGTAACTTATATATTCTAAGAAGTTATAAAGGTAAGTAGAAATGCACTAAGCTACCTGCGATTAGCCAAAAGACTCTCCGCAGCCGCAGGTCTTAGAGGCATTTGGGTTTTTGTAGATAAAGCCACGGGAATTCAGGCCTTGCTGAAAATCAATTTCGGTTCCTGCCAGATATAATTCGTGCATTGGATCTACCAGAATTTTAATTCCGTCTATACTATATATAGTATCGCTTTCTTTTGGGGCGTCAAACTCAAAAATATAGGTAAAGCCAGCGCAACCACCACCTTTTACACCCAGGCGCAAGGCCTGATTTTCGCCAGGTTTAAGGTCGCCCAGCAGCCTGTTTATTTCCTTTACAGCCCCGGGGGTTAGCGAAATTCCTTTTTTGATACCACTTTCAAGAACCAGAGATTCCATACTATATGCTTTTATATTTTAAATACGCCTTGCCTTTTGAAGCCGCTATTTTATTATTTATGCAGCCTGTTAGGCAAATACACGCCTGTTAATACACAAATTTAGGCTAATTTGACGTTATAACGATTAACTAAACCATTTGTTTATGATTTGGACTGATATTCTTGAAATACTAAAATACACCCTGCCTGCCCTGCTGGTGTTTTTAACTGCATATTTTCTTTTAACGCGTTACATGCAAAAAGAAGCTACCGCGAAGATGATAGAGATGAAAATGAAGCGGGATAAGGAAATTACCATGTTGCGCCTGCAGGCATTTGAAAGGCTGGCACTTTTTTTGGAGCGGATTGGCCCGGCCAATGTAATTGCCAGGGTTAGAACGCCTGATATGATATGCACCGAACTTCAGTATGCTATGGTTAAGAATATAAGGGAAGAGTACGAACACAACCTTTCGCAGCAGGTTTATGTCTCCTCGGCTTCCTGGAACCTGATAGTGGCATCAAAGGATGAGATTATTAAAATGGTTAACCTGATAGCCCAACAACTTCCGCCTGATGCAAGTTCGGGACAACTGATTAATGCCATTTTTACAGGGATACAGCGGGCAAATGCCCCTTTGCCAACGGAGCAGGCCCTGGAAATTCTGAAAACAGAGTGCAGGGAGTTGTTTTAAAATCCTCAACCATCTGGCTGTAGGCATCTTCCCTTTCCGAGGAAGAGGGAAGAACTTCAATGGTTAGTTTGGCAGATAATTGATTCATTTCCTGACTTTCTGCAAGATCCTGGATTTAATTCGGCCGGAAATAATTTACAAATCAATTATTGATTTTATTGCCGCGTAGTGCGCAAAAGGGTTATATTTAAAACCGCTTTTGGCGGAAGTTGAACACCTGGAATTTATATTTAAAGCATGAGCAAGAAATTTGTTACCGACTCAGGAATTGAAATAAAACGTATTTACGAACCTGCTGAAAGACAGGTAGAAGAACCCGGGAAGTTCCCTTTTACCAGGGGTGTTCATTCAGAAATGTACCGCAGTAAGTTGTGGACCATGCGGCAGTACGCGGGCTTTTCTACAGCCGAGGAAAGTAACAAGCGTTATCATTATTTATTATCGCAAGGCGTTAGCGGTTTAAGTGTTGCTTTTGATTTGCCTACACAAATTGGTTATGACAGTGACCATGACCTTGCAGAAGGTGAGGTTGGCAAAGTAGGAGTGGCAATAGATTCGTTAGAAGATATGGAAATACTTTTTCGGGGAATAAAACTGGAAGATGTTTCTACTTCAATGACCATTAATTCAACAGGGTTTATTTTGCTTGCATTTTATATAGCACTGGCAAAAAGACAGGGTGCGGACCTGAAGAAGATTTCGGGCACCATACAAAATGATATTCTGAAAGAGTACGCTGCCCGGGGCACCTATATCTATCCGCCCAAGCCCTCAATGAAAATTATTACGGATATTTTTGAATACTGTAATAATGAAGTGCCGAAATGGAATACTATTTCTATTTCAGGTTATCACATCCGTGAAGCGGGCTCAACAGCGGTGCAGGAAGTTGCATTTACACTGGCCAACGGAAAAGCTTACTGCCAGGCAGCAATTAATAAGGGTTTAGACATCAATCAGTTTGGACAGCGTTTGTCATTCTTCTTTAATGCCCACAACAATTTTTTTGAGGAGATAGCCAAGTTCAGGGCAGCAAGAAGAATGTGGGCAAAAATAAGTTCATCGCTGGGTGCTACCGATGCACGGGCGCAGATGTTGCGTTTTCATACACAAACGGGAGGTTCAACACTTACTGCGCAGCAACCAAAAAATAATATTGCACGTGTAACCATACAGGCACTTGCAGCCGTATTAGGTGGTACTCAATCGCTGCATACTAATGGAAACGACGAGGCACTTTCTTTGCCAACCGAGGAAGCTGCGAAAATTGCATTACGGACTCAACAGATAATTGCTTATGAAAGTGAAGTAGTTGATACTGTTGACCCATTGGCGGGTTCGTATTTTATAGAATCGCTGACAGATGAGATAGAGGCTGCTGCGTGGAAGTATATTCAGCGCATTGATGAGATGGGCGGGAGTGTGGCCGCTATTGAGCAGGGTTTTATGCAAACAGAAATTGCCAGTGCCTCTTACAAATATCAGCGGGCTGTGGAGACGAAGGAAAGAATTATAGTAGGTGTAAATCAGTTTACCGAAAAAGAAAATGTACCTACTGACTTATTGCGTGTTGATGATTCGATAAGAAAGCTACAGGCAGAAAAACTGCAGAAGCTGAGGGCGAAAAGAGATAATAAGAACGTTACAGCTTGTTTAAAGAATATAAAGAATGCAGCAAGAGAAGATAAAAACCTAATGCCCTTTGTAATTGAAGCTGTAGAGAACTACGCTACGCTGGGTGAAATTGCTGATTCGCTACGTGAGATTTACGGCGAATATCACGGCTAACCTTTTATGTCTTCATTAGTTTAGTTTTCCGGGAAACGATTTTGGCGGATAAATACGGAAGTTTTGTTTGTCTGAACTTCATTCAAAATGTTCAAAACATTTTGAGAGGCCAGATAAAGAACTGATTAGGAGCTATCTTATTAACGCATTTTGTGGAGAACAATTTTCTTTTTTTGACAGGGCAGTTTGGTCTTAATAAATTAATTGAGAAAAGACTCATCCATTTAGGGTATTTTTTTCGAATGCTAATTAAAAAATGAAAAATTTATTTGACAGAAAATGATTTAAAAAAAGAAATTGTTTTGGTTGAAAATCTGAAATTAATTTTTAGAGCCTGTACTTTCGGAAAAATGTCTTTGAGGGCAACAATGTATAAATGAGGGGCTGAAAACCGCATTGGGATTATGTTTCACGGCTAACTAAGAAAATGCAGGGCAGCAAAAACGCTCAACAGTTTGGTTAGCAAACAGAAAAAAAGCGACTAGCATTTTTTTTTGAAAAGAGAAGACTTGCTGATTTTTTTTTCAAAAAAAAAGTTATTCGTTACCACGTAAAATTTTTCGAAAAAAACATGTGCAAAAAACTTTTTTGTAAACAATCTTTTGTTCATTTTCACATCACACATCGGGACACAAATTATTTACACTTTAAAAACAGACTTAGTGAGCATGAAGGAAAAATCGGCTAATAGCGTTTGGAACAATTGTCTGGAAATTATCAAAGACAACGTAAGTCAACAAAGTTTCAAAACCTGGTTCGAACCGATCAAACCTGTAGAATTGAAAGGAGCTGTTCTTACTATTCAAGTACCATCCCAATTTTTTTACGAGTGGCTCGAGGAGCACTATGTATCATTGTTGCGCAAAACGGTTAAACGCGAGTTAGGCACCACTGCGAGACTGGAGTACAGAATAGTAGTAGAAAATTCTTCAAACGGAAATTTACCCTCTACAGTTGATTACCCGAACTACAATTCAGGAAACTCATCGAACCCGGAAGTTGGGTTCCCTTATTTCTTAACAGGCAATCATATCAAGAATCCGTTTGTGATTCCTGGTTTGAAGAAGATTAATATTGATTCGCAGTTAAATGCAAACTATAATTTTGATTCTTTTGTTGAAGGAGATTGCAACAGGTTGGCACGCAGTGCAGGTTATGCAGTTGCACAAAAACCAGGTGGCACGGCTTTTAATCCTTTGGTTGTTTATGGTGGAGTAGGTTTAGGAAAAACGCACTTAGCACAAGCCATAGGTAATGAGGTGAAACAAAATTTCCCGAACAAGACGGTATTATATGTATCGAGTGAAAAATTTACCAATCAGTTTTTTGATGCGGTGAAAAATAATTCGGTTAACGACTTTGTTCATTTCTATCAATTGATTGATGTTTTGATTATGGATGATATCCAGTTTTTTGGCAACAAAGAAAAGACCCAGGATATTTTCTTCCACATCTTTAATCACCTTCATCAAAACGGAAAACAACTTGTGCTTACTTCGGACAGGCCTCCGAGAGACCTTGAAGGAATGGAAGAAAGATTGCTTAGCCGTTTTAAATGGGGACTAAGTGCAGATTTGCAGGTTCCGGATTTTGAAACACGTATTGCGATACTTGAGAAGAAAATGTATGCTGACGGAATTGAACTTCCGCGCGAGGTAGTTGAGTTTGTTGCTTACAACATTAACACCAACGTTCGTGAACTTGAAGCTGCTTTGATTTCGTTACTTGCCCAGGCCTCTTTGAATAAAAAAGAAGTTGACCTTGATTTAGCAAAGAAGATCATCAAGAATTTTGTAAAGAGCATCAGCCGCGAAGTTTCGATAGACTATATACAGAAAACTGTTTGCGATTACTTTACTGTGCCTGTAGATATGTTGCGCGAAAAGACAAGAAAGAGAATGATTGTTCAGGCGCGTCAGCTTTCGATGTTCCTTGCAAAGAACTATACCAAAAATTCTTTGAAGGTAATTGGAAAACATTTTGGAGGAAGAGACCACTCAACTGTTATTCATTCATGCCAGGCGGTTCAGAACCTGATTGATACTGACCAGGAATTCAGAGAAGCAGTTGCTGATATACAGAAGAAGATACAAATGAGTATTTCATAGCTTGGTATTAAGTAGTGAGTATTTAGTATCAAGATAATACAGAGGTCCCTTTGATAATTTCAAGGGGACTTTTTTTTGAGGAAATCCTAATAAAATAGAGCGCTGATTTGCTATGATTTTTATGATTGTATTTAATCATTAATGATCATAATAAATCAGCGTTCTATAAAAGGGTAAGGGTGGAGAAATATTTTTTGCCGAAAACTTGCTTTACTAAACAGTGTTTAGTAAATTTGCACTGTATATAAAACTGAAATGGGCATAGTTGAAAGAAAAGAGCGGGAGAAAACGGAAATGCGCGACCGCATAGTGGAAGCGGCTACGCTCATGTTTCTGGAAGACGGGTATGAAAAAACGTCTATCAGAAATATTGCAGAGAAAATTGAATATAGCCCGGCCACTATTTACTTGTACTTTAAAGATAAGGACGAATTATTTTTTGCTATCCATAATATTGGTTTTCAATTGCTGTTAAAGGAAACCGAAAAGTCGCATAAAATAAAAAATCCACTGAAGCGTCTGCATGATATAGGTGTTACATACATTGAGTTTGCTTTGAACAACCCGGAATATTATGACCTGATGTTTATTATGAGGTCGCCTATGAATGCGTTGAAAGAAAAACATGGAGATGAGCAGTGCTGGACTTATGGTGAAGCGGTTTTTGGAACCTTGGTTTCAACGATACAGGAATGTATAGACCAGAAACTGATTAAATCGAAGGACGCGACTATTGCATCCATGTATACCTGGAGTATGGTGCACGGATTGGTATCACTAAAAATAAGAGAGCGGTTTAAAGTTATGGATTTGCCGGAAGACCAGATCAGGAAAATGCTGTTGCAATCTTTAGATGAAGTTATTAATAATATGAAGGCGTAATATTTTTTTGCCCCACAACTAAACACTGTTTATTAATTTAATACCAATAAGTATGCGGTCATTGAAAATAATCTTCATGCTGCTCATTACATCGCCGGGTGTATATGCGCAAAGCGATATACTAAACAGCTATGTGCAGCAGGGCATTGCCAACAACGAGGCTATACACCAACAAAATTTTGAGTTGCAAAAAAATATTTATGCATTAAAGGAAGCAACCGGTATGTTTTTTCCGAGCGTGAGCCTGGAGGCAAATTATGTTGATGACAAAGGAGGAAGAAGTATTGATTTTCCGATAGGTGATATTATGAACCCGGTTTATAATAACCTGAACCAGATAAACCATTCCCTTGAACCAGGTAGTCCAAAGTATCCTGAAATAAGCAATGTTTCGGTGCAGCTTAATCCTGTAAACTTTTATGATGCCTATTTCCAGGTGGCCATGCCCATCATTAACGCCGAGGTGTGGTATAATCATAGTATTAAAAAGGATCAGATAAAAATGCAGCAAAATGAAGTTGCTATTTATAAACGCGAACTGGTTAAGGACATTAAGGTAGCCTACTTCAATTACCTGAAAGCAGTGCAGGCAATAGCCATTTATGAAAATGCTTTACGGATGGTAAAAGAAAGTGAGCGCGTAAATCAGAAGCTGGTAGATAATGGAAAAGAGGTGGTGTATGTTTTGTCGCGCTCGAAAAGTGAGGTGAGTAAAATTGAAGCGCAGCTTAATGAGGCAAAGAACACTAAAAAGAATGCCGCTGCTTATTTTAATTTTTTAATCAATAAACCGGCGGATACGGATATAACAGTTGATGAGTTGTTGTTGGGAAATGCAGTTACGCTGCCAGATGACCTTTCACTTACTTCTGACAGGAGAGAGGAGCTTGCCAAGCTGATGCTGGCTTCTAAAATAGATCAATCTGTTCTGGATTTGAAAAAAGCATCCTGGGTACCGAAGGTGGGAGCTTCAATTGATCTCGGTTCTCAGGCTTCGGATTTTCAGTTTAACTCAGGAACCCGGTATTATTTAATTGGTGTTAGTTGCGACTGGAGTTTGTTTAAGGGCATGAGCGATGTATACCGGGTGAAGCAGGCGAAGTTTGAAATGGATGCTTTAAGTGCGCAAACGAAATATGCCAAAAGTCAGTTGCAACTGGCCGCATCAACGGCTGCCAATTCGTATGTGTCCGCAAAACAAAATTTCAGTAGTGCTGTAGAGCAGGAATCTTCGGCCAGCCAATATTATGGTTTGATGGATAAAAAATACCGGGAGGGCCAGGCGTTGTATATAGAATACCTGGATGCCCGGAACGAGAGTACCCTGGCCAGCCTTCAAAAATCAATTACCTATTTCGATGCATGGATAAAGTACACAGAACTTGAACGGGCCAACGCAAGCTTTAATATTAATCAACAATAAAAATACTGGTTATGAATATCAAAACAATTATCACCACTGTTACGGCGGCGCTGGCTCTGACTGTATTTATTGTGGCCTGCAAACAGAAAGACAAAGAGTTGAGTTCGGTAGCAGATGTAACTGAAATACCCGTAAAGCTTTTTGCAGCACAAAGTGTTGTTGTAAGCGAGCCTGTTAGCGCACCTGGCTTTATTTCATCAGCTACCGAAGCGAGGTTATCTTTTAAAACCGGCGGGGTTATTGAACGCATTTACGTTGAAGAAGGACAGGCAGTGCATAAGGGGCAGTTGCTGGCCACCATTAACCTTACGGAAATAAATGCCCTGGTGCAGCAGGCCAAGGAGGGCTTGGACAAAGCACAGCGTGATTATGACCGCACAAAAAACCTGTATAAGGATACTGTGGCCTCGCTTGAACAATTTCAAAACGTTACAACGGGATTGAATGTTGCCAAACAGCAATATGATATGGCTAAGTTTAACCAGAGTTATGCCGAGATACGGGCGACAACGGACGGAAAGATAGTTAAGAAGATAATGAACGAAGGTGAAATAGCCTCGCCCGGTATGCCGGTGTTCTTTATGAACTCAGCCGGTACTAACGACTGGTTGGTAAAGGTGGGAATAGCCGATAAGGACTGGGCACGGTTAAAGTTGGGTAATACAGCGAATGTAAAAATTGACGCCTATCCGGATGAAACTTTTGCCGGAACAGTATCGCAGCTGGCACAGGCGCCTGATGCTATGAGTGGCTTGTACCAGGTAGAGATTAAACTGAAGGCATGCAACAAAGCGCTGGCTACAGGGCTGTTTGCCAAAACAGAGATAAAGCCCAACAGCGACGCCGTTTATGTAACCATACCGGTGGATGCAGTTATTGAGGGAAATGGCAAAGAAGCCTTTGTTTACACCACTGCGGATAACAAGGCGCACAAGCAACCGGTTAAAGTTGGTTTTATGAAAGATGGTATGGTGTTATTGACTTCGGGAATAGAGAAAGGTGTAAAAGTAGTAACAGACGGTTCAGCCTATTTAACCGATGGGGTTGCTGTTAAAATATCTGAGTAAAAGTATTTAAGACGCAAATTATTTATTGTCTGTTGACTATATAAAATTATAAGTATGAGAATTACCGAATTTTCAGTAAAGAACTATCAGTTTACCCTGATTGTTTTTGTGGCGCTGTTTGCGCTGGGCATTTCGGCCATGCTGAATATGCCGCGCAGTGAGGACCCGGTGTTTGATGCGCCGCAATATTACATTGTTGCGGTTTATCCGGGAACCAGCCCTAAGGATATGGAAAACCTGGTGGTTGACCCTATTGAGAAAAGAGTAAATGAGCTGGATGATATAAAGAACGTGAATTCGGTTATTGATGATGGCGTTACCGTAATTGGCGTGTTTTATAAATATGGCAGCAACATTGACAACAAGTATCAGGAACTGGTGCGGGAGGTAAATGCCTTGCGCAAAGATTTGCCTCAGGACCTTTACAGCCTGGATATACAAAAGGCTAGCAGCAGTGATGTAAATATTTATCAGTACGCCATTGTTAGCGAGAATGCCAGCTTTGCGCAATTAAGGGTGCAAGCGGATAAACTTAAAAAGGAGCTGGAAAAAAACAAGTCGCTGAAAAATGTAAAGACTTATGGTTACCCTGATTTACGGGTGAATGTAGAATTGAATATTGAAAAGATTGCACAGTATAAAATTCCGCTGAATAATATTCTGGGGGCTTTGCAAAGTGAGAATGTAAATATACCGGCTGGCTCAGTAAATATTAATACCAAAAAATTTAACGTAAGGACTACAGGTAAGTATGCCGATGCGGAGCAGATAAGGAACACCATTGTATCAAGCTCGGGCACGCAGATTGTTTA
>CAISWS010000135.1 GCA_903889265.1 uncultured Bacteroidota bacterium
CCGTTACCGGAACCGACCAAAACGGCTGCACCGGTACAGATAGCACATTGATTGTGGTTCATAATAACCCAATTGCTAATGTTGGTCCTAACGTAGCCCAATGCGGTGGTTTTGTGCCTATAGATGCGGGAAACCCTGATAGCCTGGTATACCATTATCTATGGTCTGATAATGAAACAACCAAAGTTATTAATGCCAGTACCAGTGGAGATTATTCTGTTACCGTAACTACCCGCTATGGCTGTCATGCAACTTCGCAAAAAAATGTTTATATAAAGCCAGCACCAATAGTTAACCTGGGCAACGATACTACCCAATGTGGTGGTGTTATATCTTTAAATGCCGGTAACCCTGGCGACATTTATAACTGGAGCACAGGTGAAACAACCCAAACCATTACTGTTTCCACATCCAATGCCTATAGCGTTACAGTTACCGACCCTAACAGCAATTGCAGTGGAAGCGCCAGCATAAATGTTACTATCAACTCAATACCGGTAGTCAACCTCGGACCCGATGTTAACCAGTGTGGCGGCAACGTTGTGTTAGACGCCGGTAATCAGGGCTCAAGTTATGTCTGGTCAAATCTTTCAAACAATGAAACAACAACGGTAAGCTCAAGCGGAATTTATTCTGTAACTGTATTTAGCGAAATCTGCAGTGCTTCTGGTAGCGTGGCTGTATCTATCAATCCGGTACCCGTAGTTAACTTAGGGCCGAATATCAGACAATGCGGTGGAAAAGTAACTTTAGATGCAGGCAACAATAACTACAGTTACCTGTGGTCTGCAAGTTCCGATTCAAATATTATTACCGTTGACAGCACCGCAACTTATTATGTAACCGTTACCGACCAGAACAGCTTGTGTACGGCTACTGATTCAGTGCAGGTAACCATTGATACGTTGCCGGTTGTTAACCTTGGCCCCGATACCACCCAGTGCGGAGGTTCAATCACTTTATTTGCTGGTAATCCAGGTTCTGTTTATCTGTGGTCAAATGGCTCTTCAGCCGATACACTTAGCGTAACTTCTAGCGGAATTTATAGGGTAACCGTAACAAATGGCAACGGTTGTACGGGCACAGGTTCAATTTTTGTGGTAATTAACCCAATTCCAGTGGTTTCCTTATCGTTACCTGCCAACGTTTGCAGCACATTGCCGCCTTTTGCATTAACGGGCGGTCTTCCTTTGGGTGGTATTTACTATGAAGCAGATACGGTCATTTCAACTTTTTCTCCAAATCAACAGGGAGTTGGGCCACATGAAATTACATACGTCTACAGCAATATTTACGGATGTTCCGATTCAGACAGCGCCTCTATATTCGTTCGCCCTCAGCCCTCAATAACTACTACCCCACTTCCTTACTTATGCACTACTTCATCCGAAGTTAACCTTAATCAATATTTTACGCCGTCAGGAGGATTTTACAGCGGCGTTGGAGTATCGTCCAATTTCTTCTATCCCAACCTGGCTCCGGCTGGCATGGATACCATTGTAGATGTTTATACCGATAACTTTGGATGTAAAGATACTTCGGCTTATCCGCTCAATATTCATGCGCCGGTTCATGTAAGTATCACCTCTTCTGTTGCCGACTTTACCATCTGCCAGGGTCAGAGCATTACTTTCACCTCTACCGGGGCTACTGATTATCAGTTTTATGTTAATGGCGTTTCCCAGGGAGCTCCATCGCCTGATAGCACTTTTACAACTACCACACTTACCAATCACTCTGAAGTTTTTGTAATAGGCAGTAATCCATGCTCTGTGGATACCAGCGAACCAATTGTGATTGATGTAATTACACCACCCGTTGTTTTCGCAGGAAACGATACTACTATTACCCTAGGCCAAACGGTTCAATTACATGGTGTAGCAACCGGCACAGGTAGCCTTGTGTATCAATGGACACCGGGTAATGGCCTGAATTTTGTAAACGTATCTAACCCGACTTACTCAGGTTCGGATTCTATCACTTTCTCGTTTAAAGCTACAGATACCTATGGTTGTGCTGATAGCGCTTCGGTAAGCGTTTATGTTTACGTGCCGGATAATGTGCAACTGCCAAACGTAATTACTCCTAACGGCGATGGGCTTAATGATACCTGGAAACTGAATCCAAAAATAGATCTCGATGGTTCTCATCTTGTCATCTTCGATCGTTGGGGTCAAGTTGTTTATGAAGTAGATAACTACGCAAACAACTGGGGCGGCACCTACAAATCAACAGGCCAGTTGTTGCCTGATGGCACTTACTATTATGTATTAAAGGTACCCGTGCAACATAATCATGTTTACGAGGGCCCTATTAATATCATCAGCGGCAGTACTAAATAAACCGAATCCATCATATCCAAGATAAATCATCGCATATGAAAAAGACAATACTAATTTTAACCATGCTGTCACTTGCAGTGCAAATGCAGGCGCAACAGCTCCCTATGTTCAGCGAGTTGTATTTTATGCGCATGTTGTATAACCCTGCATTGGCCGGTTACAATGGTAGCAGCAACTTGTATGGCTTTTATCGTAATCAGTGGGTTAATGTGCCGGGGCACCCTGTAACCACAGGCGCTGTTGGTGATATGAGCCTATGGAAAGACCGTTGCGCGGTAGGCTTTGATGTTTACAGCGACAATACCGACATTATACATAACATCAACGCACAGTTATATTATGCGCAAAAGGTGCATATAGCCAAAGACCACATCATCTCATTAGGCGTTTCTTTCGGACTGATGCAAACTTATATTGACTATAACAACGCTATAGCCACCGACCCTAACGACCCACATTTGCTTTTGAACGGTAAAGAAGGCCTGGCATTTAATATGAATGTGGGCCTGGCATATCAGTGGAAAAAACTAACCGTTGGTTTTTCAGTGCCCCAGGTGTTAAATACCTACTCCCCTGTCAGCACCCAGG
>CAISWS010000136.1 GCA_903889265.1 uncultured Bacteroidota bacterium
CCGGAATAGAGACCTAATCTGTTCTGAGGTGTAGCCTTTAATTTGAAGTACTGGTCGTGCCATAGGTTTTTTATGGCACTAAGATAATAATTTAATGTGCAATTATTTAATAGACTTTATGTAAAAAAGAACGTTATTTAAGGTGCTGTGGTGCTGCTGTTGCAATGTTGTGGTTTTGCTGGTGAATTGCCGTGGTTGATGCTTACCTGCGTAAGTAAAACTATAAATCTTTGGGCACAGCATTTCGCTGCTTCTTCATCAGGTGGCTATACCTGGCCAGGGTTACTATACCAGGTATTAACAACGGTACACCAATCAGCTCTAAAAGCACCCCAACTACAGCCCCGCCACTGGTAGAAGTTGCGGTTACCGAGGTGTTGGTGCGGGTTGTACTATAAGGTGCAGTAGCGATCAAAGGAATGCCACCAGCTATCAGCACCGAACCTGCAATGGTTAAACCCAACCCTACATTGTGCAAGTGGGGTAAATCTACGGGCTTACGTTCTTTAACTTTCCTGCTGCTAATGGATGCCCAGGTATTATTACTGTAATTGACGCGCCTGATATTACTGTAAGGAATAGTCATTAAAGTGCTATCCTTCAGCCGCATTATCACATAATCTTTCACATGGTCTTCAATTACCCAACCTTCGTATAAATCGCCTTTTTTCAAAATCACATAATCAGGGTAATTCAGCCGGTCAGGGGTATAAGGTATCCGATAAATGGGTTGTTCTGGCGGTGCGGTATTAAACTCGTCGTAGTCATCATTATGCTTTTTAACCGCTGTTTTCGGGCTACCGGCGCGGACAATCTCCTGCACCTCATCTTCGGCAAAAATGTAGGTGGTATCCTGAGTAGTAAGGATATACCTGTGATTAGCCGTGTCGCTTATAATCCGGCCTTGCCATAACTTGCCGCTCCTGGTAATCAGGCGGTCACGGTTGCCGGATTGTGCGCTTGCAACTATACAGGTAATCAGCAAACAGGCACAGGTTACAAACCTCAGATAAGGCATAGAATTATTTTATGGGCAATGATATGTATTTTTTTAAGGAAGAGTAAGAAAGCGTATGCCCGCCGATATCTGTAACAGATTTTGTGGTTTTGTAACAACCGTAACGCAATGGAACAATTGTAACGGCTTTATGCCAGGTGGTTGCAATGAAAGAAAAAAATCCACGTTCTTTTTTGAAAATACCTTACCTACTACATAATACTATATATCATATAGCACCATATAGCAGGTAGCATCATTAAACCGAAGGATATTTTACCTGAAAGGCAACGCGTCAGATGTTACAAGTGTTCCATTGTGCTACGGGTGTTACGTTCTGCATAATTCTGTTACAAAAACTGATTTGGGAACTGATATCCGGCGTAAATCCGGTTGGAGAGAGCTTTACTAATAACATTCGTTTTTACCCCGGTAAAAGATACGATATTTATTTTATTTTTGGAAGGGATTGGGGAGTTTGTTGGTATTATTTACATTTAAAAATAGAATTCTCATGAAAAAGCCACATAGAATTTTTTACACCAAAGAATTGCCTACTTCTGAGGAATTAAACCTCAGTAAAGAAAGGGCTGTGTCTGATAAGGAATTAAACCAGCTTTTGAAGAAAAGCGCGGCTAAAAAGGGAAAGGCTAAAAAGGCGGCTTAGATTTCAGTCCTCTATCGCAGAGCCGAAAGAGAGACTCTGTTGGGAAGAGAACATTACTGACCTGAACCGAATAAATCGTACCTATCAATGTCTGGTAAGTAAAAATTCCGTCCATCTTTATAATCAAAATAAGCAGGGCCGCTTCCATTATATTTTTGTAACATAGTAACATACTCCTTGATATAAAATGAATTATTTATGTAATATTCTTTTTCAAAATTTTCTTTTGTAGAATATGTAATAAAGTTGCGAAAAAAAACCGGAGAGTTTGTACTGTCAGCAGTAGTTGAGTATGAGGTTGCAGAGGCACCTGCTATCTCTTTCGCGTTTTTTAAATTAAAGTGCGCATGGTCTTCCATAGGCGACTTGACTATTATTTTATATTCCAGCCTTGGCGGAAGCCACGCCATTGGAGGAACAAAAGTTACACGTTCTTCTTTTACTGCCGTTTCATTACCTAAAGTGCCCGTAGCTGTAATTGGGATAAAAACGCTGTACCAATCTGCCGGACGATTAAATAAATAAGTTGAACTTACAGAACTGGAAGCTTTCACTTCCTTTTCCGCGTAATAATCGTTCTTAACATTATTCGCAATGTAAGAAGATTTTTTCCAGTCAATATAGATTGGAATTTGCAGCTTATTGTATATCTCAAACGACATTACACCACCTTCGGCCCAGAAGTAATATACTATCTTTACAATTGAATCTTCATAAACATAAAAAGTATTGTCCGTTCTCTTATCCACTTTTATATTCGGTCCCATAGGTGCCGTGTAAATAATTTGAACATACTTAGCGCAACCAGAAAAAAGCGAGAGCAACGCAATTGAGCTTGCAAAGAACAAAATGGGGATATTTTTTTTCAAGTTTTAAGTTTTAATGGCGCAAATTAGACAATTCTTATAAATAATATTTCCTTGTTACCTAGGTTTGTATTTCCGCGAATGCTCTCATTGTCCTCCCTCACACCCTCACCACCCCAAAAATCCCCTCCTTCCCTCTCAAAACCTCCCTTATATGTGCATCATCCGTATCGGTTAAAAACACCTGGCCGAACTCCTCTCCTGCTATTAGTTCAACCAGCTTTTGGCTGCGGTCGTTATCCAGTTTGTCGAATATGTCGTCTATCAGTAAAAAGGGCTTAAAATCTTTGTTGCGGCGTATAAAGTCGTATTGGGCAAATTTAATGCTGATAATAAAGCTCTTCTGCTGGCCCTGGCTGCCAAAACGTTTAATTTTTACCGGGGCATCAGCCTTTTCATTACTAACGGGTGTTAGGAAAAACTCAATATCATCTTTATGTATGCCCACATCAGTGCGCTGCAACATAATATCGCGGTCGAAGTTGCGCTTTAGCAGTTCATCAAAGGGCTTATCGTTTAGCTGGCTGTTATAGGTAAAACTAACCGCCTCGCGCTCAAAACTAAGTTGCTTATAAAACTGCTGAAAAATGGGGTATAGCTTGCCAATGGCCACCTTACGGGCCTCGTAAATATGGTTACCGAGGCCTATTAACTGCTGGTCGTAGGTTTCAATCAGGGGCTTATCTACCTGCCGGGTTTCGGCAAAGCGTTTAAGTGCGGCGTTTCGCTGGGCCAATACTTTGTTATATGCAATCAGCCTGTCCAGATATTCATGGTTTACCTGGCTGATGGTGTTATCCAGAAACCTCCTCCGCTCCTCGCTGCTGCCTAATATCAGTTGGCTATCATCCGGTGAAATTATAATGGCGGGAAAGTTACCGATATGGTCGCTCAGCTTGGGCACGGGGCTATCGTTAATTATTAGTTCCTTGCGCTTATTGGCCGCCAGCTTATACACTATATCAAACGGCTCTGTGGCACGGGTTAGTTTTCCTTCCAGCCTGAAAAAGTCTTTGCCAAACAGGATATTCTGCTGGTCGGTGCTGTTAAAGTAGCTTTTGGTAAGGCAGAGGTAGTAGATGGCATCCAGCAAATTTGTTTTGCCCACTCCGTTATTACCAATAATGCAGTTTATCTTTTTGTTAAACTCAACCGACCGGGTTTCGTGGTTCTTAAAATTAAGGAGTGTGATTTTGGTTAGAAACACTATTTTTGGCTGCTTTTATTGAATACAATTTACCGCAAAGAAGCAAAGAGCGCAAAGTAAATACAAAGAATATGACAATAAGCAGTTATGCTGTTTCATAGATTCTTAACAGGTAACTGTATTATTACCAGTATTTTATAAAACTCAGGATGTTTCTTTGCGCTCTTGGCTTCTATGCGGTAAAAAGTATTCAAAGAATTAAAACTAAAACGTGGCAAAAGTAACTAAAGACACCTATTTATATTGGTATGAGCTGATGCTCAAAATGCGCAGGTTTGAAGAACGCGCTGGAATGCTTTACGGTCAACAGAAAATAAGGGGCTTTTGTCACTTATACATTGGCCAGGAAGCCATTGCTGCCGGCACCATGAGCGCCTTGCGCCCCGACGACCGAATGATAACCGCCTACCGCGACCACGCCCTAGCGATTGCCAAGGGCATTACCTGTAACCAGGCTATGGCTGAGTTGTTTGGCAAGTCTACCGGTTGCACAGGTGGAAAAGGCGGTAGTATGCACTTTTTCAGTAAAAAACATAGCTTTTTCGGTGGCCATGGTATCGTTGGTGCTCAAATACCGCTAGGTGCGGGCATTGCCTTTGCAGACCAGTATCTGGCTAAAGATAATGTTACCATTTGCTATTTTGGAGATGGAGCTGCCCGCCAGGGAGCTTTGCACGAAACCTTTAATATGGCCATGATGTGGAAGCTGCCGGTAATTTTTGTGGTTGAAAACAACGGTTATGCGATGGGAACTTCGGTAGGCCGGTCATCCAATGTAACTAAGATATCCACATTGGGCGAGGCTTATGCCATGCCGTCGGAATCGGTTGATGCTATGCAATGCTTGCCTGTTCATGAAGCCATTGAACGTGCTGCCGAACGTGCCCGAAAAGGCGAAGGCCCCACCTTTTTAGAGATGTGTACTTACCGCTACAAAGGCCACAGTATGAGCGACCCGGCCAAGTACCGCACCAAGGAGGAAGTTGAAGCTTACAAGAAGCTTGACCCACTGGAAACTACCCTGGATACCATACTTAAAAAGAAGTACGCCACGCAGGCAGACATAGATGCCATTACAGCCCGGGTTGAGAAGGAAATTGACGATTGTGTGCAGTTTGCCGAGGAGTCGCCATACCCTGAAGATACCGAACTGTATAATCATATATACACACAAGCTGACTACCCCTACTTGATGGAATAAACAAAGTGATTATATTCGCACCTCAAAATTACCGCAAAAGCGGATGTTAAAACAAAACAAATGTCTGAAGAAATAGAAGAAACAACCGGCGAAGAAATTCAGGACCGTATTGAGCAGATTGAAGAGTATGTTACCGAAAACCCGAAATTAGTTTTTGGCGGAGCCGCTGCAATACTTGTTATTGTGCTTGCTGCTATTTACGTTTTTGCCAAGTATTTACCTGATGAAAACCTGAAGGCCCAAAAAGCTATTTACATGGCTGAATTTGCTTTTGCAAAGGATTCGTTTGCACTGGCTTTAAACGGAAATATGGCTTACAAAGGCTTTGCCGATGTTGCCGGCAAATACAGCATGACCAAAACCGGTAACCTGGCTAATTACTATGCCGGCATCTGCTGCCTGAACCTTAAAAAGTATGACGAGAGCATTAAATACCTGGATAAATTCAGCACTAATGATGCCATTTTAGGTGCATTGAAGCTGAGCGCCACTGGCGATGCTTACGCTGAATCGGGCAAGTTTGACGATGCTATTAAGTATTACGAAAAGGCTGCAAATTTCAGCGATAACGAAAGCTATACCCCGTATTTTCTGTTCAAAGCTGGCTTAGCTAACGAGAAGGCAAAGAAATATGCTGAAGCCAAAAAGCAATATGAAACCATCCGCGACAAATACCCAACCAGCGAAGAAGGACGCGATATTGAAAAATACATAGCCCGCGCCAGCGCAGGCTCTATTTAAATAAAATTTGGTTTAAAATAATTTAGGAGGGAAATGAAAATTTCCCTCTTTTTGTTTCAGGCAGGGCCAACATAAAACGCGCCGTCATTGCGAGGAGGCCCTGCGACGAAGCAATCCCGGATAAGGATCGTCTGCAAAAATTATGCGGACGACAATACGCTGGGATTGCTTCACTCTCAGAGCATCGCTCGCAATGACGCATTTTGTGAGTATGTCAGCAAAACAAAAAAACCTTTCAACCCATAAAGAATTTGAAGCACCACACGCTGCCAAATTCAAAATTGCCATTGCTGTATCTGAATATAACGAAGAAATCACCTTCGCCCTTCGGGATGGTGCTATTAAAACCCTTAAAGACCATGGCGTTAAAGAAAAGAACATTATTGTAAAGCTAGTGCCCGGTGCCTTTGAATTACCATTGGCTGCAAGCTGGTTATACGAATATGAAGATGCCGATGCTGTAATATGCCTTGGCTGCGTTATAAAAGGCGATACCGACCACGATATATACATCAACAACGCCGTGTCAAAAGCCATTATGGATTTGGGCCTTGAAACCGGTGCGCCGTTTGTGTTTGGAGTGGTTACACCCAATAACCATCAGCAGGCTGTAGACCGCGCTGGAGGGAAGCACGGAAATAAGGGCGTTGAGTGCGCAGTTGCTACTTTGAAGATGTTGGAGTTGAAGGCGGAGTTAAAGAAATAATAGCCTGTCCGAATCAGGATGGAATACAGATTAGGGGATTAAAGACAGGATTATACTGACCGTAAGCATCTATCCTGTATTGATTTGTGGTTCATCCGCATTTCATCCTGATTCAGACAACATTAAGACAATTTAAATAATATGAAGCTTCACACCATAGATACCGGTTTTTTTAAACTTGATGGCGGCGCCATGTTTGGCGTTGTGCCCAAAACCATGTGGCAGAAACTAAACCCGCCTGACGAGCGTAACATGTGTACCTGGGCCATGCGCTGCCTGTTGATTGAAGATGGCAAACAACTGATTTTAATTGATTGTGGCCTGGGCAATAAACAGGATGAAAAGTTCTTTAGCCATTACCTGCCACACGGCGATGCGAACCTTGAAAAGAGCCTGAACCAATTAGGCTTTACGCGGAGCGATATAACCGATGTCCTCCTCTCCCACCTCCACTTCGACCATTGCGGCGGGGCTATTGAGCGCGATAAAGATGGAAAACTGGTACCGGTGTTTAAAAACGCCACTTACTGGAGCAACGAAAAACACTGGGAATGGGCCGCCCAACCCAACGCCCGGGAGAAGGCATCTTTTTTGAAGGAAAACATACAGCCAATACAGGAAAGTGGCCAGTTAAAGTTTGCCGAGGAAGGAAGCACTGCCATAAACCCCAACATCACTTTAAAAACAACATCGGGTCATACAGAATCTATGTTCATCCCCCATATCAAGACAGGAGATAAAACCATAGTTTACTGCGCTGACCTTTTTCCCAGTATGGCTCATTTGCCTTTGCCTTATGTTATGGCTTACGATACCAGGCCATTACTGACTTTGGACGAGAAACAAAAGTTTTTAACCCAAGCTATTGCCGGTAACTACGTTTTCTTTTTTGAGCATGACAAGAGCATTGAGTGCTGCAGTTTAAAGCAAACTGAGCGTGGTGTTAGGGAGGATGTGGTATTTAGGTTGAGTGAATTGTAGCCTGCAAATAGTTTTAATAACGGTTCATGCAAAGATCGCGAAGTGATGACGCAAACAACCGCAAAGATGTTTTTAATTCTTCGCGCCACTTTGCGCGGTATTTCCTTTGCGTTCTTTGCCTCAACGGCTGTTAATGTTTTTAGAAAAATTGCAATCCATATTCCTCCCATTCGTCATTAAACTTACTTTTGGCTTATGTCAGTTACCGCCAAACAAATACTTGAATCAATCCCTCAACGTTTTCGCCCTGAAAAGGCTTTGGATTATGATGCCGTTTTCCATTTCAATATCTCTGGCGATGAGCCTTTGCAATACACGGTAACCATCAACAACGGTGCCTGTAAGCTACAAACCGGCCTGTTGGGTACAGCAGACTGCCTTATAGCTACCAAATCAAAAGTTTATGTAGACCTGGAGACCGGTAAAGCCAACCCGCAAATGACGCTGATGTTGGGTAATATCAAGGTAAGCAATCTGGCAGCCATGATTCATTTTTCAAGGTGTTTCAGAAAGTTTGATGCGGATAAAGTGAAGGCAAGCGGTGAAACATCATATCTGAAAAGGCCTGCTAAAACTGGTCCTTTAACCGGAGTTAAAATTGTTGACTTTACCCGGCTATTACCGGGGCCGCTAGCAACCATGTTTTTGGCAGATTTAGGTGCTGATGTTATAAAGGTAGAAGACCCCGACCGGCCTGACTATATCCGGGATTTTGAGCCTAAAATAGAAGGCATTAGCATGTTTTACCTGGCGCTTAACCGGGGTAAACGGAGCCTTGCTGTCAATTATCTTTCAACCGAAGGCCGGTTGCTTATACATGAGTTGATAAAAGATGCCGATGTTTTGATTGAACAGTTCAGGCCCGGGATAATGAAAGAGATGGGGCTGGGCTATGAGGAGCTTTCGAAACTAAACCCCAGGCTGATTTATGTTTCTATTACCGGTTATGGGCAAAACTCAATAATGTCCATGGCTGCCGGCCACGACCTTAATTATATCGCTATTGCCGGGGCTTTGGGCATTACTGGGGTTGCAGGTGGTGCACCGGTGATCCCCGGGTTTCAGTTAGCCGATATTGCCGGTGGTTCATACATGGCCATGAATGCTGTTACAGCAGCCTTGTATCAGCGAGAAAAAACAGGTAAGGGCGATTATGTGGATGTCTCGATGACCGACGCGGTGCTTCCCTTCGTATCTATGCAGTTTGCGTATCAGCAGGGCCTTAAAAAAGAACCTGGCAGAGGGAAATTTGAACTGTCAGGGGCTTTGCCTAATTACAACGTATATGCCTGCGGCGATGGGAAATATATTGCCCTGGGAAGCCTTGAACCCAAATTCTGGAATAAATTTTGCGAGAAGGTGGATAGGAAAGACTGGTCGGCCGGCTTCCTGAAAAAAGATGAGGAACTGGAGTTATTGAAAACCGAAGTTCAATCGTTATTTAAAACCAAAACCCGGGAAGAATGGCTTAACTTCTTTAAAAATGAAGATATTTGCATTACACCCGTTAATGAACTATCCGGGTTGGAACATGATGCCTATTTGAACGGGCGAAATATGTTTGTTGATAATGAACATCCATCTTTAGGAAAATATAAAACCATCAATCAACCGTTAAAATTCAAAAGCGATAATTTGGATAATAACTGGAACGCTCCGGATTTAGGTGATGACACCTCTTCGATTTTAAAGGAGCTGAAATATGATGAAACTAAAATTTCGGAATTAACCGGAAGTGGAATTATTAAAACCAAACACGCTAAACAGTAAATCAGTACGGAAATATGAAGCAGAGAAGTTGGATAAGGTTTTGGATGGTTACGCTTTTATTATGCACCCAGGCAGTTGCCTTTTCAAGCGATCTTACCAAAGCGTTTAAATACCTGAACACCGGCGACTACACCAATGCCCAGAAATATTTGCTGGAAGTTATTGCCGATGAGCCTCAAAATCCTGCGGCCAGTTTTGGCTTGGCCAAATTCTACTTTCTGAAGGATAACAAGCTGTATAATCTCGATTCGGCAAACACCTATATCAAAAAGGCAGTTGCCAAACTGCCTCTGAATCCTGATGACAAGCAAACCAAAAAATACTTAACCCTTGGGGTGCGCGATTATACCATCAAGGCCCTTCAGCAGGATATTAACCAGGCCGCTTTTTCAGTAGCTGAATCCCAGCATACCTTTGAGTCGTATCAGTATTACATCGACAATTATACTGATTCAGGACTGATTGTCCGTTCAACTAATATGCGCGATCAGTTGGCCTACATCAGGGCCAGGGGTAAAAATGATCCCTGGGCATTGGATACTTTTATTAAAACCTATCCTAATGCTGACCAGGTAGCAGAGGCGAAGGAATTATTCCAAAAATTACTTTACGACCAAACAACGGCTGATAAAACTTATCCCTCCTACAAGAAATATCTCGACCTCTATCCCACCGGTGCCTATATAAAAGAGGCTAAAAAGCATTATGAAGAACTGTTGCTTGAATACTACAACAACCGCCACGACCTGGAAGGTTATAAAGAGTTTGAGCGCAACTACAAAACCCACCCGGCTTATACCGCCGTGTTAGATAGCATTTATGTAATTGCCACTAAAGCGGCCAGTATAGAATCTTACCGCAACTTTATAACCAACTATAAAACCAATCCTAATGCTCATCAGGCCTGGTTAAATCTTTACGCCCTTTGCACCGCGGAAGCCACTGAGCAGAGTTACCGCAAGTTTCTGGATGCTTACAATGATTTTCCCGATAAGGCCAAAGTATATCACGATATAGAGTTATCAAAACTGAACCTTCAACCATTTAAGAAAGACGAAAAATATGGTTATGCTTTTGCAAAAGACACTTCACCGGATTCACTTACCTTGATAATTCCTGTACAATATGATGAGGCTGCCCTTTTTAAATGTGGCGTTGCAGCGGTTAGAAATCAAC
>CAISWS010000137.1 GCA_903889265.1 uncultured Bacteroidota bacterium
GATTTGATGGCAACTTTAGCAAAAACGGGTTTAAGGTTATTTTCACCAATAGTTATCTCAATTCTACCTCAGCAGGTATAAAAACAGATTTTGTAAGGCCTAAGGCTGATTTTTCCTATTCTCCTAAAAAGTTTAAAGGATGGAAAATTGGTGCACAGTACGACCACGAGATAAATATTTTTAAAGCCACCAACGCTGATACCATTTCCTCGAACAGCTATATATGGCAAAATTACAAGGTATATATAGGCAGTCCGGACACAGCAAAAAACAAGTATGGCTTCGAATTTTTAATGCGCTACCAGCAACGTCCGGATTCAGGTACCAATAAATTCGGCAGGGCTTACTATCAGGCGCAAACCATCAATTTTACCGGACAGCTGGGCAGGCTTAAAAATCAGACACTTACTTACACGCTCACCTACCGGCACTCAAAAAACTTAGATTCAACCGGGGCCAGCCTTGAACCAGAAAATTTTTACCTGGGGCGAATTAATTATACTTTTTCCGCCTTTAAGGGGGTTATAAAATCAACCACCCTGTATGAACTAGGCACCGGGCGGGAGCAGAAAACGCAAATCAGTTACCAGCTGTCGCCCAATAACACCGGCGATTATATCTGGATAGATTATAACCACGATGGAATACAGCAAACCAACGAGTTTGTTTTATCACCTTATAAAACGGATAGCTCGTATGTGCGTATAGTTATACCCACCCTGCAATTTGCTTCGGTTAATACTAACCAGTTTAATGAGGTGCTTAATATAAACCCTGCTGCCGCGTGGAAAAACAAGACGGGTGCTAAAAAAATACTTGCCATGTTCAGCGCCTTTGCCAGTGTGCAGGTAAACAAGAAAACGTACGTTTCTCCTGATAAAAAGTTTATTAATTACTTCGACCCTTTTCCTTTGCGCAGCGATGATACAGATATAGTGTCTACACAGGTTTCGAGCCGCAATACACTTTACTTTAACCGGACCGACCCAAAATATGGGGCGCAGTATGATTTTAACTACTCGCGCAGCCAGAGCTATCTTACGGGCGGTTTTGACAACCGCGTAAATCAGTATAACGATGTAATTGTGCGATGGAATGCAGTTAAAACGTTTAACATACAATCAACCTACACCAATGGTATTAAATCTGAACAAACGGACCTTTACAGCACCCTCAACTATAAGTTTCATTATAATTCGGTAAACGCGGATCTCAGTTATCAGTTTAAATCTTTTATGCGGGTTGACCTTAAATATGATTTTTCGTATAAAGTAAATCCAACAGATACGGTGGGTAAACAAACAGGTTTAATTAACCAGTTTACCCTGGAGGCGAGATATAACAAGTTGAAGAAAAGCACTATTAACGCCAGTTTTTCTTACGCCACCATTACTTATAACGATAAAGGGTTTACTAATGAACAACTGGAATATGCCATGCTGGACGGTTTGCAAAACGGCAATAACCTGGTTTGGTCGGCTGGTATTTCGCATAACCTGATAAACAATTTGCAACTTACTTTAACGTACGATGGGCGGATGACTGGTTTTGAGCCGGGAAATAAGTCTACGATGAAAGCCTACCATACGGGTAAGGCAGAATTAAGGGCTTTGTTTTAAATATGAAAACTAAGTTTTATTTGGCTAAGCAAGGCGCTCTTCCACCGTGGTCGTAGTAGGCAGGGTAATCTTCCTCGCCGGGTTTGTTAACGCAGAAATTGTAAACGTAGGTTGGGGCTGTGCTGATGCATTTATAGCCATTTAAAGTATCAGCGACATATGCCGAGTCGTAGGCTGCTACAGTATTAAAGCTATCCTGGCACAGAACCTGGCTAAAGGTATGGCCACTATAAGTGTATGTACACATAACACAGCTGTTTTTGCAGGTATAGCATTTTTTGCAGCCCATGGAATATATTACAACAGCAAACAGAGAAACAACGAAAAGCATTTTGTACATGTGCACTGATTTACAACTGTAAAGATAAAAACCCATTTGATGCATGCAAGTTTGGGGTAACAGCCGGATTTTGCACGGAGGCACGGAGTAAACAGCCGGAGAATACATTTTGTAATCCGGTATTTAATAAAGCCATTCGTTTAAAATAATTCTTTGTATTTCTAGGCTGTTTACTCCGTGCGAAAAAATGCTTTTTTGTGTTTTAGAAAAGCGACCAACGGCTCCATTTCCCCAAATCCGTTATTTTTGTATCAAATAGTTTGAATGAAAGTTTACCTGGATAACGCCGCTACTACCCAAATTGACCCTGTTGTATTGGAGGAGATGATGCCGTACCTGACGGAGTTTTATGGAAACCCTTCTTCAATACACAGTTACGGCCGAAAGGCAAAATCTGCTATTGAAAAAGCACGCAAGGTGGTTGCAAAGTATTTGAATGCTTCAAGTTCGGAAGTGTTTTTTACAGGTTGTGGTACGGAGGCGAGTAACATGATAATAAAGGGTGCTGTGCGCGACCTGGGCGTTCAGCGAATTATCTCTTCGGCTATCGAGCACCATTGCGTGCTTCATTCGGTTGAAGCCGTAGAAAGGGGGGGAGTGCAGGTTGATTTTGTGAAGCTCGACTCTGAAGGTCATGTAGATTATGCGCACCTGGAAGAATTGCTGAAAAGTTCATCCTTAAAAACAATGGTGAGCCTGATGCATGCCAATAACGAAATAGGTACGCTGCTGAACCTGGAAAGGGTTTCGGAATTGTGTCAGAAGTATGAAGCATTGTTTCATTCAGACACAGTACAAAGCATTGGTTACTTTCCTATAGATGTGCAAAAGGTTAAGATTCATTTTTTAAGTGGCTCTGCTCATAAATTTCATGGACCTAAGGGAGTTGGTTTTGTATATATTAATGGTGAAGCCCCTGTTAAACCTTTGCTGGATGGCGGTTCGCAAGAGCGCAACATGCGTGCTGGGACAGAGAATGTTTTTAGCATAGTGGGCCTGGGCAAGGCGCTTGAACTTGCGATTGAAAAAATGGAAGAAAACAGGGCTTACATCAGTGAGCTAAAGTCATACATGGCGGCTGAGTTGAAGGCACATATACCCGGGTTGGAATTTAATGGAGATAAGACGGATGTAGGGAGTAACTACAAGGTACTGAGTGTTTCAATGCCGCCCAATGAAAAGGCTGAACTGACTTTGTTTAACCTGGATATAGCCGGTATTGCTGCCAGTGGTGGCAGTGCGTGTACATCCGGCTCTGAAAAGGGTTCGCATGTATTGGAAGGAATTAAGGCAGACACTAACCGAAAGGCGGTCCGCTTTTCGTTCAGCAAATACAACACAAAAGAGGAAATTGATTATGCGGTGGCCACTTTGGCAAAGATATTTGCCGGTTCTGCTGAGAAAGTGGGCACGGTTTGAAGTAGCCTGGATTATTCAATATGCCGTCATTAAGCCAGTTCCGCCAACATTCCTTCCGGCACCTGCAAGGGTAATTTAAAATGGTTAATCATGTGCCAGATGGTGCGTTGTGAACCGTCATTGCCATCGGCGGTAAGCAAGGCATCTAATTTAGCCGGGTATTGTTTACTTCCTGTAGCCAACCACTGCGATAAATAGTAGTAAGAATGAATTTTTATGTGATTGCCTTCAAAGAACAGTTTTCCTTTTATGCTCTTCAGATACCTTTTAAAAGTCTGATTACATTTTTGGTAGTCCTGTATTGAAAAGTAGCCCACCATCAGGCACATAAAAATGCTGGATGTTGAGCGCTTAAAATTAACCTGCTGGTAATTGGTAAGCATAGATTCCAGCTCAGCAAGGCCTGCTGCAATCTGCTTTCCGCCTGATAAAATAAGCAGCGCAGAGTAGAGCATTCTTACCCCTATTTCTTCGAAAGGACGGTCGTTTTTGCGCGTCAGTTTGGCAATTATCTGCTCGCACTTCCCAATCATATTTTCCATCAGCTGGCGGTCCGTTTTTTCAATAATACTTTGGTAATTGTTTAGATGTACTTTGTAATGATATTTTGAGAGCAGTCCGGTAGACTGCACTGAAATCAGGTTTAGCTCTCCCAGGTTTACATAGTTTTTCCAGAATTTAATTGAATCGTAATGCAGCGATAATTGCCTGATTTCCTTTTCGGTTTCCTTGGCAAAAAAATCGGTAAAGGTTGAATTCAGAATCATCAGTTCAAGCCGCCCTTTGATATCCATTAAAAACGGGAAAACCACAAAGGGATAATTTTGCATTTCCTTCCTTATCTTTTTTACCCTTTCGGTATCTTCTTCGGTTAATTTTTGTTTGGTTAGTTCACTGATAATATTGAGGCATATAAACTGACTTAGTATTCTTATCGAGGCGCAGTTATGGTTGGTAAATCCTTCAAAATATGCCTGCAGCCTTTTTACTTCTTCATCAGTTTTGGGGGATACGGCAGTATCAACTTCAACCCTGAAATAAGTAAGTACGCTAAAAAACTGGTTCTGGTTGTCAACGGCCTCTTTCAACCGGGCCTCCAGTTTTTGCCGGCGCGATATCTCTTTTGCCATTTGCGCTTGCTGGCTCAGAAATTTTAAAGCAAATATCTGGCTGGGAAAGTCCTCTGTTTTTTCGGCTATTTCCAGCAGGCGGGCATTTAAAAAATTAGCCTCATCCAATTTTTGGGAAGCAACCAGAAATTGTATCTTTTCAATATTGGGCTGCAGATACTCAGGGTAATTATTTGCCAGGTAGGCTGAAAGCTTAAAAGTATAAGAACTAAGCTGATTGAAATTTTGCTTTTCGGCTTTACCGGCGTCTTTATAAATCTTGTTGCAAAGCTTCTCGTGCCCGTCAAACGCAGGAAGTTGTTTCCGGATAGTTTCAACCAGCTTTAGGGGCAAAGCAGCATTGATGGCCATTAAATGGTTTTTAAACTCTTTATAATGGAAATCATCAAGCAGGGAAACGAATTTTTGAATGATAAGAAGGTCAGCACTTTGAACCATACCGGTATTTCTGTTTATAAGCCACCCTAAATATAAAAAAAACCTTTAGCTGTTATTTTTTGAGTTTCTGAAAGTTGAGCAATGGCCCATTCCGCTTAGATTGCCGGGCAAAAACTGTTTATCTATAAAACAACCGGGGAGCTTTTTGGGTGTGAATAACGGGTGCTTTGCACGGGATAGTTTTGCCTTTTACCCGGCAAAAGCCCGTTTTATAAAAATGTCTATCTTATTTTCCATCAGTAATTCTTAACAGAAAGTTTGGGCAAAATTTAGGGCGGAATCTGGAAACAAAGTTTACTTTTGGCGGCAGTTTTTTAACCCGGATGTAAACTGCTATTCTGATACTGAAAACAATGAAGAAAACTTTAACCCCTGCAAACGGTAATTTTTTTCCTGCTGACTGGCCTAAAGATGGCCCCATTGATTTAACAATACACGACTTGCCGCATGCATCCAGTACTACTGAATGGTGGTACATGCACAGCCACATACAGGCTAAGGGGAACAGAAATTTTTCGCTGTTCGCTTCATTTTTCAGGCGGATAGTGGAATACGACAAAAAAACAAAGGCCCCTGTTTTCGCCCATTCGGTAATATGGGCTTTGTCTGACCTTGATAAAAAAACTTACAACACAGTTTCATTAATTGACCCACGCGCCCCCAAGCTTGGCCTGGAGAGGCTTCAGAAGGGTGAAATGCTGAAGGACCCTTTTTTGAAAAGGGCAGCTATAGAGATGCTGAAGAAAGGCGTTGTGCCTTACCCAGATGAATTGCTGAAGAAGGATGCCATAGTTTCGTTGAAAAGCCTATCGCTGGATTTTGACGGCAATACGTTTAAGAAACAGAAGGATGGAAGCTATCAGCTTCATTTGTTTCATAAGGAACTGAATATCGGAGTTGATTTGGTGTTTACACCTCAAAGGCCGCCCATCCGTCACGGCGATAACGGAGTTGTTAGAGGGGTATCGGCTGAAGATATGTTTTATTACTTCATTCCACGCTGTAAGGTTACCGGTACTGTTAAAGCAAAAGAGGAAAAGCTGAGCATTACCAAAGCCAGTGGCTGGTATGATCATGAATTTGGATGCCATCCGGATAAAAAGGACGACGAGTCGAAAAAGGATGTTTCGTGGAACTGGATAGCCATACAGCTTAACAATGGATGTGAATTAACCGCATACGATCTTATTGACCTGAAAACAGGGGAGGATTGCGGTTCGTTTATTATCCTGATAGATGAAAAAGGGAAGCGTCACCACTCTAATAACTTTCATTTGGAACCGCTTGATGAACCCTGGACCAGTACCCGGACTTTCAACGATTATCCGGTTTCGTGGAAACTGGATGCGCCTGACTTTAAGCTGACTTTTGAAGCTCATGCAGCATTTAATAATCAGGAGTTTGCAACTGCACTTTCAAAGCCCGCCTTTTGGGAAGGCCGGATGAATATCACCGGCAAATACAAGGGCAAAAAGGTTGAGGGTGAAGGATACATAGAAAGGCATGGTTTTGTGAACAACCTGAACATGAAGGACTTTTTGAAATCGGTTTCAAAACAAACCTTGAAATCGGTACGTAAAATAATCCCTACATCGTTTGGTCAGGATAAGTTTGAGGAGCTTGTTTCGGTAAAGGGAAACAAACACTTTACTGACGGCCTTGATAAAAAAGCTTACGCCGCAACTCTTATAAAACCAATACGCGAAATTACAGACCGCGGAGGTAAGACCTGGAGGTCGTATGCAACTGTTGCGTGTTGCGATATCGTTGGCGGGAACTCGCAGGATGCTATTGACTGGCTTGCATTACCTGAAATGATGCACGTAGGTTCGTTGATTGTGGATGATGTTGAAGATGGCTCGCAAATACGCAGGGGAGGGCCATCGTGCCACCTGATTTATGGAACGCCGGTGGCAATTAATGCCGGAACTGCCAGCTACTTCCTTGGCCAGATATGTATTTACCAGGCAAAGGACAGCGTTGAAAAGAAGATTCAGATTTATAACTGGTATTTTGAAGCAATGCGTTCATCGCACAGTGGGCAGGCCATGGATATTTACGGTTTGGATTACATGATACCCGATGCTTTAAAAAGCGATTCAGCGGCACGTTTACTGGCAAAAAGGGTAATTGCAACGCACAGGTTAAAATCTGCCGCACCTGCCAGTTACCTGGCAAAAATAGGTGGGCTATTAGGTGATGGAACAACTGAGCAAATTGAGGGCCTGGGTAATTATTTTGAGGCGCTGGGCATATCTTTCCAGATTATTGATGATACGTTGAACCTGAAAGGATTTAAGGATAATCTGAAAACAAAGGCCGAAGATATTACCGCTGGAAAAATTACCTACCCTGTGGCTAAAGCTATGGCCGTATTAAGCAAACCTGACCGCGCCCGCTTGTGGCATATAGTAAATTCTAAAACTGAGGATATTGAGTTGCTGGCTGAGGCTGTAGCTCTTTTGGATAAGCATAATACCATTGAGAATTGCGAAAAAGAAGCGAAGAGTATTCTTGAACGTGCCTGGAGGAAGTTAGACCCATTGGTGCGCGATAGTATGGTTAAACTTAATCTGCGTGCGTTTAGCTGGTTTGTATTGGAGAGAACTTACTAGAGGATAGGTGTTTTTCGACCTTTCGATGTCGGAAAGGTTCACTTTCTTGATTCTCAAATCTTGGTTCTTGC
>CAISWS010000138.1 GCA_903889265.1 uncultured Bacteroidota bacterium
AGTGCACCGGATATTTATTGCTGAAACATAAAGTTACCATCCCAGGTAAAACACTAAAAGCCCATCGGCCCTTCACCGGCAACCCTTACCTTGTGTAACATCAACCCCGCAACATTGGTGGCGCGTAGTTTGGCTTCCCGGGCCTTTTCGCCATCAAACAGTTCGTCAACGGTGGTGGTAAATAAATTTGTCCAGGTTGTAAACTGGTGCTGGTCCATCGGGGTTTGCTTACTCAGGTCAATATGAACAGTCATAGGGGCGCCGGTATAAGACCTCTCCCCCAACAACATGCTTGCCCAAAAGAAATACATTTTGGGCAAATGGTTCGGCCAATCCACCTTTGCAATATCATTAAAAATAAACCCGAGGGTTTCGTCCTCGTTCACTTTTTTATAAAACGTATCCACCAGCAGAACAACATCAGCCCTTGTTTCAATATCCATCTTTTTGTTCATGCATTATAATTATACGGTCCGTTTTCCGAACCAAAGGCTATAGCTGTTATTCCATTATTTTCAAACCCGGGAATGGGCATCTGGTAAGTAGTCAATCTATAAGGTTCCCCTCCTCGCCTGCTCTGCCTCAATGGATTCAAACAGAGCCTGAAAATTTCCTTTCCCGAATGACTTAGCGCCTTTGCGCTGTATAATTTCAAAGAAAAGTGTGGGGCGGTCTTCAACCGGCTTGGTAAAAATCTGCAGCAGGTAACCTTCTTCATCGCGGTCAACCATAATGCCCCATTTCTTTAACTCGTTCAGGTCCTCTTTAATAACACCCACACGTTGCGGAACAGTATCGTAATAAGCACCGGGCACATGTAAAAATTCAACACCCCGTTTTTTCATTTCCGAAATAGTAAACACAATATCATCAGTAGCTACAGCTATATGCTGGCAACCGGGCCCGTGGTAAAAATCAAGGTATTCCTCTACCTGCGATTTTTTCAAACCCTTGGCCGGTTCGTTGATAGGGAACTTAATAAAGCCGTTGCCATTGGTCATTACTTTACTCATTAACGCGGTATACTCTGTAGCAATGTCCTTATCATCAAAAGTTATCAGGTTGGCAAAGCCCATCACTTCAGCATAAAACCTGGCCCATTCGTTCATGGTTCCTTCCTTTACATTGCCAACCATGTGGTCAATGTATTTCAATCCCGTGGTGCCGGGCTTATAATCCGTATCCAGTTTTACATATCCAGGCAGAAACACACCGTTGTAATCCTTGCGGTCAACAAACACATGCACCGTATGCCCATAGGTGTGTATACCGCTCATATGCACCGTGCCGTTGTCATCTGTAACCGTGTGTGGTTTCATAAACGGCAAAGCACCGCGTTTAACAGTTTGTTCGTAAGCATCATAAGCATCCTTTACCAATAGCGCAATTACTTTTACACCATCGCCGTGTAAGCGGATATGGTCGGCCATTTCGCTATCAGGTAAAAACGGAGAGGTTAGCACCAGCCGTATTTTACCTTGTTGCAAAACATAAGAGGTGTGGTCACGCACACCAGTTTCAAGGCCGGCATAAGCAAGGTCCTGAAAACCAAAAGCCGTTTTGTAGTAATGTGCGGCCTGCTTGGCATTCCCTACGTAAAGCTCAACATAATCCGTGCCGTAGATGGGCAAAAAATCCTGTGCCTTTTCAAAAATCTTGATATCGCTGTAAGTAAAATTTTGTACTGCTGTAAGATCTGTGGTTGACATACTATTTAATTTTTTGTTTTAAACTATTGCTTCTTCCTTTTTACCCGCTGCAAGCCAGCTTTGGTAATAATCTTTTACTTCAAGGCCCATGGCATCAGCAGTTATTTGAACCGGATTAAAGGGGTCAATCATCACTGCAAATTCCTTGGTTTCTTTCTTGCCGATACTACGCTCAATCGCGCCGGGATGTGGCCCATGCGGAAGGCCGCCGGGGTGAAGGGTTATCTGTCCCTTCTCAATATTATTGCGGCTCATAAAATCTCCATCAACATAGTATAACAACTCATCGCTGTCAACATTGCTGTGATGATACGGTGCAGGGATAGCTTCGGGATGGTAGTCATACAAGCGCGGCACGAAAGAACAAATCACAAAATTTTTACCCTGAAAGGTTTGATGAATAGGAGGCGGCATGTGTATGCGCCCCGTAATAGGTTCG
>CAISWS010000139.1 GCA_903889265.1 uncultured Bacteroidota bacterium
GCATTCTTTTTTCCAAAGGTAAACGGCTGGTTTGTATGGTATCGTTCAAATATTTTTCAACCAGCAAACTGGCAATGGGCGCAGCATAATCAGCACCAAAACCACCATTCTCCACAATAACCGCAATTGAAATTTTAGGGCCAAATTCCGGTGCAAAACCCGCGAACATCGAGTGGTTATCACCATGCGGGTTTTGCGCTGTTCCGGTTTTGCCGCATAGCGTGATTCCGTTTACATGCGCTGCACGGGCGGTACCGGCCTCAACCACATCAAAAAGCCCTTCAACCACCGGCGGAAAATGGTCCGCATCAATTAAGGCCGTATGCTTTTCGTACCTGCGTGTAAGGTCTTTGTTTGTTTCGGGGTCAGTAATCTTTTTTACAATATGCGGGGTAATGTAATAGCCCTGGTTACCAATACAGGCATACAAATTAGCCAGTTGAATAGGCGTTACTAAAATTTCGCCCTGTCCAATACCCAATGAAATGATAGTTGCCGAGTGCCAGCCATTTTCACCATACATTTTATTGAAGTAGTGCACGGTAGGTATGTTACCACTAACCTCACTGGGCAAATCAACACCGGTCCTCAGGCCTAAACCAAAGCTGTGGCAAATTTCTACCCATTTGCCATAACTCTCCTGTATCGTGCTAAAGGCCCTGTTTTCAATTGCATTTCTGAACGTTTGCCAGAAATAAGGATTGCACGATTGCTCTAACGCATATTGTATCGTGGTAGCAGAAGGGTGATGGTGCGAGCAGTGCAACGACAGTCCTGCAAAAATATACATACCATTGCAAGGCACCGTGTAGTTTACCCCCTGCACACCTTCCTGCAGGGCAATAAGGCCAACCACCGGTTTAAATGCCGATCCCGGAGGATATGTAGCCAGGGTTGGCCGCGAATAAAGAGGCAGCAAACTATCCGTTAAAAGGCTTTTAAAATTTTGCCCGCGCACCGCGCCGCACAAAAGGTTGGGGTCATAACCGGGGCTGCTCACCAGGGCAAGTATTTCACCGGTGCTGGGTTCAATAGCTACTATACTTCCTTTTTTATTCTGCATCAGCTTTTCAGCATATTCCTGCAGTTTAATATTCAGCGTTGTAACCACATTATCCCCCGATTTGGCAAGCGTATCAAAATCGCCGTTATTGAAACTCCCCATTTCACGGTTGTGCACGTCAACAAAAACAAATTTTTTGCCCCGTTTACCGCCCAGCTCTTTTTCATAAACTTTCTCAATACCACTTTTCCCCACGTAATCGCCCGGCTTGTAATACCCTTTCGACTCATCTATCTGCCTGTCGTCAACTTCACCAATATCGCCTAAAATGGTTGCTGCACAACGGTGAGGATATTTTCTGATAGTACGCACCTGCCCGTAAAATCCGGGAAACAGATACAGGTATTCCTGCAAACGCGAATAGTCTTTCAGCGAAAGCTGCTTCATAAATACATTTGGCTTGTACGATGAAAATCCCTTCGCGCTGCGCATAGCCCCAAGCCGCGCCACGTAATCATCTTTGGTAATGCCAAGCAACTCGCAAAGTTTGGTGGTATCAATCCCCTTGGCCTGCCGCGGAATTACCATTAAATCGTAAATAGCCTCATTGTAAACTATCAGTTCACCATTACGGTCGTACACATAACCCCGGGTTGGGTATACATCAAGTTCCTTAACGGCATTATTACGTGCCAGCGAAACGTACTTGCGGTCAACCACCTGCAGATAAAACAACCTAAGCACAAAAATAACCGCAAAGGTTATGATAATGGCCTGAACAATATTATATCTGTTTTTAAAAATATCTTTACTCACAACGGTTATTAATCTCAGTTCTCAAAAATGGCATCTTGGTTAACCAAAACGCCCGGCTTACAATCAAAGTTTAAGGTGTGGCAAATATACTAACCGGCAGCAACGCCTTTTTAGATTTTTCAACAAATGCATCCGAAAAATTCTTACGGGGCCTACTCAAACCTCCTCTTCTTCCTCGAAGAAAAGAGATAAAGGAAGATAAGCATAAAAGCCACCGACATAATAACGCTTAAAATAGTTTTCAGCAGCAAAAAAAAGAAGTTATAAAAAGTAGCTGCCTCTACTACAAAATAAAACCCAAGGTACACAAGGGTGGCAACTCCCAGGTAAACGGCAAACCAGGTAAGCCCCTGGGCATATACATTCGGGCTTATTTCAAACTCCGTGCCTTTGGGGGTGATAATACTGATAAGAAAAGGCCTCAGGTAACCAATTAAAAGGCCAGCCGCTGCATGCATGCCGGTTGAACCCAATAACATATCCAGTGCCAGCCCCGAAAAAAAGCCCAGCAGCATCAGCAGCCAGCGCGGGGTTTCAAACGGCAACAGCAAAATAAACAGCGGAAAGATATACGGGTTTATAAACGAACTGAAGTTGAGGTTGCTGAAAATAAGTATCTGTGCCAGCAACAGCAAAAAGAAACGGATAAGGTTAATGGGTATCTGACTAATCATTTTTCTTTGACAGGCTATCTAATACTTGTAATTCGTTGCGCCGGATATTTTTTACAATATACACATAACTCAGGTTGCCGAAATCCGTACTCAGGTTTACGGTAATTTCCAGAAAATTTTTATCCGCCTGTGTTTTAACCTTCTTAACCGTACCAATCATAATATTGCGCGGAAACAATTCCGAAAAACCACTGGTAACAATGGTATCGCCGGGCTTAACCGGTACATGCTTGGGTATTTCTTCAAGCGTGGCAGTGGTTGAGTTTACCCCATCCCAGTGCATATTGCCAAAATACTCGCTTTTTTTAAGCTTGGCGCTTACCTTAAAATCCTTGCTCAAAACACTCATTACCGCGGCATAATTATCCGTAACGCTGATAACCTGGCCCACAATTCCGTTTGCATTAAAAACGCCCATTTGCCTGCTCACTCCCTGCAACTTACCCCGGTTTAAATATATCAGGTTCGATGCCTGGTCTACCGAGTTATAAATTACCCGCGCCGTTAAATAAGTAAAGTGCTGTACATAGCGGCCGGCACTATCACTAACCTGCACTGAGTCAACTTTGTTGTCGAATTTCGACTCTATCAGCCGCTCCCGCAACGCCGCATTTTCGTTTACCAGGCTATCACTCCTTCTTCTTAAATAAAGGTAATCTGTAACGCCGGTATAGCTTTGGTATACTTTGCCGCTCATAGCAAGGCCAAAGTTATTATAAGCAGCCTGGTTATATTTTTTTGTGCGGTAGGTTAAGTAAAAACAGAAGAATTCAAGCGATATGAACAGGATAAAGAGATGATAACGAAGAAAAAAACGAAATAAGTTATACATGGTTTATAATGTGATAATCTGATAATCAGCCAATTTGATAACTACAAGCGGAAACCACATTGTCGAATCACCACATTGGCTAATTGGCACATTATTTTTTAGTCGTCCATCAGGAAGGTGAACCTGTCAATATTTTTAAGCGCAATACCTGTGCCCCTTACAACAGCCCTCAACGGGTCTTCTGCCACATGAACCGGTAGTTTTGTTTTTTGGCCAATCCGCTTGTCAAGCCCTCTCAGCAAGGCGCCACCGCCTGTAAGATATAAGCCCGTTTTAAAAATATCGGCTGCCAGTTCAGGCGGCGTTGTCTCCAAAGCCTTTAAAATAGCCTCTTCAATTTTCGAAATTGACTTGTCAATAGCATGGGCAATTTCAGAGTAGGAAACAATAATCTGTTTAGGAATACCCGTCATCAAATCCCGGCCGTTAACGGCATAATCATCTGGTGGTACGTCAATATCGGTAAGCGCCGAGCCAACGTTTATTTTTATCATCTCGGCAGTCCGCTCGCCAATCAGCATGTTATGCTGGCGGCGCATGTAATCAACAATATCAAGGGTAAACTCATCGCCCGCAACCCGTATAGACTGGTCGCAAACAATACCCGAAAGTGCAATAACTGCAATTTCGGTAGTTCCGCCACCTATGTCAATAATCATGTTGCCATTCGGCTCTTCCACGTCAATGCCTATACCAATAGCGGCTGCCATCGGTTCGTGTATCATCTTTACTTCCTGGCCACCAGCCTGCTCTGCCGAGTCTTTTACCGCACGTTTTTCAACTTCAGTAATACCAGACGGAATGCATATTACCATGCGGTACCTTGGAGGAAACATCGGTTTCTTGGCGCCATAGATCATGTTAATCATTTCGCGTATCATGCTTTCAGCAGCACGGAAATCAGCAATTACACCATCTTTAAGCGGACGAACGGTTTTAATATTGGCATGCGTTTTCTCATGCATCTGCATGGCCTTCTGGCCCACGGCAATAACCTTATCGGTTCTGCGGTCTATTGCTACTATCGACGGCTGGTCAACAACTACTTTATCGTTATGGATAATCAGCGTATTGGCAGTGCCAAGGTCAATGGCAATTTCCTGAGTTAAAAAATTAAACAAAGCCATGCTTTGGAACGATTTCTAGGGTTTTTCAATAATGCGCAAAGTAGAGAAAAACTTCTTACACTTCGCGCGCAATCTTCAACAAAAAGTTATTGTGTATAATGTGTGAAAAAAAATTGGATAAATGTCGCGTTTCTGATTAAATCACCTTCGGTAAGAATTTGCTTGTATTTCGCTCTCCTATTGCCTTGCTTTTTGACAGCCCTTAGCGCAAACACCGGGTATTTGTCCCTCAGGTTTCCCATGCTTTCATTGGATAAAATAGTTTTTGTATTTCTCTGTATTCTTCTCCGTGAACTCCGTGCGAAACAAGGATGTTTTAATACCTCACTGCTGTCCGCGATGCGCGTACCTTAACGCACTGAACATAGCCACATCGTAAACAAAGTGAGCTGTTATAACGGAAGTAAGCCCAAAAAATTTGAAAAGATACCCGAAGCCTGAACAAATTATAATCAAAAATAAACCATAAATACTCAGGCTGATATTTGAAGGGTTGATATATCCATGCAGAAACACAAAAAGCATGGATGCCGGCCATATACCTATAAGTGGCTGCACACCCGCCCTGAAAAGTACTTCTTCCCCCACACCAGCGCAAAACGAGTAAAACAGAATATTTAAAAAGGAAGGATTCAGCTCAAGCATCAGGGTTTCAAAAAAACTGCGCAGGTTTTTAAATTTTTTCCCCCTTATAAGTAAAAGTGCCAGCACCCCTGAAAGACTGCCAAAAAACAAGCCCGCCAAAATCTGTAAGTAATACGGCTTCCCTCCCAAAATTACAGTTTGCACGTCCCTTTTTTGGCCATAGTTTATCAGCAAAATACCCATGGCGCTCATACCCAGCAGCGTAAGCCAGCTAAAATATTGAAGGCGCTTTTTATCAGGAATAACCATGGAATGTGTTCAGGTGTTTATGTGTTTAAGTGTTTGGGTGCGAAAGAGTTAAGATAAAGGGAGGGCAGGC
>CAISWS010000140.1 GCA_903889265.1 uncultured Bacteroidota bacterium
CTGTTGTAATTGGTTTGGGCTGTTCCCTTCTCTTTTTTTCAAAGAGAAGGGTGTCCGCAGGACGGGATGAGTTTGTATTGGGCTATTCTCCTAGCAAGGTCGAGTATCTATAGCAACAAAAAGAATAGCCCTCTCCGCAAAATATCCAAAATGCATTTCGCCGCTTTTTATTACTCGGCTGTTAACTCCGTATTTTCTCCGTGCGATACCTGTTTTTTGCGAATTTTCCCAAGAAGTCTAATAACAGAATACAACTCCAGAGGAGTCGAATAAGAGCTCACTATTTAATCGCAATATAAATTCAGGTAACAACCTCTACCGCATTTGCTCATACCGCTGCGTATCCAACCGCAAAAACACAAATAACAATAATGTAAAGGCCAGCAGCGATGAGCCCCCAGAACTGATAAAAGGCAGCGGGATACCTATAACCGGTGCCACGCCAATAGCCATACCCATATTAATAAGGAAGTGGAAAAACAGTATGCAAACCACGCAATACCCGTACACCCGGCTGAATTTGGATCGCTGTCGCTCAGCGAGGTAGAGTATCCGGTAGAAGAGCGCCAGGTAGACCAGTATCAGCAGCGAACTGCCAATAAAACCGAATTCTTCACCTATCGAGCTGAATATAAAATCGGTGCTTTGTTCCGGTACAAATTTCAGTTTTGTTTGGGTGCCATTTAAATAGCCTTTACCCCAAAAACCACCCGAGCCAACTGCGATAATGGATTGACGGATGTTCCAGTCTTTGCCGTTTTCAACTTCTTTGCCCAGCAATACATTAATACGGTCTTTTTGGTGAGAACGGAGGACTTTGTTGAACACATAGTTAACAGAGAATACATAACCTATAGCCAGCAAATAAATACCTGCAATATACCATAACAGTTTTCTGCGCTTTAGCTGCCACGCCGTAAATGCGCCCATTAAAACCAAAACAATGGCTACAATATATGGGCTGAAAATAAGTGCCAGTAGTGACAGCACAATTACAACCGCACCTACTATAAGATAGTAAGGTTCAAGCCCCTCGCGGAAAAGCACCAGGCTGAAAACGGAAAATACAATGGCTGAGCCTGCATCGCCGGGTATTAATATTATTATGGCCGGTAGGGCAATTAGCGCTGCTACCTTTAATTTATCTTTTGTTTTACGGATATCCACGTTCAGGCCCGACATAAATTTGGCTAAACCCAGGCTAACCGAAAACTTAGCCAGCTCAGATGGCTGCATCGAAAAGCTTCCTATGTGTATCCAGTTCCGGTGCCCTTTTACTACCGAGCCCACAAAAATAACCGACGTAACAAACAGTACGATGATGCCATATATCGGATAGGCAAAGGTTGTGTAAAAGCGCGAGTCTACGATAAGTATAAAGGCAGCAATGATGGTACAAGCCGCAATCCATTGAAACTGTTTGCCACTTCTGGTGGCCGAGTCAAATATACTTTTGCCTTCATCAGTGTATACGGATGAATAAATAACCGCCCAGCCGAACAGCACCAGTATAGCATACAGTATTACTGTTATCCAGTCAATTTTACCCGTTAATGATTCGTTCCTTTTTGCCACGTGTTAATATTACAAATATCCTTTACTCCCCATCCAGGTTCATCTTTATGGTCTTGTTGGTTTTTACCCCATACTTATTCAGCAGGTTACCTTCCAGCATTCTTTTTTCCAAAGGTAAACGGCTGGTTTGTATGGTATCGTTCAAATATTTTTCAACCAGCAAACTGGCAATGGGCGCAGCATAATCAGCACCAAAACCACCATTCTCCACAATAACCGCAATTGAAATTTTA
>CAISWS010000141.1 GCA_903889265.1 uncultured Bacteroidota bacterium
CGGTGTTTAGCCTCCGGTGCATCTGGGAACAGGATTAAAAAAGTTTCTTCCTGGTCGATACCGGTTAGGTAAAACAGGTCAGGATTCTGACGCCAGTTATATGAAGAATCGGCGCTGCGCGTAATGATATCGTTGGATATGAAAACCGCCAGCGAATTCTTTTTCATCTGTTTGGTAAAGTTCTTTCTGTTCAGTTTGAACAGCTCGGCATTGATGTTATCGTAACGCATAAATATTTTGCTGTGTTTTGAGCGAAAGTAAATTAAATCTGAGAGATGCGAATTTTGAGCCGTTCGGAGGCCTGCCAATTGAGGAGAAATTGCGTGAAATTACTTAGTGTATTCAATACAATAACCTGTATTTTTTTTAGTGTTTTGGCAAGCGTTAACAGCTGATTTTCATTGGTAAGTTGCTAACTTTATATGATAATGGTCAACTAGCGGGTTTTTACTTTTTTTTGAAGCAAGAATCTGTTAGGTTTGCCCCTTCAAAATTTTGCAACTAAACAAGCTGTTATGAACCTGGAAGGCTTCAAAAATCCTAAAGCAAATCTCGAATCAATAGGCATTATAAATACAAAAACACAGTACTGGAACCTGAACGCGGAGGAATTGATTGAAGAAACGATAAGAAGAAACCAGGGCGTATTGAGTGATACCGGTGCGCTTGCAATTGATACCGGCGAATTTACCGGCCGCTCGCCTAAAGACAAGTTTATTGTAAAGGATGATAATACCAAAGACTCCGTTGATTGGGGTGGATTCAATAACCCGATATCAGCCGAGGTTTTTGATAAGCTATATAACAAGTTATGTGCGTACTTTGAAGGCAAGGATGTTTTTGTGCGTGATAGTTATGCCGCAGCGGCTGATGAATATCGTTTGAATGTGCGCGTGGTTACTGAATATCCATGGGCGAACCTGTTTGCTTATAACATGTTCCTGAGGCCTGAGGCTGAAGAAGTAAAAACCATGGAGCCAGACTGGCTGATTATACAGGCACCGGGCCTGTTATGTGAAGGGGTGGCAGATGGCATCCGTCAGCATAATTTTTCAATCCTAAATTTTACCCGTAAGATTGCCATTATTGGCGGCTCGGCTTATACCGGCGAAATAAAGAAAGGCATATTTACTGTATTGAATTATGTGTTACCGCACGAAAAGAAAGTGCTGGCTATGCACTGTTCGGCTAATGTTGGTAAGGATGGCGATGTGGCTTTGTTTTTTGGTTTGAGCGGCACCGGTAAAACTACTTTATCGGCGGACCCTAACCGCCCGTTGATTGGCGATGATGAGCACGGATGGATTGGCGACCTGGTTTTTAACTTTGAAGGTGGTTGTTATGCCAAGACTATTGATTTATCGGCGGAGAAAGAGCCGGATATTTATAAAGCAATCAGGCACGGGGCCATTTTAGAAAACATTGGTTTTGTTGATGGAACGCGCACGGTGGATTTTGCTTACAAGAGCAAAACTGAAAATACCCGCGTATCGTACCCTATTCACTTTATTGAAAATGCGCTCAAGAAATCTGTTGCTGGTGGCCCGAAGAATATTTTCTTCCTTACGTACGATGCGTTTGGGGTATTACCTCCAATTTCAAAACTGAGTGTGGGCCAGGCTATGTATTTTTTCCTTTCGGGCTTTACCTCGAAAGTTGCGGGAACTGAAGCTGGTGTTACTGAACCTCAAACTACTTTCTCAACCTGTTTTGGTGCGCCTTTTTTACCGCTGCATCCAACAACGTATGCATCTTTGCTAGGTGCTAAATTGCGTAACTCTGATATCCGCGTTTGGTTACTGAATACCGGTTATACTGCAGGGCCTTACGGAGTTGGTAAGCGTATGAGTTTGCCAAACACCCGTTCGCTGATTACTGAAGCTTTAAGTGGTGACCTGGATAAGGTGAGTTACGAAACGCACCCGGTATTTGGTGTGGCTATGCCTACCAGTTGCCCTAATGTGCCTTCTGAAATACTGAATCCACGCAATACCTGGAAGGATAAAACGGCGTATGATGCCAAGGCTAACGAACTGGCACTGGCTTTTAATAAGAACTTTGAAAAGTTTGCGGATAAGGCTGAAGCTGAAATTTTGAATGCAGCGCCTAAGGTTTTGCAATCGGCATAAATTATTGAGAGTTGTGAATAAATGCAGGTTAACGCAAAGTTCGCAAAGATAAACGCAAAGAACCGCAAAGAAATTCTGATTTTCTCTGCGGTTCTTTGCGTTATGTACTCCGCGTTCTTTCCCTGAGCCGGCATTACTTTACCACTGAATTACGAACCCTCTTATTTGCTGCCAGCTTTGCATCAAGCGAGGCTATACCAGGGCCTATTAATGCTAAAAACAGGCAGGTAAGTAATTGAGCATAGTCGCTGCGGATTTCGTGGAGAACGGCCCAGAAACCAATTTGGGGTGGAGCAGGAGGTAGGGGAAGTGGCGAGGTGCCCAGGTAGAGGGATATTTTGGTGCTGAGTATTGCGCCGATCATTTCGCCGATGAAGAAGATGGCAACAGGGCGGGTAAAGAGCCCGAGGAGTAATAACAGGCCACCGGTTATTTCGGCAACGGCAATAAAGTGGGCAAAGTCTGCCGGGTAAGGGAAGCCTAGTTTTGTGAAACGGCCAACGCCCTGGTTGGTGTAAACAAATTTAAGCAGGCCCTCCCAGAAGAATACTCCACCGGCCATCAGCCGTAAAATAATTATCTCTTTTTGTGCGTTGGATGGTGTTTCGAGCATCCGGTTAATGATGTTTTTCATATGTGTTTGTTTTTGTAATGCAAACTTACCTGCCTGGCCAACGCGTTGTTGTTACCCATTTCCTAATACTTCTTATCAAATCCTTAATATTTGAGTTAAAGCATGTGAACACCCTTTTTAAACAACGGGTATTTATATTTTTGTATAGTGAACAGAAATAACATAAGGCTTGTAGTTGTTTTGGGGGCCATATGCCTGGCAGGTATTACGGTAACGCAGGTGTATTGGATAAAAAAGGTTTTTGATATTTCGGAAACGCAGTTTAATGTTAATGTAAGCCTTGGCCTTAAAAATGTAAGTGATTCCATTGCGTTTGAAAGTGGGGTAGCGCCTTTTACTGAAAGCCCCGTTACCCGGCTTACATCGAATTATTTTGTGGTTAACCAGCCGTACAGCGTTGCACCGGTTTTGCTTGAGCGTTACCTGAAAAATGAATTTGCAAAGAGGGGATTGCAGCAAAACTTCGGGCTGGTGATGTATCAGTCGGACAAGCTGGTATACAGCAAGTGCATTAGTTTTCATGCCGCACCGGTTGATACCAGCATGCTGCACCAGATACCTGAACTGGCGGGCAGCACTAATCTTTCTTTTGGTATTTATTTTCCGGCAAAGGCTGCTAACCTGGCTTCGGGTATGTATATCTGGATTTTTTCGAGTTGTGTTTTGCTGGTTGTTATTGTATTTTTTGCTTATGCCATGCTTACTATTCTGAAACAAAAAAGGCTTTCGGAAATTCAACGGGACTTTGTAAATAATATGGCGCATGAGTTTCAAACACCTATATCGGCAATAATGGCATCGGCGGAGGTGATTAAGAACCCGGAGATTGTAAATAACCCTCAACGGCTAAACAGCTATACGTCTATAATTGACACTGAAATAAAAAAGCTTGGCAGCCAGGTGCAGCGCGTGCTTGAAATGGCGGGGGCCGAGAGCGGGGGAGTGATGTTGAATAAACAGAACGTAGATGTGCATGAACTGATAAGGCAGGTTAAAGTTAAGTTTGTTCAATCGGCTGGTATTGAAGAGCGCAATGTAACCCTGCGCTTTAATGCAGACAGGTATTTTATAGAAGCTGATGCTATGCATGTTGCAAATGTTATTTACAATTTATTGGATAATGCGGGTAAATATTCAACCGGCACACCTTCGGTTACTGTAACTACCAATTCTGAAAAGGATGGAGTTGTGATTTCGGTTGCAGATAAGGGAATTGGTATTTCAGCCGGTGAGCTGAAAAGGGTTTTTAATAAATTTTACCGGGTAAGCCAGGGTAACAGGCATGATGTTAAGGGATTTGGCCTGGGACTTAGTTATGTGAAACTGATGGTGGAAGCCCACCGGGGAACTATTGATGTGCAAAGCAAGGTGAACGAGGGAACTACTTTTGTTCTGATTTTTCCTTATAAATAACAGATGATGCAAACAGAAATACTACTTGTTGAAGATGATGCCTCGCTGGGATTTATCATTCAGGATAACCTGGAGATGAAAGGCTGGAAGGTAGACCTGTTTGCTGACGGACAGGCAGGATGGGAGGCCTTTAGGCAAAAGAAATACAGCCTTTGCATATTGGATGTAATGCTTCCTAAAATTGACGGATTTGTGCTGGCAGAAAATATAAGACAGCAAAACAGTGAGGTGCCCATTTTGTTTTTAACTGCCCGTGCTACTAAGGAGGATAAGATTTCGGGCTTTAAAAAAGGAGCGGATGATTATATAACCAAGCCTTTTAGTATTGAAGAGCTGCAATACCGGGTAGCGGTGTTTTTGAAACGAAGCGGCTCAATTGCACCGCAAAATGGAGTGGTGCAACTTGGCAATTATGTTTTTGATTCGAACAATCTGACACTGACTTTTGACGAACAAAAGACAGAGTTAACCCAAATGGAAGCAGACCTGCTTAAATTGTTTTTGACCCATAAAGGCAAACTGATTAAGCGTGAAGAAATACTTAAAACCGTTTGGGGCAGCGATGATGTTTTTTTGGGCCGTAGCCTGGATGTGTTTATTTCGAAACTGCGTAAGTATTTAAAAGCTGATAGCAAAATTGAAATTGTGAACCAGTTTGGGGTGGGGTTTCGCCTGGAAATAAATGAGACCGAAATGCTATTTTAAATTAAAACCAAATACAATTTTTACCGCAAAGAAACAAAGCGCGCAAAGGTGAATACAAAAGAAATTCTTGTATAAAACGTTCCTGGGACAGATTTGCGGATGAGGTATCCTTAATATCAGTTTTATCAATAGTTTCCCAGCGGTTCAGGTTACTGGCCCAATAATCCTTTCTTCAAATCTTCATCAGCCGGAGTATCAGAGAACCAGATGCCGAATAATGCTTTTTTGAAATCGAGGCCGGGGATGGTGCTTTGCAGTTTATCGTTTTTGTATGACTTGATGCCCTGGCCGGGTATGTACCATATTTCGAACACATCGCCTTCTTTGATTACGTCTTTTTTGAACGTATTTACGAACTCGTCAATTTTGGCGCGGAGCGGGCCGGTATTGTCTTTGGTTGATTTTTTGAAGCCTTCTTCGATGGCTTCGCTCATGTTGGTACTGCTGATTACCGATGAGGTAATGGTTAAGCGCATAACTTCGGGTTTGTCGGCGTTTATCAGGTCGCCTGGGTTGCTGGTTTTAGCTTGCACGTAAAGGCCGGCGGTGTACAGTTTGAAAAATAGTTTTTTACGGATGCCGCCACCGTTTAGTATTAACTCGGTGTTGTCTTTATTAACCTTTGCGGGAAGGGTTATGCCGTTTAATGTCAATTGAGCTTCGGCACCGAAGGCGATTAGTATAAACAGGCAGAAGAGGAGCAGATTCTTTTTCATGGTTGGGTATTTTTATTGGTGCAAGATAAATTTTTCTGAATAGAAGCAAGAACCAAGATTTGAGAAGCCAGATAGGCGGCATGGCCTTGCAAAGGTCCCAAAAACTGTTTCGCACTGAGGCACGGAGTTAACAGACGGAGAATACATTTAATGCATTTTTTTATTTCTATGTATTTTATTCTCCGTGCGAAATGGTTTTAGATCACCAGGTTAGCTCCATCAACAACGCATAGTGGTCTGAAAGATCGCAGTGGTTTTTGCTCCATTGCTCGCAGTATTGTTTGATGGTGCGTGTTATTTTTTGCGGACGTACGCCATTGGGGCGGTATAAAATGTAGTCGATAATGTTGCGGTCTTTGGGGTTGAAGTCTTCCTCCATGTCGTTGTTCAGGTGGTCGTTGGTTACCTTCAAGTCGCCGGAGATGGGGCCGTCTTCGGCATCGAGGTTTGCAACGAGGGCGTTGTAGTATTGAGGCTCGAGGTTGGATGTGTTATAATCTCCAACACAAAACTGCGGAACGCCCGGGCGGGCAAACTCTTTAACCAGGTTACCCATTTCGTGATACTGGCTGGTTTTTAGTGCTACTGAGCCGCCGCCATTCATGTGGGTGCCTGCTATCTGGAAGGTGTGTGTGCCGTCGTTTACCTCCACCAGCATTGCTCCTTTGCGTGCCCAGCAGTCGAAGTCATCGCATTGGCTGTATTGAATGGTGCCCAGCTGTTTTAAGGGATATTTGCTGCAGATTAAAACGCCGCCGTTTATTTTAAAACCTGCTTTTTTATTGAGAGGCCCCAGCATGTAGGGATAAGTGGCTTTTAATTTCTTTTTCAGGATTCGGTCGGCTTTACCGTCGAAGGCTTCCTGGAATACAACGATGTCGGGGTTCTCTTCAATAATGTATTTTGGTATTAGCGGGGCTCGTTTAATGGGGTAATGATGCGGGCGTTTTAGAATGCGGGGGAGCATTTTAATGTTGTAGGAGAGAATGCGCAGGACTTTGTTTTTTGCCGGGGTCTCGTTTCCGGCAAAGCATTGCAGCGTAAATGCCAGGAAGAGAATAGTAAGTAATTTAATTTTCATTTGGTTTGAGGGGTTTGGAACGGGAATTTAGGGATTTTAGGCTGACTGAGGGTAAATGAAAAATATATGCGCATTTAAAGTTATGTTTACCCGTTTCTTCAAGCTTTTACTTTTTTGTCTTGACACAAAAAAGTAACAAAAAAAGTCAAGGCTGCTCAGCAATTTCCTAAAAATCATGCTCCATGCAGGAAATAAACGAACTCGACGCACCGGCGGCACTTATAGCTGGCGGTGCGGCTACCAGTCGTTGTAGTTTACCGTGGTTTGGTCTCATACAGCGTTTCTTTCTTTTGGCAACGCATGCATGATTTTCTTAACGGAAATAGCTGAGATGCCATTTGAAAATTCAAATTACAAACCCCGTTTCCTGTAATCTTAAAATACTGAAACGCTTCCAACTATCTTAGACAAGCAACCCCGTATTTCAGGCAGCGAATCGTATAACTGATCAAACGAATCCATTACAAAATATTTGTCTTGCAGGATATCTGTTCGGTAGGGGGTGTGTAGCATGGTTGAAACATCGTAATCCAGTTTGCACGTTTCTTTATTGAGGCAATGGAGGGTTTCGCTGTGGGATGAGATGATGCCGGCGCCGTAAATTTTTACATCGTTCTTTTCGCGCATCATGCCAAACTCTATAGTAAACCAGTAAACGCGGCTTAATAATTCAATCGCTTTGGGGTTATCAATAAACTCCAATGCAATGTTGCTGATGCCCCGAAAAAAATCGCAGTAGGCCTGGTTGCTAAGCAAGGGCACATGGCCGAATACATCATGGAACATATCGGGTTCTTCCAAATAATCTAACTGCGCCATGGTGCGGAGCCAGCAAGTGGCAGTGAACTTCTTTTGTGACAGAAATTTGAAAAATTCTTTTTGCGGGCAGATGTTGGGGACTACTTCCATACCCCAGCCTGTGGCGGGTTGCAGAATATTATCCAGCTGTTTAAAATCGGGGATGCGCTCCGGTTTGAATTCGACTTTATCCAAAGCGGTGAGATATTCAGACGAGACAGCATACTGAAGTATGTCCATTTGACGGTTGAACAATGTTTTCCATACCTGGAAATCTTCCGGGTTGTAGTTGCTATAGATTTGTGTTGTTGGGCGCATATACGGTTGTTTTATCTGGTATTACTAAAAACAAAAAGCCCGTTCCTTTACGGAGCGGGCTTGTATTTTGTTGCTGTTTAATTTTTCATTTATCCATGCAATGACTTACCCTTTCCGGAATGTTTGGTTCCATAATAATAGTACCAGGTATTTGTCAGTTGCTTCATGAAATGAATATAGGGATAGTTTTTTGAAATTCAAAATGCTGATTCGACCGTAGTTAGGAGTAGTGGTTGTTTATCTCCTGTTTGGTCTGCTAGTTTTGATTGTCGTTCTTTTTGCTTAATCAAAAAGAACCAAAAAATCAAAGCTGCTAAGCAATTTCCTAAAAATGCTTCTCAACGCAGGAAATAAACGAACTCGACGCACCAGCGGCGCTTTTAGCTGACGGTACGGCCATTGGTTGTTGTAATTTACTTTGGGTTGGTCTCATACAGCGTTTCTTTCTTTTGGCTAAGCATAAAGCATTTTCTTAACGGAAATAGCTTAGAGGCCGGATAGAAATACCAACCAGCGAATAAAGGAGGTCGATTTAAAATTTGAATAGATCGTACCTCGGTTATAAGGAGAGCTTACTTTTTGTTTCCGCCGCCTTTATAACCGCCGCTTTTGTGACCACCACTGCCGCCACTTTTAAATCCACCACCTTTGTGTCCCCCGCCTTTATGCGCACCGCCGCTGCTTTTGTTGAACGCGCCGCGGGCGGGTTTGCCGGGGTTGGCTTTGGGGTCGTAGGCTGGGCCTTCGCCGAATTCTGTTGGTATGGGGAGCTTTTTTATTTCGTAGCCTATCAGTTCTTCTATGCGTTGAAATTTGCGTTGGTCGTGCGGGTTGATGAAGGTTAGGGCTACACCGGTTGTTGCGGCACGCGCGGTTCTTCCTACCCGGTGAATATAATCTTCGGCGTCGCCGGGTACGTCGTAGTTGATGACTAATCCTATGGAGTCTATGTCAATACCGCGCGAAAGAATATCGGTGGCTACCAGGCTCTGCAGGTTTTTGTTTTTAAACTGGCGCAAAACTTCGTTACGTTCATCCTGTTCAAGGTCGGAGTGGATGGCTGATATCTGGAAGCCGGAGCGTTTAAAGTCTTTTTCAATTTCCTTTACCTTGTCTTTGGTAGAAGAGAAGATGAGGATACTATCTATCTTTTTGTCTTTCAACAGGCTTTTTAGCAGAACCGTTTTTTGGCTGTCGTAAACAACGTATGCGCCCTGGTCTACCCCTTCTGCGGGCTTAGAGAGGGATATGTTTATCTGCTCAGGGTTGTGTAAAATCTTTTTGGCCAGGTCGCGGATTTTTGGGGGCATGGTAGCCGAGAAAAGCAGCGATTGCCTGTCTTTGGGTAAAAAGCTGATAATCTTGTTCAGGTCGTCGCTAAAGCCCATGTCGAGCATGCGGTCGGCTTCGTCCAGTATCAGATGCTTGAGGTGGTTGATTTTTACATAGCCCATGTTAAGGTGCGAAATGAGCCTGCCGGGCGTGGCAATAATAACGTTGGCGCCGTGGGTGAGGGCCTTTTTTTCCTGTTCGAACGAAATACCGCCCGTGCCGCCGTAAATAGCGATGTGGCTTACGGGGGCAAAGTATGCAAAGCCCTGCAGAGCTTCATCAATTTGTATTGCTAACTCGCGGGTGGGCACTATAATCAGTGTGTCGATATAGTCGCCGGGTTTTTGAATTATTTTATTGATGATGGGCAAAAGGTAAGCCGCTGTTTTGCCGGTGCCGGTTTGGGCACAGGCAATCAGGTCGTGCTCCTTCATAATCATCGGAATGGCCTGTTGCTGTATGGGCGTAGGCTTCTGAAAATTCATCGCATCCAGGCCTTCCATCAACTCAGGTTGAAAGTCGAGGTCTTTAAATGTTACGGGAACTGGAGCTGGGGTAGGTGATTCGGTAGATTTAACTTCTTCTTGCATGCGGGGCGAATATAGGGGAAAATAGCGGCCCCTCCTAAATCCTCCCTAAAGGAGAGGACTTTTAGCAGCCAACTACCCCTTTGCTACCGCAAAAAAACCTGATTGCTTAAAACGGCGCAAGGTACGGCACAAATCCCTTTCTTACGGCCATAGCTGTGAAATGGGATTAAAGACAACTATGCCTGATTTTTATCTTTGTTAAAATCGGAATATTACGGTTTTTGACATATCAGGAAAGATTCCTTACTTCGTAATTCATTGTTAACATAAAACCCATAAATAAAATGAAAAGCACTTTTTTTAAAAGCGCCGTAGCCATTTGTGCTGCAACTTTTCTTCTTTACGGTTGTAAAAAAGAATCAGGTTCGTTACCGACGAGCACTCCTGCTACTTTGCATGCTTACGGCTTGAATCCTATGACGCCAGATCAATGGAGTGATGTTCCGGTTTTCAGTAAGGAAGTTTTTGGCAATGAAGCCAAGGGATTATCCTCAGGCACTTTGCCAAGCAGTTATTTGCTGGCTTCGCCGGCGGTGAGGGACCAGGGGCAAATTGGAAGCTGCACCGGTTTTTGTGGTGCAGAAACTAATGAGATACTGCATTATTACAAGAATGCAACTTCGCCTGTTACCTCTACTTCGCTTGACTCTGCACACGGATTATCAACCGCGGTAAGCACCCAGTTTTCGGGCACATCATATTTTGGAACCACCGGCGAGTTGAGCCCGTTGTTTCTTTACTATGTAGAGCGCGTTGTTATTAATAGAGGTTCTATCTCTTCCGACCCCGGCGCTAACATGGTGAATATACCAGAAGCGTTTCAGGGATTATCGAGCAACAGTGGTTCGGGACGTGCGCTTACCGAAAAAATAGGCTCAACCACTTATACCTTTTCGGGTATTTGCGAAGAGAACTATTATCCTTATCCTTCAAACGGCTCAAATACTTCTACTGCTTACAGAACTGCACCTAACAGCACTGCTATCGCTAATGCGCCAAGCTTTAATATTGCGGCACAGAGTGGCACTACCGGAAGCAGTGGCACCACTACACATGGTTATTATGTAATTAACTCTACAACCGTGGTTAATGATGTTAAAACAGCACTTTACAACGATAAGCCTGTAATGATGGGCTTTAATGTTTATGATAACAGTAAATACCAATATTTTGAAGGCCTTGGTGTTGCCGGTTACTCGCCTAACAGTTTTACGTATAACCCGGTTACATCTTCCGGCAGTATCATTTCTGGCCTCTCATTACTGGGTGGACATGCTAACCCGATTATTGGCTATGTAGATCAGGCCAGCGCACCGGGTGGTGGTTATTTTATTGTAGAAAATTCGTGGAATACCAATTGGGGTTACAACGGCTACTGGTATCTGCCATACTCTGTATTATCAAACACCAAAATTGTACCTGCAGGCAACCTGTATGTAGCTATTTTATAAGATTATTAGCTGAAGAATTAAAGCCAGACAGGCTGTTTCATTATGTGGAACAGCCTGTCTGATTTTTAGGGGGGTAACTAACCACTTTGTTTCCGATACAAAACGGAATGAAAGGCTGCCGGCATTTCCCCTTTCTTTGAAAAGGAGAAGGGATAGCATAATTAATTTTTCTAAGTTAATGACCTTATATGTCATTTGCCTCATTTGCAAAAATCCGTTAAAGAATTTTTGCTGCGTTAAACTACAGGGTTGCTGGGCAATCATAGTATTATAAAATTCATACTATATGAAAACGATTATTTTTAAATCAGCAGCGGTTCTGTTAATCAGTTTTGGTTTAATGCAGAACACACAGGCTAAGGACAGGGACGATTTTAAACGTGTTGACCGCGATGGCGACCACCGCATTGAATACCGCGATAATGACCGCGGGTTTGAACACCGCGAAACTGCTTACCGTGTTGAAAGAAGGCATTGCGAAAGGGCGTTTATACCTGGCCACTACATTACCGACCGGTGTGGAAGGCTTGTTTGGGTTGCGGGCCATTATTGCTAAATTACAACTAGTATAAAACAATAACGCCGGGCTAGTAATCAGTCCGGCGTTATCTTTGGGGGGATGCAGGGACGGTTCTGCTTCCTATTGCCTGTAAAATAACCAATTACAGGGTATGTCCGGTTGCGGAGCTCTTAAATTTCATTTATGTTTACAAGGTGAAAACAATGCGATATGTATGCATGCTGGCTTGCCTGGTGTTGGCATGCAGCGTGTTTGCTCAGGATAAAAGAATTACCGAGGCCAGCCTGAACGGGCCGGATGCGTATTTCCGCACTTACGATGATTTTGTGGCTAACCATTATGTGCCTTTTGATAATGTGAAGCTGGCAGATGCCGACCCCAGGAAAAAAAAGCCTTTTACGGTTACCTTTACGGTATCGCACCGCAAGGATGTGTTTACCAATGCTACGCTGTGGGGGTTCAGGTGGTATGGCCGGTTATACCGCATGAAACCCGATGATGGTTTTTTCCGGGTGGTGGCTATAGGCGAAATGATTTTGTATGTTGACCCTTTTTATGAGGCGTTTACCGATGGGATAACACACCAGTTTCATTACGACGGGCGCATACGTAATTATTTTTCAAAAACACTTACCAGCGTGCCAATTACCATCCGCGCCGATCCGTTTAAAACTGAACAGAACAAGGACTACCAGTTTTTTAACTGCACTGACGGCAACACGCTTACCGATTGTTTTTTAAAAAGTTTTAACCTCGATTTTATGCTGAACCGGATAGACGAAAAGACTTATAAGTATATCCGCGTTACGCAGAAGGCGCATGCGGTGCCGGCTGAATAGTC
>CAISWS010000142.1 GCA_903889265.1 uncultured Bacteroidota bacterium
AACCTTCTGATCCGTAGTCAAATGCTCTATCCAGTTAAGCTACAGGTGCATTATTTAAAAACCACTTCTGTTGTCCCGTTTTTAAGCGGGGGTGCAGTTGCATTTTGTGCAATGCGGGGCGCAAATATAAGAAATCCGGCAAAATCTCAGGCATTGATATCTGTTATTTTTAAAAACAGTTTGTCTTTAGACTGAAGAAGCAGATAATTTGACCTAAAATTGGGTTTTGAACGCATTAAATTTACCGTATGTCGCTTACGCCCTCAAACATGATACCGTTGGGAAGCCCCGCCCCTGATTTTGAACTCCCGGATACTGTGTCGGAAAAAAAAATTGCTTTGGCTGATTTTAGAGGAGAACAGGCCACCGTGATAATGTTTATTTGTAACCATTGTCCGTACGTAAAGCACATTAACCCCGAATTAGTGCGCCTGGCAAACGATTACCAATCCAAAGGCATCAGTTTTGTGGCCATTAGTTCCAACGATATAGTAGCCGAGCCAGACGATGCGCCTGAAGAAATGAAAAAAACAGCTTTAGCACTCAAATACCCATTCCCATATCTCTTTGACGAAACCCAGCAAACAGCCAAAGCCTACGACGCCGCCTGCACACCCGATTTCTTCGTTTTTGATAAGAACCTTAAACTGGCTTACCGCGGGCAGCTGGACGATTCGCGACCTTCAAACAATGTCCCCCTGTCGGGTAAAGATATCCGCGATGCGCTGGATGCTTTGTTGGCAGAAAAATCAGTTTCCCCGCGCCAACGGCCAAGCATTGGCTGCAACATTAAGTGGAAGAAATAGCCCTCGCCCAGCGGTTGTAAAGCAATGGTTTTATCCTTAAATTCATGTACCAGCAGTTATGCACCTTGTCATGTTGTTATGTAACGTACTTGAATATCGGTTTGCAGCGCTTAAAATATTAACCTTGTTTCAATAAAGTCCGTATAGCAAGCAATGAGGTGGCTTGGCCTCAAAACTCAAAAAATAATAATGAAAAAAATTATCTCCGCTTTCTTCATCACTGCCTTATTTACAATAGCCAGCCCTTCCCTAAGTTGGGCGCAGGTTTCAAAATGCGGCCTGCCTCCGGGATTTAAATATGCCCCGGCTGCCACTTTACCTGTAATACATATGCCTGCCGTTAACGTTGATTCCATGCTTGCCGAAGATGCCATTAACGAGCAATTTAAGGGACATCCTTACCGCTTCGGTTATAACCACCTTGTTTACTTTAAACCCGAAAACTCCGGCACCTGGACAGATCTTCCAAATGGCGACAGAATCTGGCAATTAGACGTAAAAACGCCCGGTAGCTATTCAGTCAATCTTGGCTTCAGCGGATTTCATTTACCCCAGGGGGCCAAATTATTTGTTTACTCAAAAGATGGTTCGCAAGTTCTGGGCGAATACACCTCAGCCAACAACACGCCCGACAATTTTTTCGGTTCCGAACTTATTCATGGCGATGAAGCCGTGCTTGAATATTACGAACCCGCCGCAGTTCGCGGGCAAAGTAGTTTCATACTTTTCAGGATTACGCAAGGATACAAAGATGTGTTGCATGACCTGAAGTCGGGTAGCGGTTTCGGAGCCGCGGGAAGTTGCATCCGTAATATCAATTGCCCCGAGTTTTACGATGTTTCCACACAAAAAAGGGCGGTGGTATGCGTGGTTGCTGGTAATGTATTTTGTTCAGGCGCGTTGATTAATGATGCTTTAAGCGATGGCACCCCCTATATACTTACCGCAAATCACTGCGGTACAGCTGATGGAAGCTGGGTTTTCCGTTTTAATTGGGAGGCCCCCGGCTGCGAAGAACCTTCCACCGACCCTCCTTTTCAATCTATCACGGGTGCAGTGCCCATAGCCCAAAGCAAGATTTCAGATTTTAACCTTATAAAAATGGACTCTACCCCTCCCTGTTCTTACCACGCATTCTATTTGGGTTGGAACCGGGGATTAACACCAGCCACCAGCGTTACCGCTATTTCTCATCCGCTGGCAGATATAAAGAAGGGAACCCGGGCAAATAATCCGGTAACACCCAGCACTTATGATGCAGGAAATGGCCCTGCCGAGGTTTGGCAAATAGGTATATGGACAGATGGAGCAACAGAAGCAGGCTCATCGGGCTCGCCCCTGTTAGACCAGAACAAAAGGGTAGTTGGGCAACTTTACGGCGGGCCATCGGATTGTGATGTGGCCGCCTATGACCTGCACGATTACTTTGGCCGGTTTTCTGTTTCCTGGGATAGCGGGTCTACACCACAAACGCGGTTGAAAGACTGGCTCGACCCAAGCAACACGGGCGCCGTTACCAATGATGGATACGACCCTTGCCCGCCGGTGGATAATGTAGATATAGAGCTCAACGCTGTTATCTCACCTGTAAATGGATCTTGTGTTACAGCTGTAAATCCTTCCATTTTGGTAACCAATATTGGCACGGTCAGTATTGATACTATTATAATACATTACTATATTGATGGAGCTACTGATTCTTCTTTTGTATGGACCGGCATTTTAGGCGCAAGGGCAAACGCAACCATTAATCTGCCGCCATTGCCTGTTACACCAGGCATCCACAGTTTTAATGCAAACATCAATTTACCTGCCGATATGGTGGATCAAAACCTTTATAACGATTCTATCGTTAGCGGGTTTACAATATTTGAGCAAACCACGGTTTCAGTGCCGCTGGTAGAAGGCTTTGAAGGAGCAACTTTTCCGCCGGCTAACTGGACGGTTATTACGCCACCCAGCAGCACAACATGGCAACACGCCAATTACGGCGGGTTTGGCCAATCAGGATTTTCGGCTGTGGTAAACGAATTTGCACCGGCAAATAGTACTGCCGGCGAAACCCCAGGCCTTATTTCCCCACCGGTTAATATGTCAAATGCCCCTGCGCACTCTTTTTTAAAATTTGATGTAGCCTATGGCCCTTATAATAAAATATCTACAGATTCTCTGGCAGTGCTTGTTTCAACCGACTGCGGTAGTTCATGGACTTTGATTTACCTGAAGGGCGGCGATTCTTTAGCTACTGCCCCGGATTCAACTATTCCCTTTTATCCGCAAGCCAGTCAGTGGAGAAAAGACTCGGTGGATATTTCAAACCTTACAGGCCAGGCTTCCGTACTGTTTAATTTTGAAGTGATAAGCGGATGGGGAGATGCTATTTACCTGGATAACATAGATATAGCTGACTCTTTAAATAATACGTCGGGCATTTTACCGGTAAATGATGAGATGGTGGTACATGTTTTCCCGAACCCGTTTACACAAAACCTTACACTTCAGTTTGGTTTGGATATTGCCGAAAATATAACCGCAGGTATATACTCAGTTGATGGCAAAAGATTGATAACGGTTATGGATAATGAAAAAACCAATGCCGGTATGCACCAGCTTGAAATTAATACCAACAGGTTAAGCAATGGAATTTACTTTTTTAAAGTGAATGAACATTACTTTAAGATTGAGAAGTTGAAGTAATTCAGTAACAATAATTAACCGGTGTTTTTTATTTCAAGCTCCGAATTATTAAATGCTCTATTGCATCCAGCAGATGGTCGGGTTTAAATTTTCGCCAGAGGAAATCGTTGTAAGCTTCGCCCACATTGAGGTAATAATGCAGTTTTACACGACGCATTTCATCTACCACATGGCTACGGAAATTCAGGGCTACAATCCAGCCGTCATCATCTTTTATATCATCATACCACTCCTCATAATAAAGGTCGTCAGAGGCATGGAAGTTCAGCACATTTTCACCGATTAAAATGAACTTGCTGATTCCCTTTTTAATAAGCGGGTCAATAACCGTGCGCTTCAACTCCATAATATCATTGTGCACGGCATCGTTCCATTCACCAATAAATTCTATTACCGCAAAATTGCTTTCGTAATCAGCATAAATAAGTTTACAATAAAGTGTTGAGGAACCGATGAAATCCCACTGCGGATGTATATAATAGTTGTAAATTTTATGGGTAAAATGCAGCTCGCTGTGCTTACGCCCGTAAAAAGGCGAAAGCTTATCGGCTGATGCAATGTAATAATCGCGCCATTGGTAATATGGTTCTATTTCGTGCATGTTTTTAACCCTGGGTTAATCATAACAAATTTCATACTTTCAGGTTCAAACTAAAAACTATTTTATCTTAGCCATTATTATGAGAAACGTTTTTGTCGTCCTGGTTGTTGCGGTGGCCGGGCTTTTTTTAGCCTCGTGCCACAAGTGTTACCAGTGCCATAACCAGCGCGAGGTTTGCAGCAAGCAGCGCTATGATACCACGCTTACTATTCTGGTAAGCTCACAGAAATTATCAGAGCAATACTATAACCAATACATTGATTCGCTTACCTCGCCGTCCCTGGGTTGGGTGTGTCATGATACTACCAGCGATTACTCCGTTCAGTATTGCCCCCCTTCAGGTTCATCAGGCAGCGACCTGCTGAACGAGGAAGCTGCAGGCTTTATATGCACCCAATAGGCCCTGTATGAATCGTCCGATAACACAGGCGGTTGTAACTCTCCTATTTTCGCTTGCGTTTTGTTTAAACACCTCCGCACAAAGAAATCAGATTGAAAAGTGTTGGTATGACGAAGGCAAAACTACCAAAATACAGATTTACCACGCAACAAACGGAAAGTTTTATGGCAAAATAGTATGGCTGAAAGACTCTATTGACAAAACTACCGGCAAACCCCAAAAAGACGATGAAAACCCCGACCCGAAACTACGTAGCCGCCCTGTGCTGAACCTGGTAATACTAAACGATTTTGCCGCCGACCAGGAAAACAAAAACGTCTATACCGGCGGTAACATCTACGACCCAGAAAGCGGCAAAACCTATTGTGGTAAAATAACCTTTAAAGGCAATAAGCTTGATTTGCGGGGTTACCTCTGCTCCTTTTCCATTATCGGCAAAACAGAAACCTGGACAGAAGCGAATTAAGCGGCATCCGTTTTATTTAGCCGGGTTACTCTTAAACCAATTTTCAGCAGCAGAAGGAGACATCAATAACGGTATCTGAGTATAATCAGAATATTTATCAAGCAACGATTTTTCCGTGGCCGCATCAGCGGTTGAAGCTGTTTTCATATCTTTAAAAAAGGCCCGGTAATTATCAATTACTTCAATCCCGCCCACCGGCCCGTGGCCCGGCACTACTTTGGCTATGTCAAACCGCTTCTCAACTAAATCAAATGCATTTAAATACCCGTAGGCATCAGCATTATATCTTGATAAAAGGATTGGCGATTGGTGGTTTAGGATAACATCCCCACCAAAAAGCATTTTCCGGTTATGCAGGTAAACCATTACATCGCTTTGCGTATGCGCGCTAAAAGGCAGGTTAAGGATGGTAACGGTTTCGTCACCAATATTTACTACCAGGCTGTCCTTTACCCATACCGTGGGCAAAGATTCAACCCCGTCTTCTTTACTCCAAATGTCTTTGTCGTAATTGCCACCCGCAATAATGGTTTGCCCCTTAAATAATTTATTGCCAAAGGTATGGTCGGTATGTATGTGGGTGTTTACCACAATTATGGGTTTACTGCCTGCCAGTTGTTTTACCTGATTATACAATTGTTGAGATGAGGGTTCATCTATTTTGGTATCAATTACCAGAACGGCGCTATCCGAAACCAAAATCCCGGAGTTACCCCCGCCACCAATAACCAATGTTAGCTGCTTATCGTAACTGATGGTTTCGGTATGCTTCATTTTTTGCATAAACGGATACAGGTAGGTGAAATATATTCCAGCACCGGTACCCAGGCCCAACACTACAAGAACCGCAAATACAATTAATATTTTTTTTACCATGATGTTTGATATTTACTAAGTATGCAATCACTCCCCCTTCCTGAAAACAAGGCTTTGCTATAATTGTTTAATTTGCCGGTTAGCAAAAGGACTCTCCGCCCTCTACCCCCCCCCTCCGGAGGGTAACTATATATAATTTTGGACAAAAGATTAAGCGGTTGGGGGATTTAATAAGTTCTTTAGGGTGTCCGAAAGTTCCGTATATCGTTCAAATATTTTGTCTAATGCATCGCGATACGCTTTTTGCTGCTCAGTCAAAAGAAGAGCATAGTTTCTACTCAACTCATTCTGGTCTTCGCCTGAAAGGTTTTCAATCAAAATCTTAGTTAAAGCTATTTGTCCCGCCTTTATTTCAACAAGCATATCCATAATCATTGCTATTGTTTGTATTTGCTCTTTATCCATCCTCAAATATACGCATTAGGCATTAATAAGGACTTAATAAGCTATCTTTGCAGGTAAAAAAAAATATGCAATTTTCAAAGCAAGTTAAGTGTATTAAGCAATTGCCGGGGAAAGAAGAACACGAAAGAATAACCCACATTGGCGGCGACTGGGGCATAATAACAGAGGCCGAGGCGATTTATAACATTCAAAATGATATTCAGCAATATCACGTTAGAACAGGTAGTCAAGATGCGCTAATCGTTGTGATTGAACATTTGGGTAAAAAATATTTGCGCACCGCGCCAGACCACACTAAGGAAAATAATTTACTTAACTTGGGAACATGCGTTTAGGACAGGAATCTGCTATTCGCAAAGCGTCATTAAGCGCAGAACCTATTTTAATTTTACCGGTGCTTGATTTAATGAAATTAAATATTGCCTTATGCTCTTTCCATAAGGCAAATTGGCCGCGACCAATTCTAAATTGAACTTTACCTAGACAAAAATGAAGGTTTTGTTTAAGTTCAGGATAGCCACCTGTTTTCCACCATTGTAGGTTCCATTTTTCAGAGAGATAAAGTATATACATGCTCTAATCTAAATAAAATTCTTTGTCCAAAGTAATATATAGTCTACCTCCGGAGAGGGATATCAGGCCCTTATTGAACTACTGTAAATTTACCTAAGGTATATCGTGCACCCTTGCTATCAACAATGGTTGCCAGGTAAATACCTGAAGCAAATCCGCTCACTTCAATGTTAACCATATCCGTATTGCCGGTTCTGCTGATGGTTCTGATTTTCTGCCCGATAGCATTGTAAATTTCAATGCCCTGGTAATCTCTGGTTGCTTCATCCCTGTTGTTCCGCATATCAATACTTAACAGACTACTTGCAGGATTAGGATAGATGCTGATGCCGGAGAGTTGCACTTCATTAATCCCTTCGCAAACAGTAGTGATAGTATCGCACTTTCTTTCTGCCCCAAATTTATTGAAAGAAGTAAGGCAAACCTGAAACTCTGCACCGGTAGAACCTAACGCAATGTATTCAGCAGTATCTACCTGGTAAAAGCTTGAATCAAATAAGCCGGTATTGTTACCACCCGCCAGATTGAAAGTCCAAACAAGGCTATCAGCATTGGTTGAATTGCTTATTCCAAGTAATCCAACACATACCAGCTGACGAACTGAAAAACTGCTAACCGGCAACAACGCCGGATTCGGGTTAACAGTAACAATTACCTCAGCGGTATCGCATAAACTGGTTAAACCGGCACCTGTGTTGCACACCACATACCAGGCAGTATCATTACCGGTAAAAGTAGAATCCGGCTTAAACAGCAGGTTATTACAATTTACTATACTGAAGTACGACGAGCCATAAATTGTGTGTATGCAAAAGCTATCGTTAGTCGGGCTATAGTCGTTAGCAGTAGCATTTATCAGGTAACCGGCGGCTTGCAGCGTTGTAAGCGTATCGTTTACCGCTACCGGCGGAACATGGTCAGGTATTACATCTACAATAACACGTGCTGTATCGCACAATGTGGTTTGCACTGTGTTACATACCACGTAATAAACGGTATCGTATCCTAAAAAGTTATTGGCCGGGGTAAATACCACATCGTTACAACCCAGTACGGTAAAAGCTGCATTGCCGTAAACCCTGGTTACGCAAAAAGGATCGCCGCTTGGGCTGTGGTCGTTGGCGGTTACGTTAATGGTATCTTTATGGTTCTCCAAATCCGTTGCAACATCATTTACAGCAACCGGTGGCAAATGTGTAGCCGAGGCAATTACATCAATAACCACAAGCGCTGTATCGCAAAGCGTGGGTTGGTTGGTGTTACAGATAATATAATGGCAGCTATCGTAACCGGTAAAGCCGGCCGGAGGAGTAAAAGTAACATCGTTACAACCCAATACCCCAAAATATGAACCGCCATAAACCGATGTTACACAAAACGGATCACCACTAGGGCTATGGTCATTAGCTGTTACTGCCAGGGTATCGTAATTGGGTTGGTGCACCGTAGCCATATCGTTAACAGCTACCGGCCTTACATGGGTTATAACATTAGATATATGAACGCTATCGCAAACCGTGTTACTGCCACTTGGGTTATAAACAGTTTCGCAAACGTAATAAGTGCCATTGGCGGCGTAAGTATGGTTAGGGTTTGCTGTGTTTGACGTATCCCCATCACCAAAACTCCAGTGGTACCGGGTGGGGTAACCTTCGCTGGTATCTGTAAAGTTAACAAGGCCTGCACTACCATTAGCATAACTAAATCCGGCTATAGGTGCGGCTGGAGGGATCAGAGAGTATTGTGCGTCTTTGATTTGTGCGGTTGTATCATTATAACTAAATGAAACTAAGGCACCTTTTGTTTCTTTGGAAACATAGCTATACTCCGTTACTGTATAGTTACCTGTAGTTACATTATTCCAGCTTTGACTGAAAAGACCATAATAAGCATCTATTTCAATAGTTATATTGTGTACTTGTTTTATGCGCAATCCCCTGTAAGAGCCAACCGGCGTTATAACCTTACCCCATCCATCAACCAAACTTGTAAAGTTATCGGTATATATTTCGCGTACCGAGTCCACACTACTTTGCCCAACCTGCTGGCCTGTAAAAGCCTGGTAAAAACCCCAGCTACTACTATAAGAACTTTGATACTGTGTAGGAAACTCATACAAAACCTCGGGAGGAGATATGGGTGTAAGTGCTAACTGGCCATAAGCCATACCCTGTAAACCTACCGCTCTGTAATCTGAAGTATTTAAGTTTAAATAAACGTCGCTGCCATTTGATTGTAAAGCCTGGTTGGCAGTAGGAAAAGAAGTATGCTGCGGAATGGTACTGGCCGCAACATAAGATATAGTTAAAGGGTGTGTATTAGTGAGAGCACTAAAATCATAAACCTGGTTAGCCCCAGCGCTACCGTAGTTGACCGAAGTTAGCGGGGTATCCACAGCAAAAGTTTCAGAAAATCCTGCCGCGGGCATATCTGCACTGGTTAAGCTAATAGGGCTTTGGGCCCGTACGCTAAACATAAAGAACATCAAAATTACAACAGGGGTAAATCTCATTTTCATGTTTGTTTTGTTTGAGTAATAAAAATAGAAAAATTGGACAGAAATTTACTCATTTCCTGATATCCGGATAATTGGCTTCAAACCATTGGATAGTCTCTTTCAGCCCTTCGTAAATTGGTGTAAATTTAACATCAGGTAAAATGCTTTTCAGCTTAGCAGTATCGCTGGGTTTGCGGTGTTGGCCATTGGGCATATCGGTCAGCCATTCTATTTCACCTTGGTAATTCATCAACTCCACTATCATCTCCAATATCTCTTTAATACTTATTTCATGGCTGGTAGAAATAATAACCGGTGTGGTGTCGGTGTAACTTTCAATAAGGCTATCAACAATAGCCGCTACATCACGGGCAAAAATAAACTCGCGCAGCGCTGAGCCGTTACCTGGCACTTTCAGCACTTCTTTGTTTTCCCGGGCCTTGAAAACTTTATGTATTAAGGCAGGTATAACATGCCCATCAGTTACACTAAAATTATCGTTAATTCCGTAAATATTGGTTGGCACAACACAAAACCATGCGGTGCCATATTGCTGATTGTGGCTTTGTATGGCCACATCCATCATCCGTTTTGCATAAGCATATCCGTAGTTGGAAGAATGCGGTGGGCCCAGATGAATTTTTTGCTCGCTAAGCGGGTATTCCACCACATCAGGAAATATGCAGGTTGACAGGAATGCAACCAACTTTTTTACCCCAGCCACCCGGCAGGCTTTTATAACGTTGTTATTAATATTTACGTTTTGAATGAAGTAATCGTGGGGCCATTTCATGTTGCTGTAAAGGCCACCAACTTCTGCCGCGGCATGTATAACTACTTCCGGCGCCAGGGCTTTAAACACAGCTACGGTTTCCTCCTTTTGTGTAAGGTCGGCATCGTTGCGGCCCAGCTTTTGATATTGGCTGCCAAACTGGCCGCCCACCAAACCATTTCCACCGGTTACAATCTTAGTCATTACTTCAGTTCTTTCTGCCAGTGAGCAATCATTTCATCCAGCATCTCTTCAAAGGTAACTTCAGGTTTCCAACCGGTAAGTTTGCGCAGTTTAGAGGAATCGCCACACAGCGACATTATCTCGGTAGGGCGTTCAAACTTTTTATCCGTGCGCAGGTGCTTTTCGCGGCTTAATTTTAACCTTCCAAATACATGGTCCACCACATCGCCTACCGAATGAGTGAGCCCGGTGGCGCAAATAGCATCCGTTGGTTTATCCAGTTCCATTAGTGCCAGCATGGCTTTTACGTAATCCTTGCTGTAGCCCCAATCGCGGTGGCTATGCAGGTTGCCTAGTACCAACTGGTCGGCTTTCCCGGCGGCAATTTCTACTGCTGTTTTGCAAACCTTGTTGGTTAAAAAATTAGTGCCCCTGCGAGGGCTTTCGTGATTAAAGAATATACCGCAGGTAACAAACATACCGTACGAATCACGATAGTTAATGGCGGTTTGGTGTGCCATTAATTTAGCGATACCATAGGGCGATACGGGTGCAAAAGCGGTAGTCTCTCGCTGAAAACCATCTGCATCTATGCTGTTTCCAAACATCTCGGAAGAAGAGGCCTGAAAAATTTTAATACCGGGGTTTACTATGCGCACTGCTTCTGCCAGATTTAAAAAACCAACACCGGTTGCCTGCATGGTATAAACCGGTTGCTCGAACGATATTTTTACATGTGATTGTGCTGCCAGGTTAAACACCAGCTGGGGCTCAGCTTTTTTTAATGCAGTAATTAAACTTGCAAAATCCGTGAGGTCGCCGTAATACAACTGAAGTTTATGGCGGATATGCTCAATACGCGAAGTCTGGTTTTCGGATTGAGAATTTCGCCGCAAAATGCCATGCACGTTGTGCCCAAGCCCAAGTAGCAATTCAGCAAGGTAAGAGCCATCCTGCCCGTTAATACCTGTTATTAAAATATCCATATTACACAAATCTAGGAAAGTTTTCAGTTTACTGTCCTCAGTTTACAGTTGAATACATAATTCGGCGATTTGGCAATGCGAGAATTCGGCCATGGAGCAGCAAAATATGTCAGCCTTCCATCCCCGCGGCGGGGACGGAAGGGGCTGCTTTTCAAAAATGCACCAGCTTACCATGCTGCTCAATAACTTGCTTGCTGGTATTATCATTTGAAGTAACAGACCATAAATAAATACCGGCAGGTTGAGAAACGAATGGCAGGTTAAATGTCTGTGTGCCTGCGTTTATAACGTGGTTATCGGTTTCAGATACTACACGGCCCAGTTCGTCCATTATACGGATAGTTACCTGGGTGGTGGCATCGGATTGGAAGCTGAAGTTAACTGCATTGTGGAAAGGGTTAGGATAAACCTGGATTGATTGGGCAGGTTTAATTTCGGCTATGCTGTTTACTATTGCACCATATTCAACTACTATGGTGCTCCAGTAGTTAAGGGTTGGCAAAGTAAAGCTTACGGAGTTACCGGTTTGCTGAAACAGGATGGTTTGAGGTATGCCATTGTTGTAGTCGGGTGAAACAACATACATCTTTTTTACCGGTAGCGTGTTAGTAGAGGTGAATGATAACGGGATATTTTGAATAACCGATGGGCTTGTTTGATTATTGTTAGGGTCGTTCCAGCTAAGGGTGCTGGCGCTTACTAAATTGATAAGGTGGAAAATACTGGTGTTTGTTTTCTGTTTGCTGAGAACCCATATTTTACCGGTAGCGGCCGCCGATGATAATGGATTACTTCCGCTGGTTTGAAGGGTTGTTGCCGAAGAACTTACACTATCGCGCAATAGGTTTTCGTAACCGGTCATAAAATCATAGTATCTGACCATGCTTTGCTGCAAATCGCAGCTCATTGTGAGGTTGCTGTTGGGAAAGTATGGATTGCACAACATGTGGTCGCCCATTTCAATATGGCTGCCGCCGTTGGCGAATATGGCGGCATCAGTTAATAGTACGGCAGGTGCGTTAAAGGTACCAAAGGTGTCTGAAATCCCCTGGTTCATATACGCTGCAAATACAGTGGGCAGGGTGTTGTTGCTATACTGGTAGTTGCTGTCAATTAAATCAGCAAAGTTGTTGTAGGTAGTATAAGGTGGCCATACTTCGGTATATAAAAACTGCACCGGTGCGGTGGCTATTTCGGACTGGCCATAATTGGTTACGCCATTCATAACCAACGGTACGTTTAATGCAGTTGAGGCATTTTGTAAATAGGGACCAAAGGCACCGGCAAGGTTTACCGGGTTGCCGGTGTAATCATATACTGTCCCCTGGCTGCCTAGCTGGTCAACGTGCCAGCCATCAAAGGGTATAGCTTTAAACAGGCTGTCTTCGTTGGCAAAAATGTATTGCTGCCAGCTGCTGTTGGCGGGGTTTTCAACCTGCAGGTTACTTGCCCAGGTGGCAGGTAAAGTATAGGTAACCGGGGTGTTATGGTTCTGGTCGGTATAGATACCCCATTGCGGCAAAACGCCATCGGTTACGGAGGTGTTGGTGTAAGCGCCATAAAGCAAATTGTAGTTCATGGCTTTCATGTTGCAGCCATGTGCCAGATTGATATAAGCTAAAACAGTGCTGAGATAGGTTGAGCGGTTGGCGATATCATTCCAAACCGAGTCGGGATTCACCACCGACCCAGCCAACGGTTTGTTGTGTTCATGATTAACATCGTAAAACTGGAGGCCATTGAGGTGAAACCGGTTTAGCCTGTTGAACAATGATTGCTGGTCGTTAGTTTCTGTTTGAGGATAAGCCGAAATAAAACCATAACGCGGGAACCGGTTCCAGGTGGAAGAAACATCTATGGCGATAGATGTGCTATCTAATAAATGGCCATAACTGTCGTACAAATTAAGCTGCATCATATAGCCTGTAAAATCTGAAACAGGGGGGTGCCAGCTGAACGAATAACGATTTACGTTGGAAACCCGAAAAACCTCAAATGCAATTACGCTATCAAGATGCCAGATAGAAACCCGCAAAATTGCAGTGGCTGCAGTATCGTTACTGCCGGTTGTAATAGTATCTGTAAAAGTTACGTTAACGTTAACCAAATCACCAGGGTTGTAACGCGCCTTATCAGTTTCCACCAAACTAAATAATGTATTAGGCAAGGCAAGCGGGCACTGAGGCACAAAAGTGAAATTTGCAAAGTTGTTGTTGAACAAATTGATGGTCATTAAATCGGCATCCAGCGGGGCGATTGTAAGGCTATCGCCGGAGGTAAAGGCGTAGTAGTTAAGAATGGTGCCTGTGGTAATATTACTGCCGGGAATAGTGCCATAGAACTGCGTGCCGCTACCGGTCATTGGTATTACAGTCGAGCTGCTCCATGCATCCGTCGTAAAACGCAGATAGGCGCCTTGTCCGGGGCTGAACGGGGCGGATATGGTTGCATTAACCATTACATCCTGCCCGTCATAAACATTGCCAGCCGGAAAGCGCGAGAGACCAGTAATAGATTGTATAGGCCCTTGCACACGAATCACAGCAGCCCTTGCATTACCCGGCGCGCCGCTACCGGTGCTTTTAAATACGTAATTATCAGTAAGGTTTTGGGTAGCGAAGTAATAGGCTTTGTAAGCGCTGCCTTCAACCTGCATGGCGAAGGGGGTATTCAGGGGAATTAAAGCATCGGTATCGCCTGCCGGTGCGTAGTTAACACCACCGGTTTGGGCGCTGAAAAAGCGGAAGTAACAGCTACCAACAACTGTGGCGGTATCGGTTTGAATATTGGTGTTGGCCACTGCGCCCATGCGCACTGCGTTTCCCTGCGTCCAGCTATTGGGCGGGTTAAAATTGCCGCTGGAGAAATAGAAGGGGTATTGGGCAAATGCGGTTGCTGATATTGCCAGAATTGCTAATAGTATTGAAGTTTTGAGTAGAGGTGTTTTCATGGTGTTGGTATAGTTATTACACTTGTTAGTAAAGGTAGGGAAAATGCGAGGATTTCTCGGCAACCGCTCCAAGAACGCCTGTAAGACAATTGCACCTTCAAAGTTTATGCGCAAATAAATACTAATCAATACACTAATTATTTTAGTATCTTGATTTTTTGTTTAGTTTAGCTCAATTAATCTTGGTTTACAAATAGAATCAAACATTTTGGGGAAAACAACAGCGGCCCAACT
>CAISWS010000143.1 GCA_903889265.1 uncultured Bacteroidota bacterium
ATCCCAAATATAATACTGAGGTCGCCAAACGATTAGCTGAGTTTCAAAAGAAAAATCCTGATGCCACCCCGAAGCAGAGTTTAGAGTTTGTGCGTAATTTAAGCAATAACTTAAAGCAAACCATAAAAGATAATCCTGATACAAAAATCAATGATTTATTTAAGGTTCAGGTGGCCCCCGCCGACCATACAATTGTTGTTCCACAACATGTTGGACCTGCTCCCAAACCACAGGCTCCTAAACCACAGCCTGCAAAAACGAACCCATACGAAGTCTATTTTATTCCAATAAACAATTTAGAAAGCAAGACAATAAATTGTACTGAAGTTTAATCCAAAAATGCAAGTTTCTTAGTTGGTAATATATCGCAACCGGTAATTGAATTTAAAACTAACTCGCTTTTCAATTCTTCATTTATATAATTGCTGGCATCAAAGTTACCTATTTCAAACAAAGCAAGGTCTTTGTCAAATGAGTTGTTAAGCACAATTTTTTCTGCCCATATTGACAATACCTCTCCGGGGTTGTCAGCTATAAGTTTTTTTTCTTTCATTAATAAATCGTCGAACGAATCTATGGCTATGTATCTTTCATTAGTAGCGTAGCTTTTATAAATAAAGAAAGTAGATAAAGGGTAATTAACGCAGTCACGCACATTGCCAATAATATGTATAAAATAGTAATCATAATAAACTTGTTTATGAAATACTTTGGCGGGGTAATACCGGTGGCTAACCATTTTGTATTGCTCAAAAATTGCTTTTAGCCTTGGACTAATCAAAAAACCCCAGCCGGGCCCAAAAGTGCTTAATAAATCGGTGCGTTTTGCCTGATTATGCAATACAAAACTGTCAAAGTCTGGCATAAAATCCGGAAACTCGTCTATGTTCCTTGCCATTGCATATAATGAAACGTTACTGTCTTTATTATAGCCCGGTGTCATTCTTTGAACTTGCGGATATTGGCTGCCTGTTTCTTTAGTATCGCAGGCAGGCTTAAACTCATAGTAGTTCATTAGAGATATTATTGTGAAATAAAGGTATGTAAATATAGAAGTTATCCTATTATTTCCCAACCCAACCCAACTGGTCCTCCTTTAGACTTGCACTTTCAAAATAAGCATTCAATTTAGATGAAGAGTTAACACTGACAGAGGCGCATTAGCTGGTCCTCTAGGTTCGTGGCCTATCAGACGATTTAATCCTCTGTCAGTTTTTTGAGTAATCCTCAAATAGAAATTTGGGTAAGACCCATTATTAAGGTATCGAGAGTACTCAAAAGCGTTAACCCATTTATTCACTTCTAAAACACAAATTTATGCAGTTTACACTTTTTATGGGTGTAGATGTTTCAAAAGAAACATTGGACATCGCAATCAGGAACGAATCCGGTATAGTTTCTTCAGAGATTATAGCTAATCGAACCAAGAACATTAATCAGTATTTAAAGTCGGTATTTCGGAAGTATAATCTAAAAAAGGAGGAAGTGCTGATATGCCTGGAACACACTGGAATATACAGTCTTCTGTTACTTAGTTGTGCTGGCGATTTAGGCTACGCTACATGGGTCGAAGATGCTGTTCAAATAAAACAGGTCTTAAAAGTTAATCGCGCAAAAAACGATAAGCTGGATGCGAAGCAGATTGCAGAATACGCCTTTCGGTTCAAAGACAGAGCTGTGTTAAGTAAGCCAGAGCGGACACAAGTGAGAATACTTCGTAAGTTAATCGGACAAAGAAGAAGGCTGCTATGCATCAGAAAGATGCTTACGTTGCCATTAAATGAAGACAAAAAGTTTGAAGACAAAATAATTACACAATTACAGGGACAACTTGCAAAAGTGGCCTTCTTTCGTGTTTTTGTGTTGATTTTAGGCCGATTTCTCCTTCTTTCATATCCTTGCCTCATACCTGCCTCCCTGCCTTAAATCAGCCCCTAATAAGGCTTTGCTTTTTGACCTGTTCTTGAACCCAATCTTACCGCGTGTGCCTATAACATACGCGATTTTGGGACATTTTTACTTTTTATATAGTTGATTATTAAGCATTTAATTCAAAAAAAGGGGACGTTCAATTATTTTCCCGGTTTTAACAGTTTTGGGAGGTGCTTTTTAAACCCGTTTATGCCTCCTTCAAATTGGTTCGTAGCCCCTTTTTATTAAAATGTAAATGGAACGTGCGAGGGCATGTTTTTTTGTGTGGAAGTAATTAAATCACTCAGTTTTTCCAATCCTCGGGGTATTCAATTACTGAGTGGGGTGGAAGAGTTCCTGCTGGCAATGTAACTGTGTCCAGGATAATGGAATAATAGGGTTTTCTTCTACTGGAATCGAACCTATGAAGATACCTCGTATAATTATTATTGCCTATCCGGACATAATCTGTATCCATTAAATAGTTTGGAGGATAAGTGCCTTTAGGCAATGTATCCAGAATAATGGAATAATAACGATTAACAGCTCTATGAGGATCAAATCTGTGTACCGCCCGTACATAAGTTTCAATGCCAGTTGAAATATAATCAGTGTCGTTTAAATGTAACTGCTGCCGGGCCCATTTATTTTACTGCCTACCAGCGCTTCTTTAATAAACACCCCGAACCGGTTACCAGCTTATACGATATAACAACCACCTTTAAACAAAACAATCAGCCCACCGATACGCTTAAAGCCGGCGAGGTAAACGACATGCTGGTTGAAGTAAACGCAAAAAAATACGCCGAGTATATCAGTATTGAAGTGCCCATACCCGCAGGCTGCACCTACAACAAAAAAGAGCACGGATGGAACAACGGCGAAATGCACCGTGAGTATTTAAAAAACAAAGTGGTTATCTTCTGCCGCCAGCTATCGCCCGGCGCAAACACTTTTTATGTTCAGCTGCAGGCACGGTACACCGGCCGCTACACCCTTAACCCCACCCGCGCCGAACTAATGTATTTCCCCACCATGTATGGGCGAAACGGGTTAAGGAAAGTGAGTGTTGGGGAGTAGGTATGTAACAACTGTTTAATTGATGAAATGTGAAATTGCTGAGTTGACTTGTTATAGAAAAGGCAAGTATGAAGTCCTGCGCCAGCTTTGTAGAATGGCTTGGCATGAAGATTGAAGACAGCAAGGTTAATATTGTAAAGAGACTTACAAACATAGCAGGGAGAAGGATTAGACGAGAAATATGCAAATGAGCTGTTGCTTAATTCATATAAAATGGGATCTTCCAATTTATTTTTTCGATGAGCAAACAGAGTGCCCTAATTTGGACATTAGGGCCACAAAGAAGAAAAACAAATTTTTGCTCTTCATCCGGCTATAGTCTTGAGAATTATTGACCGACATCTAACTTCTTCCAGGCAAAGCTATCCCGCTGAATTTTCCATATAAAGCCATCAATAATGTAATGTGTTAGTTGCGGAAGTATGAGCAGCGGAACGATGATGGAAAGCCATAGTGGTGAGGTCTGAAGATTGTTGGTAGGCGTTGTCTTCGCCCTCTCTATCGTCGGGCGCGGAGATCAATACCTCGCTGCTTACTATGCCTATCTCATCCAGGTATCGCTTATACTTGATAGCTGCCTCTTTGCTTTGGGTTACCAGTTGGCCTTTGAAAGGTGTTTTGCCTTGCCAGTTATCGCGAAAGTGATAGCTTATATCCCAGGCTATGGCATATATTTTTTGCTCGGCTATGTTCAACTGATCAGCGCGGCTGAATTTTCTTTTTAAATCGGCTTTCTGATACTCCGTTAACGGTTCGGAGATCATTTGAAAGAAAGTATCTATAGGGGCCTCGTTAACCTTTTGGTAGGCATGTCGGCCTTCGTATAGCAAAGGCACTACTGCACCATCTTTTACAGCCCGGTCAACTGGATAGGCATCTATGATGCCGCCGAATTTGGCTGCAGTATTTTTTTCTTTTTTAAGCAGGGGAGTACCCGTCATGGCGATAAAGCAGGCGTTGGGCAAGGTCTTTTGCATCTGGATGCTAAAACTGCCGTACTGTGTTCTATGGCCCTCATCTATCAGAACGAATATATCATGCGATTGAAATGGTGTTTTTATTTTTTTGATAGCTGCCTCAAACTTATTGATAACGGTAGTTACTATAGCATCCTTCTTACTTTCTAAAAGTTCTACCAGGCGCTGGCCTGTGGTTGCGTTTTCGACATACAATCCGCACTTGCGAAAGGTGTCGGTTATCTGGCCATCAAGTTCAACCCGGTCGGTTACTAAAATGATTTTGGGATTGCTGATGCTTTTTTCTAATGCTATGGCCTGGGCCAGTAAAACCATCGTTAACGATTTGCCGCTGCCCTGGGTATGCCATATAACACCCCCTCGGCGTTTACCGGCTTCTATCACCTTAATCCTTTCCATTGATTTTTTTAAGGCGAAGTATTGCTGGTATCGGGCTATCTTTTTCTCTCCATCATCAAACAGTATAAAGTTGTGCGTTAACTCCAGTAAACGTTCGGGCCGGCACAGGCTGTAGATATATTCATCCTGTTTGGTAGGGAGTATATTTTCGTTCTCAAGTTCATCAAAGTGGCGGCGCATGTATTTATACTTGCCACCAAACAGTTTATCCTTGTTAACGAGCGTTAACGGTTGATTTTTAAGTGTTAACAGAGTATGGCCATATTCCTTCTCTGCCTCCGTATTAATAAACTGCTCCTGCCATTGCGACCAGAACTTTTCCTGGGTGGCATTGGTAGCATACCGGGCTTCGTTAACGTTAATACTTAACAGCAGTTGGGTATATACATACAGGCTTCTAATACCATCTTCCTGCTGGCTGCGAAGGTGTTGCGAAATAGCCTGGCTTAATGAATCCTTTATATCGGGGCGTTTGCACTCAATAACACAAAGCGGGATGCCGTTAACGAACAAAACCAGGTCCGGGCGGTAGTATTCTTTACTACCGGAGCGCATTACGTTAAACTCCTCGGTTACATGAAAAACGTTGTTGGTTAAAAATGTTTGCGGGTTCCAATCAATGTATTGCAGGGTGAAGCTTTTTTTATCGCCCTCTATACTTTGCTCTAAACTTTTACCGAGCGTTAGCAGGTTGTAGGTATACTCGCATGCGGCCATATAGCCTTCGTTCATGGGCAGGTCTTTAAGGGCCTGTAAACCAGCGTTAACGTTTTGGGTAGTAAAGGCA
>CAISWS010000144.1 GCA_903889265.1 uncultured Bacteroidota bacterium
TATAAAGAAGGCCTCACCGACGAACAGGCAGAAGACGTAATCAAGCTGATTGAAAAGCTGGAAGAGGATGACGATGTAAGTTTGGTGTTCCACAACATGAAATAATAAACGCGGGGTGTTACCGCGAAATACTTTTTTGCAATCAGAAGCTGCTTAAAAGAAAATAAATACATGTTAGTACAAAATTCAATACAAAAGAACACCAAAAAACATATTCCTTGTGGCCTTTGTATTGGTATTTTTTCCTTTGTGCTCTTTGTGATAAATTGCATTTGGATTTAATTTTAAATAGCTTCTTAGATGAATTTTATAATGGTTAAAGCTTTCTTATTTCGCAACTTCAGGCTTGGCGTACTACTTTTTTGCCTTTTTTTTAGCTGTAACACATTACGGGCTCAGTTTGTATTAATACCCGACAGCGTATTTTCTTCCTATTTATACAATAGCGGGCTTTCAACGGCCATGCATGTCGACTCGCTGGATACAACCAGTAATTTAGTTTTAACTCTTCGTTATTTAAATACCAGCTACCAGCATATCAGCAGTCTTGAAGGAGTCCAGTATTTTAAAGGGCTCGATTCCCTGAAATGCAACTCTGATACCACCCTTGTTTATATTCCTGCTCTTCCCAAAGGCCTGCGCATACTGGAATGTAGAAACGACAGCCTGGTTTCATTACCAGCCTTGCCAGACTCACTCGTGCGCCTTGTTTGCGAGTTTAATGTGCTTAATTCTCTTCCTCCATTACCAGCAACACTGCGTACTATTAGCTGCTACAACAATAATTTAACCGCCCTTCCTTCACCCTTGCCGGCTAGTTTAAATGCACTCTACTGCTCAGGAAACCCACTGGGCAGCTTACCTGCCTTGCCTGATTCATTAACTATTTTATCATGCTATAGCGATAACCTGTCAGCTTTACCGGCACCCCTGCCCAAGGTTTTGATAAATCTTATCTGCTCTAAAAATTTAATAACAACCCTCCCGGCGCTGCCAGCCACCCTGCTTGATCTGGACTGCTATTCAAATAAATTAACCGCATTACCAGCCCTACCCGATTCTCTTCAATCGCTCAATTGTGGTTATAACACGCTTACCTCGCTGCCGGCCTTGCCAAATAGCTTAACCCTGGTCAATTGCCAGTATAACAATCTAACCGGTTTACCTTCTTTACCCGATTCACTGTTTCAATTGTTTATTGATAATAACCCAAACCTGCTGTGCCTTCCGGTACTAAACACCATTCTTGATTTTGAATACTTCAATACGGGTATTGTTTGCTGGCCTAACCTGGGCAATGTATATGTTAGTAATCCTGATACGCTGAATGTTTGCGACTCTGCCAACAACACCCATGGCTGCCTGCAAATAAGCGGAATAAAAGAAACCGGCAAACCTGTTATCGGCTTGTATCCAAATCCTGCAAAAAACTTCTTCAACCTCACCATCGAACAAAGTACAATTGGCGGAATGCTCAGATTAATAGATAATTCGGGCAAGCAGGTCTTCACCGCTAAGCTCGGAATGCTGAATTCACATATCGAAACCGCCAACCTTGCAGCAGGCCAATATCTTGTTATGGTTTGCAATCCGCAGGGCCACTCAGCGGTAAGCAAGTTGATTATTCAATAAGCAATGTCTATCCGCATATTTAGCTAAAGCCAACTTCTCTTATCTTTCAATTCCCGCTTTAAACAGTGGATTTAATAATAGCCCCAACTTTCAAGTTGGGGAAAGTTAAAGCGGAAAAATCGGCTTTAGCCACCAGGCTGTTCACCCAGGCCGATTGATATCAGGTCTCTACATGCATATAGTTATTCAGTAGCCCTTATTTCTTGCCCGCTGCCTTTTTTGCAACTGCTTTGGCGGACGTGGCCTTTACCTTCTTCGGAATCTCCTGCCCTAATATTTGCTGCGCATGATTGGCAGAAACAACTTTTTCAATTACCTCCTCAATAATACCTTTGGCATTAATAATAAAAGTAACCCGGGCTGTGCCCATATATTTGCGGCCGTATAATTGCTTTTCAATCCAGGTGCCGTAAAGGTCATGTACCTTCTGGTCAACATCAGTCAGCAAGGTAAAGGGCAATTTATATTTGGCAATAAACTTAGTGTGCTGCTTTTCATTATTTGTGCTAATGCCTAAAATTTCGTACCCCGCCTTTTGCAGCGCTTTATAATTATCCCGCAGGTTACAGGCCTCAGCAGTGCAGGTTGGGGTATCATCTTTCGGATAAAAGTAAAGTGCCACCTTCTTTCCTTTATAATCCGAAAGCTTTACCGGTTTTCCGTTTTCATCTGTAGTTGTAAAATCAGGGGCTTTATCACCCGCTTTAAGACTTATCATATCTTTTCCATTTTGTTTTATTACACCTCGTCCGAAAATATCGAAAACGCATTTAATCATTTTCTATTGCAAGGCTGTTAACTCTGTATTTTCTCCGTGCGACACCTTGATTCGGGTATTTTCCGAAGAAGTCTATATAAACAAAAAATTGCCCTGTAAGTTCTATCTGAATATAATAGTTACCGGCTTACGGGATTCCGCGGGCCTCATAGCTTGCAGATGTTGGGCGGAAACAAAGCTAAGTGTTGGAAGCACGCGCAATTTTGCCCGCAAGGCATGCTTAATTTTTTCTTCCACTATGTCCAGGTTGCCGCTTTGCGAAATATGCAACACCAGTTCATCATTCCCCAACTCATTTTTTAATACTTCTACTATATAATCCCTAACCTCCGGCACGCTGCCAAGCGCATCATATATCGATGGCGGAAAAATAGTTGTGCCATTGTATTTTATCATCTGATTTTTTCTGCCCACCACCGACGATAACCTGATGGTATTCCGTCCACATCCGCAGGGCTCATCATAATAACAACAAATATCACCGGTACGGTATCGTAACAACGGCATTCCTTCTACACCCAATGTGGTAACCGTTACTTCGCCAAATTCTCCCGCCTCCAGTTGGTTGCCATCCTCATCCAGTATTTCAACTATCACCAGTTCGGGTTGATGATGATTACCGCATCCGTAATCACATTCAGTAAACGCCGTCTGCATTTCGGTTGAGGCATAGGTTGAAAACAGCTGGATGTTCCATTGCGCCGTTATCCGGTTGGCCAGCGTATTTGGGCTCAGGTCCCCGTTCCGCAAAGGCTCGCCAATACACACCGCCCGCTCAATGCCTGAGTTGTTCAGGCTAATACCATTTGCCCCGGCATATTCAATCAGCTTAACAATAAAAGATGGCACAGCAATAATCGCATTGGGTTTAAAGCGTTGAATGTGCTCCCACTGTATTTGCGGCGATGCCGGGCCCACTCTCACCGCCGCAGCTCCCAACTTTCTGATACCCAAAAAATAAGCCATGCCCGCCATAAACTGCTTATCAAGCGTAAGCATCAGTTGAAACACATCCCCAGGTTCACTACCCGCACAAATAAAAGACCGGTATTCATTTTCAGCCAGTCGTTGCAGGTCATTTTCCGTTAGCGCAATACTAACGGCGCTACCGGTAGTGCCTGAAGTAGTAGCATAATCAATTACCTTATCTTTCGGAACGCACAAAAAGTCAAAATTATGTTTTCCGAAATCCGCTTTACCGGTGGTTGGAATTTTCACCAGGTCTTCCAGGCAATTAATCCCATCAAGCGGTATTTTGTTATCCTGAAAAAGTCGTTTATAGTAAGGAGAGTGAAGCTGCAGATACTCCAGTTGCTTCTTCAACCGCTGCTCCTGGTATAGTTTTATCTGGTCCGGCGATTGGTGGTCAAGGTTGTGCATGTATAGAAAGGATAACAGCGGTTAATCTGTCATTCAAATGTAAAATAAACTGAAAACTTAGCCGCGGCTATTATTCTACCCCTCAATAATAACATAAGCAATGGCCGTACTTTTTATATGCGATAACGACACATGCACTTTCTTTCCACCCATTTCATTAAACGCAGCCAATACCTTACCCGCTAAAACAATCTCCGGCTTGCCCAATTCGTTATTAATAATCTCTACTTCCGTTATCTCCATTTCGTTACGCCAACCGGTACCCAGGGCTTTAAAGAAAGCCTCTTTGGCAGCCCCTCTGGCTGCATAGTGCTCCGCATTGGGCGAGGTTTGACAGTACGCAATTTCCCGTTCAGTAAATACTTTTTCCTTAAAGCCGGGCTTTTCAATCGCCTTCTTTACGCGCTCAACTTCAATAATATCTGTACCTGTACCTAAAATCATTTGGCCGTTAACTGTTTTAGTTCCTTTTCCATATCCGCCACTTCGCTTTTATCGTTCACCTCTTTGCTTAATGCCGTTTTAAAATAAGCTATAGCTTTACTATTGTTCTTCCGGCTTTTAAAATAGCGTCCCAGCCAATAATAAGTTTCCCAATACTGCGGGTCTGCTTTTATCATATTCGCTTCAAAAGCATTTTCATTCTCCAGGGCCTGCTTTTCATCAATGGCTTTTTTTATTTGTGCTTTGCTGTTGCGGTAATTTAAAAAGCCCTTCCATCCATCGGTTTGCAAAAATGTATCGGCGGGTATAGTCAGGGCGGCCTCGTAAATTTCATGGCTGGTTTCCATAGCCGGTGCTTCGGCAAAAATCTTATTCAGGTCGTAACATACAAATTCCCCTAATTGATACGGCCCGGTAGTAACCCAGAACCTAAGCTTTTCGGGCTGAAAAATAACAGAGTGATGGCACAGCAACTGGTTAATCGCCTTTTCATTTCCTGTTCCAATATCCGAACCTTTTTGTCCCCGCTGGTCACGGAGTATAACAGCAGCATTCAGATAGTCCAGCTTCGGATATTTATCCATCAATTCCTGCAGGCGGTTATAGCGGTACATAGATGCGCTGGTCGCTATATTATCAATATTGTTCTTATCATTTTTAAAGGTATCGCTCTGATAGTGGTTGGTACATAAAACGTAATCCTTTCCCGAATAATAAAGTGCCAAACGTGTGGGCGACTTTTCAATCAACGCCGTCTTATGGTCAGCCGCCGAACCAATCATCAGCGTTTCCGAAACAAATGTTTTGCTCTTTTTTGCAATGGCAAAAGCTTCGTCAATATTACCGGCATATTGTAAAATCTCACGCGCTAAAATGGCAATAGGCATAGCCGAACTGGTCGGAAAATCAGACTTGGCGGCATTTATAGTTACGGTCAGTCCCTTTGCATTCATCCCCGATAAGCAACCAACCATACCGGCCCAGGTTACCATAACAAATTTATGCCCCTGGTTAGGATTGCAGAAATAAATAATCTTATTCTCCGCAAATTTATCCCCCAGCGAAAAGTCGCAGTTCCTACCTATCAGCATTCCCGAATCTGCTGTTCGCGTGTCCCAGGCGGCAAAAGAAGTGCAGCCCACCAGTGCAAAATTCTGCATAGCATGGCCTATATCATGTGCGGCATGGTAATTAAGCATCCTGTCGTAAGCTGCTGATATATAATTAAAATCATCCGATGCCGAAAACGATTCGCCATATATCTCAAGCTTATTTTCTTCAGGTATATTCTCAGCCAGATGGCGGTTAAATACACGGGTAAATAAAGCCAGGAAGCCAAGATACCGGTTGCTGGGTACCAACCGGTGTATCTGATCCGTAAAGTACAACTCCTGGTCATATGAAAGTTCTTTGGTCAGCTTGCCACTGATTACGCCACGCTCAAAAGGTTCTCCTTCAATATACTCTTCCCATAAACCGCTCTTGCTTTTTCTCAACCAGTTATTACCAATCTTATAAAAATTAGCGCTTACTTTTTGGCGTTCAGTTTTGAGTGAACTCAGATTAGAGGGCTTGGGCAATTCGGGGGCCATACCCCATTTAAGATAGGAAAGTGAAATCAGAATCAAAACCAACAACGCGCCGGATACATACCCTGCTATTTTAAAGGCTCTTCTCATACTTTGGCCAATCTCTTTTGTCAGATAGCAAACAAGGTCCGCTATTATAAGTTCACGCTGCTGTTGGCCGATACGATCTTTTCCAATAAATAATCTTTGCCCAATATCATGCCGCAAGTTAACACCGCGCTGACCGTAACGCCCAAAACACCATGTAAATTTACGTTTTGGCCGGTTAATAGCAAATTAGGCACTTTGGTTTTAGGAGAGATAAATGACTTTAAAGGATCGTTAAAATCCTTTATAACCCCATACATATTGCCATCGTCGTTGCCAATGTAATCGCGGTACGATAAGGGCGAAGAAGTGTAGTAGTTTTGAATCTGGTTCCGTATATCCGGAAATTTAACGGCAACTGTATCTAACAGCTTCTCGGCCTTTGCCTGTTTAAACGCTGCATACTCACCACCACGGTCATTTTCACTTACGGTAGTATTAAAAGTGCCGCCCCACTTTTTCACTTCTTCAAAACGCATATAACTCATAATGGTAATCGCCTCGGCATATTCAGTCTGCCCATGGGGCACACATTCAAACATGGCATACGTGTAAGGCCAGGTCTCTTCTGTATAGTCAGCGCATTTCCAAACATCGTTTTCGTCAAAATAATAATAGTTTTTGTTTTGATACTTCCACGCTCCCGGCTTCATGGTGGCGTATATTACAAACACCGAAATCGAATTTTCCAGCGATTGTATCCGGCTGCGGTACGCTTTCCTTAGCTTATCAGTATCCGTCATCTCCAGCGTTCGGGTGGGGTTAACGTTCGAAATAAATGTTTCAGCAAAAATCTGCGTACCATCGCTCAGCTCAACATATTGCGCATCGCCATCCTCTACATGAATTTTTGTTACGTTCTTTTTACGGAAAATATCGCCCCCCATTGCTTTAATACTCTTGGCTATCAGGTTCGATATCTGGTCACTGCCCTGCGTACATTTCCACGAACTTTCTATATAACTGTTCAGCACCAGCGCATGAACATAAAGCGGTGTTTTATCACCTATGCCTGCATATAATAAATTGGTTCCGCCCAGTACACTACGCAGTTTTTGATTCGGGGTCAACTCCTCCAGGAACTGTTTTATACTGCGTTTAAAAATATTAGTATCGCTGTAAAACTCACCTGAACGCAGATTATAAAGAGGGAAGTTATCGCATATCCGCCGCAACTCATCGCAGTACGCCACAATGGCTTCGCGGTCATTGGGGAACCGCTCACTTAATACCCTTATAAAATTCTCATAACCCATGCCATAGGGGTATTGCATCTTGTCATCCTTAAAAAGAACCACATCAAAGCCTTCCGGGTCCATCCGTTGCAGCTCAAGCCGGTCCATAATACCCAGGTAATTAAAAAACTGGTAAAGGTTCTGCCCCTTATCCAATCCGCCGATGTAATGAACACCGGTATCAAATTTTACACCATCCCGCCTGAAGGTTTGAAGGCTGCCACCCAGTTGTTCGTTCTTTTCCAGGATGCAAACGTTTTTGCCCTCCTTACTTAAAATACTGCCGCACACTAAGCCGGCCAGGCCGCTGCCAATAATTACAACATCATATTTGCGCTCCGCGCCTCCGGTTTTCATTTCCCCTTTATTATAATGTACGCATATCTCTTATCCTCCTGCATTCTCCAGCTCATGTTAGTCTGCTCAGCCGCTTTTTTTGTATCCCCGGCTATCTCATCAATCACTGATGTCATAATAACCACCTGTCCATTGTCCTCTGTGCTTGCCAATACCCTAACAAGTAAACCCATACGTTCTGCCTGGGCGTAAGTATGCAATATGTCATTAATCACAAAGGCACCATTCCGTTCAAATGTATAATTTAAAATATCAGTTTTCACAAAATTGAGACCGTCGCTTTTCGAGTAGCAATTATTCCCCACATCTGTTTTAACCTCATCCTCATCCAGGCTGAGAATCTGCCGGTCGGCTGCCAGAAAATGAAGCATATAACCTATAAACCCATAGCCGCCCCCCAGTATAGTTATTCCCCCCTCCCTTGGCAAAATATCGTTGAGGGTTTTGTAATAACCATCCTTACGCAGTTTATAGCGGGTATAAAACTCAAGCACCGGTCCTTTGTAAATATAATTCATCACCAGCCGTTGTCTGAAATAGAGGGGGTTTTCAATTTCGGTTTTCAGCTTTTCGTACTCCTGTTTAAAGTAGCGCGAAATGCCTTTGGTGCGCTGCGTATAGTCTTCTCCAAATTGTTTGTCACCCGGTTTTATGCGGGGTAAAAACTTCATGGTCATCCTGCCATTGAACAGCATAAAATCTCCTTTCCGCATGGTATCGCCGGTGCCGTGCAGCAGCAGAGGAACAATATCCAGGTTTAACTTTTCGGCCAGGTAAAAAGCGCCCTTATGAAACCGTTTAATCCTCCCATCCGGGCTCCGCGTGCCTTCAGGGAAAATTACAATGGAGTATCCTTCCTTTACAATATCTTCAAACTGCTCAATTGCCGGGTTTACGCCCTGCATTACCGGGTAGTAATCCGCCATTTGCACCACCTTGCCAAATACAGGAGAATGGTAAACCCAGTAGTTGGTAACCAATATCAGTTTCGGGTGCTGCATAACAGTTACCAGTATATCCAGGAACGACTGATGGTTGGCTATAATTATCGCAGGTTTCGAAAAATCCATATCCTCTTTGTTGATATGCACTTTGCGTACATTAACCATCACATACACCAGCGAGCCCACAAATTTGCTCAGCAAAAAGTGATAAGCCAGCTTACGTGTCTTCTTTTTCGGAAAAGGAATGATGTATAACAAAATAAACCCTAATGTAGTAAGCAGCAGCACCCCGAATACAAAATACGTAAATGCAAAAATAGAAAGCGCCAATGCCGGAAAAGTCCACGGCGCCAAACCTTTGTCCTTCCGGTTCTGAACAAAGAAATTATACAGAAATGGCTGTATAGTTTGGCCTATAAATACCACGCAGGTAATGCCTATAATAGAAATAAGGGCCACCGACCGCAGAGCAGGATGTTTGGCAAATATCAAAGCCCCTAATCCGATAATAGTTGTGGCGGCCGAAAGGAAAATGGACACCTTATGCGAAGCAATGGTTTCTTTCCCCTCACTGAATTTACGGGTAAGCCCATCAGAAATGAAGATA
>CAISWS010000145.1 GCA_903889265.1 uncultured Bacteroidota bacterium
GTAACCCTTTTAGTTACAAGCTACTTCAAATTCATTAGTTGGCAACTGCGGGTTATACTCAGCTCCGTCCCATTGGCATCCAAACTCGCACTGTCCCAAGTGCTGTATGCAGCCCAGCTTTAAATTATCTTTTTTCTCGTAATAGTTCATAGGATCGCAAACTACCTTACCCTTTACAGTTTTGCTTTCGCCTGATGGCATAGTAAAGCTTAATTTATACTGAAATATCCCTAAATGGTAACGACCGCCATCTACAATTTTGGGTACGGTACCATCCCAAAACCGGTTAAAGCTATTTTCTAAATGGCTTTCATTATATACAACTATGCCGCCGTTGGTTTTAATTTCTAAGCTTAAATTGGTTACTCCGTTATTAAATACCTCTAAACGATCATTCTCTCCATCGCCATTAGGTGTAAATATATTTGGCATAAATACAAAGCCGCCGGTAAACTTTTCATCTACCGCTGGTGATTCGCAGCCATAATGAATAACATTATATTTTCCACAAGAGGAAAATAGCAGGAGCAAAAACAGAAGTCGGGATGTTTTCATTTAGCGTTGTTTGATAGTATAATAATAGCAACTAAGCATATATTATCCAAACAAGTCAACGCAATTATAAACTCTGAAACCTTACCTCCTCCCCTTTTAGTATGGTATAGATAATATCCTTATTCGGCGGCTGCGGGTTTTGGCTGTCTATATGCACTTTCTTTAAATTAAATATCTCGCCATCTATTCGCATGATAGCGCTGCCCATGGTATGAAACTCGGCGTTGGTGTTTATCGTTTTTCCTTTCCACAGCACTTTCAGGTTTGAGCCGTTATTGAGCACGGGGTTTATAAACTGATAAATAGCTGCGTTGTCGCTGCGCACAAATTTTTTGCCGGTAACAAAGGCCAGCCATTCTTTTGAGGATTTAAACATGGGTTAAATATAGGAATACAATGTTTGGCACGGAGTAAACAGCCTCCTCATCCTAAATCCTTCTCCGAGGGAGAAGGACTTGAAGCCCTTTCCTCAGGAGAGGGTTTGGGTGAGGGCTCATTTCGCATTCCTCTGTATTTTTCTCCGTGGCTCAGTGCGAAACACTGTATCTGCATTTTTCTATTTTCTTTAAAAAATTAAAAAAAGTGGCTCTTAACCTTCGCTTTACATAACTTTGCAGCCTTATTTTTGAAGCCGTGCGTATATGTAAACCCCTGTTGCAAATCTTTGCAATCATTTCCATTTCTTTTTCATTCAGCGGGCTTGTATTTGCCGCCTCCCCTACTGGTAATGCAGTTGCCGGTAAATTGCTTGAATATTCGCTGGTAAAAAGCTTTCCGGCAGAGGAGTTGAAGGCTTTTTTCAAAAAGCACCACATACCCAAAGTGGTTTTGCCGGTAAATGTTGGTTTGAACGTATACGAGGTTATTTATAGCACCACGTATGCCGATAACAGCGTTGTAAAGGCTTCGGGCCTGGCCTATGTGCCTATGTATACCAATAAGGAGATACCGGTAATGATTTACAACCATGGCACGGAAATTTGTCGCGACCGCAGTTGCAGTTTTGAAGGAGAACAATCTATTTGCCTGGCTTTTGCAGCCGATGGCTATATAGTGCTAACACCCGATTATATGGGACTTGGTAAGGGCGAGCGCACCCAGTTATACCTGAATGCAAGGGCTGAGTCGGTAGCCTCGGTGGATATGCTGATTGCAACTGAAGAACTATTACCGCAACTGAATGTTAAAACCAGCAAACAACTTTTTGTAACCGGTTACAGCCAGGGCGGGCATGCTGCCATGGCCACCACCCGCCTGTTGCAGCAACAATACGCCCAAAGGTTTCCGATAACTGCATCGGCGCCCATGTCGGGGCCGTATAATATTTCGCAAACGGTTTGGGATGGCAGGGCCGGCAAGTACGATTATCCGGTATTCTTTTTTCTGCTTTTACAATCTTATTACGAAAGCATTGGCAAGCCGGGCCAAATCGTAGAAGCCCTCAACTCGCCTTACGATACCCTGATACCGCCATTAATGGACGGGAATTATAACATTGACGATATAGACAAGCTTTTGCCCGACACCATATTTAAAACGGCAAAGGCCTCTTACCTGCATCAGTTTGAAACAGATTCAACTTTCGGTTTTAGGAAATACCTGAAAGAGAATAACGTATTTGACTGGAAGCCTGAAATGCCCATGCAGCTGTGCTATTGCAATGGCGATGAGGAGGTAAATTATCTGAACTCCATTACGGCCTATAACACCATGGTAAAAAATGGCAGTAAAAGCGTTGAGCTTTGGCGCGCCGGTAAGAAATTCGGGCATGAGAACTGTGCTTTGTTTGCAGTGATTTATACCAAAATGTTTTTCGATGGTTTCCGTGATGGCCACCCCGGCAACCACGGGCCTGCATTTAAGCGGTTGCTGTTGCAGATTGGGAAATTGGCGGTGAAGGCGAGGTAAAACGGCCCCCCATGTCCCCGAAGGGGAAGCTAAAGGCAAACAGCCTCCTCACCTAAATCCTCTCCGAAGGAGAGGACTTTAACAGCCGTCCTTCACTAGCAGAAGCCCTGCTAATTGATTTTAAAAAAACGTAATCATTTCTTTAGGCAAATGGCTATAGTTGTTGAAATACCCCAGTGTAATTTTGCTGTCGTTAAATAGAAGACTGGTTACTGAAGTATTGGCGATAATGGTGTTTAACCCTCCAATTTTGCTTTGAGGCAGGTCGAGGATATAGGCCACCAGCAGGGAGATAACACCGCCGCTGGTAATGGCCACTACTTCTTTGTGTTTTTCTTTGCGGGCATTGGCAATCATTTGCTGTAATGCGTTCAGGGTTCTTTCCTTAAACGCTTTAAAGGTTTCAACATAGGCGGTTGGGCCTTCTTCCAGCATCCATTTGTTCATGGCTATGTCGAACTCGTTTTCGGCAAATTGCTTGGGGTTGGGCTGGCTCATTAGCAGCATCATTGCCTTTTCGCGGTCGGCAATTTCGGGGCGGTGAACGTGCAGCACGTTCTCGTGGTTAAACTCGTTTAGGCCGGGTAACACTACTGCCTCTTTACCGGTAAAACTATGTTCCAGCGTTTGTTGGTGCCTTAGCATATCACCCCGGTAAATGGCGCTGATGGGTTGAGACACCAGGGTTTCAAAATGTTTGGGGATAAAGGCAGATTGCTTATAACCAAGCGTTGAAAGCTGGTCGTAATTTTCCATGCCGAAAGATGCCTGTGAGTGACGGACTAAGTAGAGACGGGCCATAAAAACGTTAGATAATTAACCGTGTAAATAAAGCCGAAAACTACCGGTATTTTTTTAAGGTTTGA
>CAISWS010000146.1 GCA_903889265.1 uncultured Bacteroidota bacterium
CGACCGGTTACGCCATGCGCAAGATGCACTTCACCGGATGCTTACGCCTGACCAAACATTTTGCTGACATCGTACTAAATTACAATGCCATACGTCCGCATGGAAGAATACAAGGATTAACACCGCTTGAAGCTTTTACCGGTACCAAAGTCAATCATGCGGCTATCACTTTGCAATTATCCCAAGCCAGAAAGGATAGAATCATTGCAAACCGGCTTTATTCCTGCCAAAGCTGCCGGTTTTAGGTTTTGATGGAAAGCAAAAATTAATCCTAACCAAAAAGTAAAATTGGATTTCGATTTTTCTTCGAAAAGTAACCCCACTTGAAACTTACTTTTGTAAGATATTGATTATCACTTTAATTGCTTGTTAGCAAACCTCTTTATTAAAAAGCAAACGGAACGTGCGGGGCAAAGGTAAAACACGGACAGAGTCGGCAATATTGACAGGAAAATGAGGTCAATTATTACTAATTACCCGGGAGCAACGCTCTTTATTGAAAAAACAAACGGAATTGCGGGGCAAAAACAAATGCTAATATTTTATTATTGCGTAACCCGGGCCTCCGGTTCCACCATAGGTACCCTCAGGGCCTACACCAGTGCCATTGCCCTGATAATTTGGAGGGTTTTTAGCGCTACCACCACAGGATGTGCCGTCGCCGGTGCTACCCGTTGTGTTTGTAACACTACTTAATCCTGCGGTATAATTATCGCCGCCTATAGCTTTCGAATTATTATTACAGCCATTCCCCCCGGTAAAACTGGTACCAGATCCCCCTTCACCGCCGCCATAACCAGGGTCACTTGTGCTGTTATAGCTGCCGCCGCCACCTCCGCCTGCACCGGCTATCAGATTAGCACCGGCATAAATTGTAGTACCGCCTCCTCCATCGCCACCGCTACTACAGCAATTGCCACATCCCCCTGCGCCTATGTTTATTGTCAAACTTTGGGCAGGCGTGTAGTTACCTGCTACATAACCACCTGCACCTCCGCCTGCGCAGTTGCAGGTACAAGAAGAAGAACCACCACCAGCGCCCCATAATTGAATATTTATGGATGTTGTTACGTTATAGGCTGTACTGGGGGGCCAGGTGCCGGTTGCTGTGTATGCAAGCGTGCCCCCAAAGGTAACAACATATGTGGCTGTAGTAGTGCCCCCATTGCAGCCTGCCGCCGTTACCGTAATGGTACCGCTATTTGCGGTGCCGATAGCTCCGGTTCCGGTAAGTGAAAGAGTATTATTATTAGTACCAGATACAGTTATGCTGCCAGAGCCCGAGAACGCCCATGTATAATTAACAGCATTTGTTGCGCTGGCTGTAAAAGTAACTGCCTGATTATAGCCAAAAATAGTATGGCTACCGCTGTTAGAAATTGAAGCCGCTGTTGCCGGTGGCCCTATATTTGTCCAGGTACCCGAGGTTAACCCTGTATATACCTGGGCGCAACCTGTAGAACTGTTATAAACTACTAACCCTGCCGGAGGTGAAGATGGGGCAGATGCAGCAGATGGTAACAAAAATCCTAAACTGCCGGTATTGGTTAAGTCTAAAATAGCCGCGCTGCTGGGGCTGCTGTTACCAACAACAGATATTGAAGTACCATTATCCTGAATTATGCTATTGGTTAAACTGATGCCACCCGCTCCAAATTTAGCGTGAACGTTGACTGTTCCGCTCCCGGTTATTCCGGTTGAAGCAGATGCTGCCCATGCGCTGCCGTTCCATTGTAATACATCACCGGTAGTAGCGCCAGTAGTTGTTCCCAGCGGGGACCCGTTTATTTTTGCCACCGCAGGGCCTGGATACGTGCCGCTTAAATCTCCACTCGCTGAACCTCCCGGAACAGTACCGGTAATTGTGGTGTTTGTTACCGAGGTTATGCGTCCCTGTGCATCGGTAGTTAATACAGGCACCTGTGTGGCGCTGCCGTAAGTACCTGCCGAACCCGTATTTTTAAGGGCCAGCACGCCTGCCGAAGAAATGGTTGCATCACCGGTCATGGTTTCCAATGCAGGAGTGTATGGTGATGCCCCGGTTACAAAAATTTGCCCTGCTGCTGAACCGTTGGCTAAACCATGCGTAATGGTACCGCCTAATGCAACGGTACCGCCGCCTGTCATTCCCGTTCCATTGCTGATTGTAATACTGTTATACGTAAGTTGGCTATTGGGAATAGTAGCTTCAGTGCCCAATACACCTCCTGATGTATTAGTTACAATACCCGCAGCAGATAAGCCTGAAAGTGTCTGGCCGGTAAAAACAGGCGAGTTACCAGTACCAAGGCCAATATCACTTCTTGCTCCTGCCGTATTGGAAAGAGTTACCGTGCCTGTATTGCCGATACTAACATCGCCGCTCATGGCAACCGCAGCAGCCTGGTTAGATGGGTTGCCCACCCATATTTCGGTGCTGGTTAAAGCCGACCCAACGGGCGAAGTACCCGTAATAGTAGTAGGGGTAACACCGGTAACCCTTCCTTGTGCATCAGTAGTCAATACAGGCACCTGTGTGGCGCTGCCGTAACTACCGGCAGTGCCCGTATTTTTAAGGCTTACAGCTCCTGCATTGGTCATTGTAGCGTCACCGCTTATCGAAACCGGGGTCCATTTTGAGGTTGAACTGTTATAGACAAGATTTTGCGCATCACTGGGAGCTGAAGCAGAAATTGTTTTGCCTTGTAAGGCCCCGACAGTAGTGGCCGATTGGGTTCCGGTAACATCACCTGATAAATATCCGGAAAAACTGGTAGCTGTGGTAGCCGTTGATGCGTTACCGGTAGTATTTTGATTTAAAACAGGAACATCTCCGGCCTGGATAGCCGATAATATGGAATTAGTACCGTTGCTTCTCAGGTAGGTGCCACTACTTTGGGTTCCGGTAAGGGCATTTATTGCAGCTTGTTGTGTGGTTTGGCCTGTTCCGCCATTACCTATGTCCAGTGTTCCTCCTAAAGTCAAAGTTCCCGAAGTTGTTATTGGCCCGCCGGTAAGAGTTAATCCGGTTCCTCCACCTGCACCGTTCACACTTGTAACGGTTCCACCCAATGAAGGAGATGTGTTAGCGATGGTTAAATCAGGATAAGTACCTGTGACTGATATACCTGAACCGGCGTTTAAGGTAGGTGCAGAGGTAGCTGTTACGTTCCAGGTAGAAATAGCTGAACCTGATGTCCATACATTACCATTGTTTACAATAGTTATCGTATTACCTGCTGAAACAGTTATACTGCCTGCGCCATCAATTAACTCATTTGAATATGGGCTAATGATCAGTGTTTGACCGGCGGTAGTATTTTTTATAACATATATTCTGCCCCCAAAATTATAATTGCCACCCCCGGTTGGTACTGATTGGGGCAAAGAAAATGTAGCTGTGCCTGTGCCGTTGTATGCAACAAAATAATCAGCAGAGCACAGTGTGTAACCGGCTGTTTTAACAGTATATTGTGTGGCAAAACTTCCGCTTACCTGCAACGAACTACCTGGGTTGCTGGTACCGATCCCCACATTTTGTTGTGCAAATAAGATGTTTGTTATCAGCATCAATGCTGCTATAAAATAGTTTTTTTTCATGCTCTGATTATTTTTGGAGATATTACCTTGTTATTACCAATTTTCGTGTATATATATTGTCACCGGCATCAATGATCACAGTATAAGTGCCACCAGCCAGTTGTTTCGCATTTAAGCTAATGGCATTAACACCTGACAAAAGATTATACTGCTTATCGGAAATCTGCTGGCCTATAATGTCATAAAGTTTTACATCAATGTTTTTAGCTTCTGAAGTAGTAATGTTTAAACTGCTTTGGTCTCTGGCCGGGTTCGGAAAAAGTTCGCCTATGGTAAATATATTGGCGCCGGTAAGCGATGCCTGCACTATTTCGGTAGGTGTTTGGTTGCCGTTGTTATCAACCTGCATAAGCCGGTAGTAATAAATTGTATCCGGCGCTACATTGTAATCGTTATAATCATAAGTATTTTCCCGGTTTGAGTTGTCATGGCCTGCCACCCAGCCAATTTCAATAAAGTTAATGGCATCACTGCTGCGTTCAACCTTAAATCCGCTGTTGTTTATTTCGAGCTCAGTGGCCCATTGTACCTGTATATATGAGTTATTAACGGGGGTTGCATCCAAATAAATTAAAGTAACCGGTAGCGCTACATCCGAATTGGATTTATCTAAAGCAAAATCTGAAAAACCCGAGTAAAGGCCGCCGGGTATGCCCCCATTAATGCTATTATAGCCTCCGGTATTTAAGCTATACTGCAGTAAATTATTCATGCCGCCGGGCTCGTTTATTATCTGGCCGGTTATTTGGGTGGTCCAATCCTGAGTAGTGGGGTCATAACCATAGGTATCGGCGCCATTAGGTATGCCGTTAGACCCTGTACCGTTGTCATACTTTAAAACCCTCCATATTTCCTGGGTAAAAGAAGAAGGCCCTGAAGGCTGAGTAATACCATTCGGGAATGCTTCAATGCTATAGGTAAACGACCCTGGGGCGTTACTACTGCCGGTAAATGTCCAGAAGCCATGCTGAATAACATGGCCCTGCAACACAAACCATTGTTGCAGGTTACTATTATATGGATTGTGTAAAAAGTAATAGTTCCAACCCAGGTTTGATGGGGCTACGTAATTACCCCAGCAGTTAACGCAAATATCATCAATGGTACCTGTAAAACCGCCATTTGAGCTGCTACCGGCGCTTTGCTCATAATCAATAAATTTACCCTGCACGGTTTGGGTTCCGGCGAGTATTGAAGTAAAATTGAGACGAATGCCATTAAAGCCGTGATTCTTTGTGCCAATTGGAAACACATATGCTACAGCAGTGTCAGGCGAAACAATGTAGCTTGCGTTGATCTGGCGAAGCAAGCCTCCATTGGGGTCAGGATTGGATGGTGAAGGAGTGGAAGGAGCCCCACCAACTGTTGGACCCGACTGACCGGAGGTTAAAACATAAGCGGTAGAAGGGTTGCCGCCTTTTATAAGCGGAGGGTAACCATTAATAGCCGTAGGGTCAGGGTTCAGTATACTCAGCACCCATTCATTGTTATTTCCATCATAAGTTTGTAAAATGCCGCCATTTCCATTATTTGTGGCACCTGTTATGGTGGTTGCAGGATACGTATTAGTGGTAACCGCACCCGTACCAAATATTGTTGCGGAATTAAACACCAGTGAGCCTGTTACATTAACATTGGTTTGCATCATCACCACGTTACCGGCGTTCAACTCGTCTAAAACCAGGTTATAAAAAGTAGCAGTTCCTGTTCCCTTAATATTTTGCGTGAAGGTAGTGCTGTTGCCCACAAACTTTACGGTTGCATTACCGGGAGAGGAAGTTGAAAAAGTAGTTGCGCCGCTTATACTTAAATCACCTTCTAACTCAATCAGGCCATCGTTGGTTATGGTGCCAACATTAGTATAAGGTGGTGTTGAGACATCAACCGCATTGGTTAATGTCCCCTGTACATGTAACACCGCTCCCCTCTGAATTGTAATTGCAATGCCGGTATTATAGAATTCAAACTGACTGAAAACCGATAAGGGCAATAGTAGCAGAAAAAAAGAAAAATTCCTGAAGTTCATAGGTTTAAAAATTCTGATTCATACGAAAAATATAAATTTAAAGTATTTAAAAAGACATGTTATTTGCTCACATTTGATGTAAACCTCCGCTTAATTAATTGCAATAACCACACCAGTTCTCCGGTCCGGTAACAATAGTTACTTTATAAGCCATAAGAGTTGTTATTTATAATATTATTTTTGCTTTTAACAATAAAAAGGGAAGAATAAGTTGATTAAAATCAATCATTTTTAGTGTAATCTTTTTATTCACTAATCTGACAATTGACTAGTTTAATATTCGCTATTTGTATAATTACCTATACTGTCCGGGATAAAAATCAGGGGAGACTAAAAAGCCGCCCCTTTTTCATAGTTTAGAAGTTACCACACTTTTAAA